>CAVJJO010000091.1:0-11409 GCA_963649665.1 Bacteroidaceae bacterium | reverse complement strand
GAAACCATATGATATAAACGCTTTTGCCCTTTCAGGGCGCGTTGCTACTCACGATGGTACCCAGGGCGTTGCCCTGGGCTAGGCGCAGGTTGGGCTTTCAGCCCGTCGTTGGCGCATTTTTCCAATTGAAAAACTGCGCAAGTTATTTTTTGAAATTCACTTAGTCGATTGATGAACGCGTATGGGGGCGAAGCGCATGGGGGTCAAGACTCCAGTCTTGACTGCTCTACACGGCAGCTCAAAGCGAAGCCACGCAAAAGCCTCCGTGAGGCCTAGAGTCTTCCCCCCATGCCTAAAAAGCGTTTTATTCTTCCTCCCTCCTCTTATATGCCTCAAGCGTGTTTGCCATAAGCATGGTAATGGTCATGGGACCTACGCCGCCCGGCACGGGAGTGATGAACGCACATTTCGGCGCCACGTTCTCGAAGTCTACGTCGCCGCAGAGGCGGAAGCCCTTCGGACGAGTTGCGTCGGGCACGCGCGTCGTGCCCACGTCAATCACCGTGGCACCGGGGCGCACCATATCTGCCGTAAGGAAACCCGGGCGGCCAATGGCGGCAATGATGATGTCCGCCGAGAGGCATTCCTCGCGTAGCGTGGTGCTGTGGCTATGACACACCGTCACCGTGGCGTCGCCATACTGCTTCTGCATCATGAGCGAAGCCATCGGTTTGCCCACGATGTTGGAACGACCGAGGACGACGCACTTCTTCCCGCTCATTGGCACGTCGTAGCGGCGGAGGAGTTCGAGAATGCCTTTCGGCGTGGCAGAGATGAAAGAGGGCAGACCCGCCACCATGCGTCCCACGTTGACGGGAGTGAAACCGTCCACGTCCTTGCGGTAGTCGATGGCCTCAATCACTTTCTGTTCGGAGATGTGGGAGGGTAGGGGAAGCTGCACGATGAAACCGTCCACTTCGTCGTCGGCATTGAGGCGCGCCACACAGGCGAGGAGTTCCTCTTCCGTCACGTCGCTTTCGTAGCGAATGAGGCTCGAGCGGAAACCGCACGTTTCGCACGCCAGCACTTTGTTGCGCACATAGGTCTCGCTGCCGCCGTCGTGTCCTACGAGCACGGCGGCAAGGTGCGGACGGCGCTTGCCGGCCTCTACAAGTTCTGCTACTTCTTCGGCTATTTCTTTCTTTATCGCGGCTGCCGTGGCCTTTCCGTCTATCAGTTGCATGGAGTAGGGTGTATGGGGTTAATATAATATGAGCTATGGGGTAGGGGTGATGTACATGGGGCGCTAGCGCAAGGTTAATCAGTGCATGGGCTTTTCATCGCTTATGGAGGCGAGGTTTCCAAAACCTCGCGCTCTACACGGCGCATGGCAATCAAGACACCAAGTCGCATGGTGGCTATTGCGCGGCTTCGCTTTGTAAACCTCGTGTAGAACGTGACGTTTTGAAAACGTTACCCCCATGGAGCGCGCAACATGCAAAAGCCTTCGTGAGGCTCTTCATGCGCTTCGCCTTCATATCCTTATAAAGCAAAAGTACAATTTTTTGTTTTACAAACTCCCCACAGTCGCGAAGAGATAAAAAAACAACTTGGTGCGAGACCTCGGAAGAGGAATCGTACCAAGTTGTCATAAGTGTGCGTTAGGTGTGGTGCGCGGGCTTATCCCATCTTGGGCATACCCGGCATCTTGGGCATGTGTTTCATCATCTGGCCCATCTTGGAGCCGGTGACCATCTTCATCATCTTGCGCGTCTGGTCGAACTGCTTGACGAGGCGGTTCACTTCCTGAATGGTAGTGCCCGAACCTTTGGCAATGCGAAGCTTGCGGCTTTGGTTGAGGCATTCGGGGTGCTGGCGTTCCTTCGGTGTCATGGAAAGGATGATGGCTTCGATGCCCTTGAAGGCATTGTCGTCAATCTCCACGTCCTTCAAGGCTTTGCCCACACCGGGAATCATGGAAGCGAGGTCCTTGAGGTTGCCCATCTTCTTGATTTGCTGAATCTGGGCAAGGAAGTCGTTGAAGTCGAACTGGTTCTTCTGAATCTTACGCTGTAGTTTGAGCGCTTCTTTCTCGTCGAACTGTTCCTGTGCGCGTTCCACAAGACTCACGATGTCGCCCATGCCGAGAATACGGTCTGCCATACGTTCGGGGTGGAACACGTCGAGCGCTTCCATCTTCTCGCCCGTACCCACAAACATGATGGGCTTGTCTACCACCGTGCGGATGGAGAGGGCTGCACCGCCGCGGGTGTCACCATCGAGCTTCGTGAGCACCACGCCTTCGTAGTCGAGGCGGTCGTTGAACTCCTTGGCAGTGTTTACGGCGTCCTGACCCGTCATGGCGTCGACCACGAAGAGCGTGTCGTCGGGGTTGATGGCGCTCTTGATGGCGGCAATCTCGTTCATCAACTCTTCGTCTACGGCGAGACGGCCGGCGGTATCCACGATGACCGTGTCGTAACCCTTTGCCTTGGCTTCCTGCACACCTTCGAGGGCAATCTTCACGGGATCCTTCTCCTCAAGGTTCATGTAGATAGGCACTTCTATCTGCTCTGCCAACACACGGAGCTGTTCCACGGCTGCGGGACGATACACGTCGCACGCCACGAGCAACGGCTTGCGTGCCTTCTTCGTCTTGAGTAAGAAGGCGAGTTTGCCGGAAAGCGTAGTCTTACCCGCACCGTTGAGACCTGCCATGAGAATGATGGAAGGACGGCTTGCGAGCTTGAGTTCGTGGGCATGTCCGCCCATGAGCGTGGCAAGTTCGTCGTGGACAATCTTCACCATGAGCTGTCCCGGCTTCACGCTAGTGAGCACCTGCTGGCCGAGGGCTTTCTGCTTCACCGTGTCGGTGAAGGTTTTTGCCACTTTGTAGTTGACGTCGGCGTCGAGAAGGGCGCGGCGCACGTCCTTGAGGGTTTCGGCTACGTTGATTTCCGTGATGCTGCCTTCACCCTTGAGTATTTTGAAAGACCGCTCGAGTCTTTCGCTGAGATTTTCAAACATGTTGTGGAAGGATTCTTTGGGAGTCGGAAGAAAAGCGAAAATTGTGTGCTTTCTTCCTCACACCTTGCGTTTTGGCTGCAAATTTAGGAAAAACTTTTCGTTTATTGAGACTTATGGGCTAAGGGTATGAAGCGCAGCGCATGGGGGCGAAGCACATGGGGCGCAGCGCATGGGGGCGAAGCGCATGGGGCGCAGCGCATGGGGCGCAGCGCATGGGGGCGAAGCGCATGGGGGTCAAGACTCCAGTCTTGACAGCTCTACACGTTTTTCCCAATCGCAACATCCCCGCTCATGGGGGTGACGTTTCCAAAACGTCACGCTCTACACGTCTATTTTAAGGCGCACAAGAAAAAAAAGGCAGACGCCCAAAGCGCGTCTGCCTTTACTGTTACTTAACCATTACTTATTACTCTTCGTCGGCATCGGACCAGTCGTCGTGGTAGATTTCGTCGAAGATGCTGAGGTTTGAAGTGCCGCCGGCGGCGGCGTTTTCGTTGTCGACTTTTGGGTTGCTGCCTGTAAGCAGCGTGGAGTCGGCGCCTATTTCTATAACCCGAAGTACGGGCGTTGCGTATTTCTTCATGTCGGAATGTTTTCGAGGTTTATTTTACAATTTGCTTCACTACGCGGCCGTCGCTGTACTTCACGAGGTTCACGCCCTTCACGGGAGCTGCGATGCGGAGGCCGGCGGCGTTGTAGCGTGCCACTTCGGTGACGTCGGCGTTGAGGGCAGCGTTGCCGATGCCGTCGACGGTCTTGTCGGCGAAGGTGAATGCGGCTACACCGTTTGCTTGGTTCATGGTGAGGTATGCGCGGTAAGCGTCGCACCAAACATTGTCGGACTTGACGAGGAAGAAGGCTACGCTTTCTTCATCATCGATGGTCTGCTTCTGGAGCACGTAGCGGTTGGCGTCCTTGCCCACGTTGTCAATCTTGGCGAATGTACCGGTGAGGGCACCTGCGGTGTAGGCAGAAGCCGTGGCGCAAGCGTAACCGCTGAGTTCGCTGCTTACGGCAGTCTCGGCATGGAGAATGTACGGAGTGTTGGCCTTGATGCTTTCAGCCTTCACGAGCACGAGGTTGTTGTCGGTGTCGGCAGCGGAGCAGCTGTAGGCGGTCACGCCACTGGGGAGTTCGGCATCGAAGGGAGCGATGAAGGTGGCCCACTGGGCATCGGTCACTGTGAGCGTGCAGCTGTGCTTGGCGGCGGCAACAATCTGGAAGTTCTTGTATGCGCTGTTTGCGGTGTAGAAACCCGTGTCATCGGTGCCGTTGGCGCTGATGTACTGGCTGTTGGCAGTGTTGACGAGATGGTAGGGAGCGGTGGAGAAGATGTTGTCGAGGTCAACTTCTACCTTCACTTTGAGCGCTTTCGTCTCGTCGGTGGTTGCGCGGAGCTGGTTGTTGTTGCCATTATAGACAGTGCCGGTGCATACGTAGCACTTCGTGCCGTCGGCAGCGGTGAAGCTCATCACGAAGGTGTTCGTCTCGCCTTCTACGGCTTCGAGTTCTACGGCCTGGCTGTAGTAAGAAGCTTCGTCTTCCGTGTAACCCATGGCGTAGTAGCCTTGAGAAGAAGCGTTGTACTTGGCGGTGAGGTACTTGCCGTTGTGGTTGTAACCGTCGTTGCCAGCGATGACCACGTTGAACTTCTCGCCTTTTTGGGGAGTCTGGAGCGCTTTGCCTTCAAAGGCAGCCTTCACGCCGGACTTGAAGAGAGAAAGGTATTTCTGATGGTCAGCAACGATTTCGTTGGAGTTCTTTTCGTCTCCTGCAGCATAACCGGAGGCAATCTCAAAGGCTTTTACAATGTCAGATTCTTCTTCTTCGCCGATGCAATCAGATGCAAAGGTCAAGCTCTTGGACTCTTCGTCCATGTCGCAGATGGTGTTCAGGTATTCTGTTGCCAGTTCAATATCCTTCGTGAATGCAGCCATCTTCTCCTCTTTAAGGAGGTCGTTGCTGCTGAGGAGTTGAAGGTCGGAGATGCTAATCCATTGCTGAGTCTGGTTGGCAGAACCGCCAATCTCCACGACTACCTTGTCGTCTTCAGCAACGGTGAACTCAAGTGCGCGGTATTCCCAGCCGCGGCCTGCGCCGTTGTTGCAGTAAGTAGAGTCTTCAGCGAAGGTGGCATTGCCTTTGGTGTCTACGCCTAAGCCCGTGTCGCCCTTGGCGGGAAATTCGGTTTCGTAGGAAACGTTGTCGTTGTTGACGCTTACCTTCATGTAGCTCACGCTGTTGGCGGAACCGCGACCGGTGGCGAGGAGTACGTAGGTGCCTGCGGGGAGCTGCACTTCGGGGAACTTCATGGAGGAAGTCCAGGAAGAAGCGCCCCATTTCTCGCCAACTTGTTCCCAATAGGTGCGTGAGTTGTCGCCGCTCCAGTGCTGGCTGGAGTTGGTCACCATGTCGCCGCTCCAAGTGCCGAGCTTTTCGGTCACGTCGTAGGGATAGGCTTTCTTTGCTGCTGCCACGTAGAAAGGAAGGGCGGCGGTGTAGAGGGTTTCAATGGCGGTGTTGATTTCAGCGGTGCGAGCCACGATGTCGTCGTAGCTTGTGGGGTTCTCCTGCTTGATGAGGTTTTCGAGGGTGGTATATTCTGTGCCGGTGTAGTAGGCCTTTACATTGTCGAGAGCTGTTTGGGCATCTTTTTTGGCTTCCTCAAGAGCGGCGAGCACTTCTTTCGTGTCGGCTTCGTTGGCAGAGAGGAGTTTGATGTCGCAAACGCTGACCCATGAGTTGTTGAGCCCAGCGCCGAACGAAAGCACTACGCTTGCTTCGTCGTCGGTTACCTCAAATTCAATGGCGTGCCAAATCCATCCGTAACCTTTTCCGTTGTTGGCATAGGTGCCGTCGGCTGAGAAATTGGCGTTGCCTTCGGTGTCTACACCGTAGCCCTCGCCTCCGCGATTGGCTATTTTCACCGTCTGTGCTTCGTTCTCGCCTACTTTCACGCTAATGTAGCCATTGTCGGAATTGGTACGAGCGGTGGCGAGAACAGCATATTTTCCTTTGGGAAGAGTTACGGCGGGGAAGGTCATGGCCACGTCAGTTGCAGAATTTTCCCATTTATCCCAATAGGTAGTGGAGGCGTTTCCGCTCCAGTGCTGGTCGTTTGTAGACCCCATGTTACCTGTGCAAGTGCCGAGGGAGGAAGTGATATTGGTAGGGTAGGTCTTTAAGATGTTTTCAATCTCAGCCTTATTTTTAGCCTCTTCGTATTTTAATTTCAAGGCTTCAGTTGCAGAAACAATGCTATTGGCAAGAGTATACATCTCCTTATAATCCGTTGGCGTATCTTTGTTTACCAACGTTTGAAGGGCAGTTTTTTCATCGCCTTCGTAGCTCGCGTAGTCTTTCAGTGCGGTGTTCGCTGCTTCTTTGGCAGCGGTTAAAAGTGAAGTGCAGTAGGTTACGGCGCTGGACTTGTCCTGGTATATTTTTACGTAGTCTACAAAGAGTCTGTCGTTATTTCCAGAACCATCACTTACTGCGCCAAATCCCACGGAAAGTTTACCTGCGTCGGAAGCGCTGAGCGTAAACGAAACTTTTTCAGTAGTCCATTGACCTTTGGTGAATGATTTGGTAGTTCCGTAGTGTGTAGTGCCGCTGTTTTCTACATAGCCAAAAAGGTTACTGCTGATACTCTTTCCTTGGGTACCATAAACGGCTGCTTCTATTTGGTAACTACCTACGGGAAGAATTACGGCTTGGGTGTACTGAACAGTTCCTCCCCATGCGGCAGTAAGACCAAGCGCCCCCCCTAACTTTTGGCCATTTGCGTTTGTTGATGGAGCAGTTGCACTGTTACATGTGCAGCTTGAACCTATTTCAAGCACGCCACCACCATGCCAACTGGATGTGGTGCCAATGGCCCAGCCTGTAGCAGGATATGTCGTGTCGTTATTATTGCCGCTAGTAGAAATGTTTGCCGTTCGATAATCGCTTGCGATGTCAAACCCGCAGTTTGAAGCATAGATGTCGGTGACGTCGACATACTCGGTAGTCGTTTCGTCGGCCGTAGCCTTGACGCCCGACGAAGCCGCATGCTTTGGCCCTGCAGCTTGTGCCGACCCGAAGCCTAACGTGGCAGCGAGTACAGCGGAAAATAGTAGTTTTGCTTTCATGTATAAATGTATTAATGGATTTTTCGGACTTGTGGTTAGTTCTGCAAACTGTGGTTAGCAAAGATTGTGTGGCAAAAGTACTTTTTTGTGTACAAGAACCCAAAAAACGATTCGTTTTCTTAAAACATTAACTCGCGTTAACCAAAGAATCGTTCACGAGCATAGAAAAATTCGTCAAAAGCCAAGAAAGAACGGCCTCGCGTAGGCTTTTGCGTGGCTAGCGCCTATAAGAAATGTGTAGAGCGAAGCGCATGTGGCGAAGCGCATGGGGGTCAATACTCCAGTCTTGACAGTTCTACACGATAAATCATTCTTATATCAATGAGCAAAAGAACAGCGCGTTGAAAGAATGTGCTAAAGTGTAGAGCAGTCAAGAATGGAGTATTGACCCCCATGCGCTTCGCCCCCATACGCTTTGCGTCAAACGAGGCAATATGAATTGAGACCTATTCCTCCGCCTTCACCGTCAGTTCCGTCACTTTGCTCTTGAACTGACCCGCCTTGCGGAGAGGGAACACCAGCGTACGCTGGTAGTAAATCTGGTCGGTGGGCTGGTAAACCACAGGTTCGTAAGTGTATGTACCCTTCACCTGATAATGCGCGCGGTCCTGGTCGCGCATCACGTAGAGCGTTTTCGGTCCCAGTTCCTCTTTCAACTTTCCGTCCACGAGAAGGCGCGTCACCTTGTTCGTGCCCTCAATGGTCAGCGTATGTGTCTCGCCCACGGGAATGCGGTAGTTGAAGAGATTGCGGTAACCTTCGTGCTCGAAAGCCAGTTTGCCCTGCTCGGGGTCGGAGAGATAAACCACGGCGCTCGACGAACGAAACAGTTCCGTGCCCTTCGTCTCCTTCTTGCCTTCAACGGTGAAGCTCACCGAGTAGTTGTAGCCAATCTCCTCCACCGAAAGCTCTTCGCCGGGAGCCACCGTAGCCTTCTGGAAGACCACCGTGCCGGGTTTGCCCAAATGGCCCAACTCGTTCACGCCCGGAGCTTCGCTCAAAAGAAGGCGTTTCTCGTCGAAGTCGGCATAAGGCAATGCGGTGAGTTTTCCCGTCCAGCACTTCACGGCAAGCGTCTGCAAGGCGGGGAACACGCGGTGGTGTACGTCCTTCGTGGTGATGCCGTTGCCCGCATGGTCGTTCCACACGGCAAACATACCGCCGAGAATATCGGGGTCGTTCTCCTCAAAAGTCTGGTTGCCGATGACCGCCGGCGTGTAGTGTTCGTAGAGATACTGCGTGTTGAGGTAGTCGTAGTAGTAACCAGCTGCCGGCACAATGTACGTCAGGCCGTCGGGGATGCTGATGAGCTTGTAGCCCTGCTTCTTCATCTCGGCGGGGTCGGCATAGCCGTTGTACCAGATGTCCATGATAACGTTCTTCGACTTCACCGGCGTGGTGCCGTTGGCATGCGTCAGTGCGCCCCAGAGCACGGCCTGCTTGCCGTAGCTCTCCACAAGGCGTATGTAGTGGTCGGTGTAGGCGCGGAACTGTTCCACCACCTCTTTCTTCGCGTTGGAATATTCGTCCGTGCCGATGTGTACGCGCGAACCGCGGAACACCGGTTCTTTTCCGCCGATGTATTCCTTCCACAGCGCGTCCATAAACGTGTAGGTCTCGGGATTGGAGAGGTCGAGGTGGTCCATGCCGTACTCCTTGCTGCCAATTTCGGGCTTGTACTGCGTGAAAGCCAGCGAGTGGGCGGGAGCGTCGAACTCTGGAATAATCTCCACATTGTTTGCCTCGGCCAACTTCTGAAGGTCGATAAACTCGCTCTTCGTGTAGGAACCGTCCTTGGCGGTGAGTCCGGGATAGGTGTCGCACTCCAGACGGAACGCCGCCTGCGTCTTGTTCCAGTCGCCGCCGAAGTATTGGCGGAATCCATTGTCGTTGAGGTGAATCTGCAGCGTGTTCATCTTATAGTAAGCCATCACCTTCGTGAGATTGCGCAGATAGCTCATGGGGATGAACTTGCGTCCGCAGTCAATCATGAATCCGCGGAGGCTGTATTGCGGAATGTCGGTGGTGACGCCCTTGGGAAGCGTTGCGCCCTGTACCTGCTCCAACATCTGAAGCAGTGTGCGCGTGCCCCAGTAAAGGCCGCGCTCGGTGGATGCGGTGAGTTCCACGCTCTCGCCAATCTTCAGCGTGTAGCCTTCTTCGCCCAACTTCTTGTCGGCGCGGAGCGAGAGTACGAGGTCGCCCTTTTGTGCGCGGCCGCTCACGATGGTCGGCTGCTGCGCAAACATCGTTTGGAAGTCTGCCACCCATGCTTGCGCCACGGCGCGCGCCTTGCTGCTTTTGACTACTACGCGTCCGGAGAGCGCAGTCTGCCCTTCGGCGCCGGTCCATGAGGTGAGTTCGGGAATGACGAAAGGTTTAGGGTTCACGTCGGCCCAAACGGAGCCGACCCCCATCGTGCAACCCACGAGCAATGCAAGCAGGCGGGCACGGAAAGAATACTTTTTCATGCTTTTCAAAAGTTGTGATTAGGGCTATGTGCTCTTCGGCTTCTGCCGGTGAGCCTATGATATGCTTGCAAAGTTAGCCTTTTCTTCGTAATTTCGCACGGAAACGCCGCTTCCTTGCCTAAGGCACAACGGCTGAGAACCATCTTTATTCCCTGAAACTCTATGTCATCAACCATTTGCGCCATAGCCACTCCTGCAGGAGGGGCAATAGGTCTTGTCCGCGTGAGCGGAACGGACGCCATAACCATCACCTCTTCTCTCTTCCATCCCCAAGGCGGCAAACCCTTGACGGAGCGCAGCGCCAACACACTCACCTTTGGCCGCATCGTTGATCCCGAAAGCGGCGAAACGGTCGACGAAGTGCTCGTCAGCCTGTTCCGTGCGCCCCATTCCTATACGGGAGAAGATGCCACGGAAATCTCGTGCCACGGTTCGGCCTACATCCTTTCCCGCATTGTGCAGCTCCTGCTGAAAGCGGGATGCGTCATGGCGCAGCCCGGCGAATACACCCAACGCGCTTTCCTCAACGGCAAGATGGATCTCAGCCAAGCAGAAGCCGTGGCGGATCTCATAGCCTCCACCACCGCCGCCAACCACCGCATGGCTATGCAGCAACTGCGCGGCACGTTCAGCAAGAAACTCAATGAACTGCGCGAGAAACTCCTCCATCTCACTTCCCTTATGGAACTCGAACTCGACTTCTCCGACCACGAAGAACTGGAGTTTGCCGACCGCACCGAACTTCTCGCCATTGCCACCGATGCCGAGAGCCACATTGCTCACCTCTGCGACTCTTTCCGCCTGGGCAACGCCCTCAAACGCGGTGTGCCCATAGCCATCGTGGGCGAGACGAATGCCGGAAAGTCTACCCTCCTCAACGCCCTTGTGGGCGAGGAACGCGCTTTGGTAAGCAATGTGCACGGCACCACGCGCGACACCGTGGAAGAGTCCGTCAACCTCGACGGCACCCTCGTCCGTTTCATCGACACTGCAGGCATTCGCGACACAAGCGACGTGGTGGAACGCATGGGTATAGAGCGCACGTTTCGGAAAATGGAGGAAGCCGACGTGGTCGTATGGTTGCTCGATGCCACTTGTGCATCCCAACAGTTTGCCGCACTTTCTTCCCGCCTCCTCACTGCAGCGGCCCACAAACGCCTCATCGTGGTGGTCAACAAACTGGACCTCGCACCCGAGGGGAACGGCAACTCTTCAGCATCTTTGTGTTCCGGCAACTTGCCGGCTTTCCTTGGTGCCGACTGCGCATCAGTTTCATTCCCCGAATACACTTCTTTTATTGCCATCAGCGCGCACAGCGAAGCCGACGTTCAGCGTCTGCGCACGCTTCTTTCCGACGTTCTTCGCCAACTCACTGCGCAAACCGGTGCCGACGACGTCATCGTGAGCAATGCGCGTCACTACGAAGCCCTTTGTTCCGCACGCGAAGCGCTCCAGCGCGTCGTTGACGGACTGCACACCAACCTTTCCGGCGACTTCATCAGTCAGGACCTCCGCGAGTGTCTCCACCACCTCTCCACCATCGTGGGCGAAGTGACCTCCGACGATGTGCTCCAAAACATATTCCACCACTTTTGTATTGGAAAGTAATTGCCGATTACGCTTTTGCGTGCTGCGCCCTGAAGCCTCGTGTAGAGCGTGACGTTTTGAAAACGTCACCCCCATAGAAGGCGCAGCCACTCAAAAGCTCGTTTTTTTGCCAAACGCCGTAACTCTCAGATGGGTGCAAGCGTTAGTGCGAAGCGCATGGCCAGCGTTTGCAGCTGCCCATGGGGGTGACGTTTTCAAAACGTCACGTTCTACACGTATATATACGCGCGTAC
>CAVJJO010000090.1:0-11412 GCA_963649665.1 Bacteroidaceae bacterium | reverse complement strand
TTGATACTCACGATGTTACCCAGGGCGTTGCCCTGGGCTAGGCGCAGGTTGGGCTTTCAGCCCGCCGTGGCACATTTCTCGAATCAAAAACTGCTCAAGTTATTTTTTGACATTCACTTAAGCGGAACTTAAACGGACAAGCTCCGCTTGCGCTCCCGCCCGCAAATACCGGTTGAATAAATGTCCAAGTCTTTTTTATCACAGATCACTTTGTGATTACTTAGGCAAAAGTAGGAAAAAATATCAAGGCAAAGGGGGCGCGCAGTGCCATGTAAAGAGAGGCAAAAATTCCAAGGCAGGGAATTTAAATTCCAAGGCAGGGAATTTGAATTCCCTGCCTTGGAATTTTCAGAGCATGCCTTGCTCTGCGAAGCACGCGCCGCTTTGCAAAAACTTAATTTACGAATCTTTGTAATTTACTCTTTAATTCCCTACCTTTGTCCCGAAAAACGAGAATAGTATGTTTCTCTTAACGTGCTGTTCCACTGACGTTTTGAATCACCAATTAACTAATTTATAAATTCAAAAGTATGAAGAAACTTCTACTTCTTTCGATTTCGTTCTTCGCAATGCTCTTCAGCGCCATAGCCCAGAGCACTGCCACGTTCGACTTCACCAAGCCCACCGAGCTTACTCCTTCCATCACGCCTTCTGAAGAAAAGAGCAAAGGAACCGTTGTAAGCGACACCGAATTCACCAACAACGGCGTAACCTTCGTAGTTACCAAAGGCAGCAACGATGCAGTGGTGTGGACCACAACGAGCTATGCCTATGAGCTCCGTGCCTATAAAAATGGCACAATCACTGTAACTGCTCCTACCGGCAAAGTTATCACCTCCATCGTTTATAGCGGCAACAAAGTTTCAAACATGTTTGCTTCCGAAGGCAATTTTGCCTCGGGCACCTACACGGGTCATTACAATAGCGTGAAGTTCGCCATTAGCAATACGCTCAATATCAACACCGTAGTTGTCACCTTCGACGACGAAGGCAGCGAGACTCCCGACCCCATAGTTCCCGAGCCCGACTATGCTACCATCGCCGAGATGAATGCCGCAGCCACTTCCACCCAGGTAGAGACGACGCTCAACGCCGACAACGTAGTGGTAACCGGCGTTGGTATCCGCAACGGCTACTACACCACCTTCATCACCGACGGCACGGGTTCTGCCATCCTCTACGGCAAAACCAACCCCCAATGCGACAAGGGCGACAAGCTCACCGGCATCATCTCCGGCAAGCTCTGCCTTTACAACAACAACGTGGAGCTCTACAACCCCGACCTCTCCGCTGTGCTCGTAACCAGCCACGGCAACGACGTCACTCCCCAGGTTGTCAGCCTCGCCACACTTGCCAGCGACACCGAGTATAAGTACCAGAGCAGCTACGTGCGTCTTGAAAACGTGAAATTCGATGCCGACACGCTCTCTAGCAGCAACATCAACGTTTGCACTGAAACCGACACCCTTGTGCTCCGCGACAACTTCAGCGTGCTCTCCGACTTCATCTTCTCTACCACTAAGTCTTACAACATCAACGGCTACGTAAGCTTCTACAAAGGCGCTGCCCAGCTTTATGTTTGCTCCGACGAAGACGTGCAGGTAATCAGCGACCAGAAGGATGCCGAAACCGCATGGTCATCCGACTCCGTAGTGGTTCTCAGCGGCACCAAGTTCACCGCTCCTACCCTCGCCACGCTCTCTGACGGCGCCAAGACCTTCACTTCTTCCAACGAGAAGGTAGCTACCGTCGACGCTGAAGGCGTTGTCACCTTCGTAGGCTACGGCCACGCCGTGATCACTGCCGAAACTGCCGAAACCGACGATTACCTTGCTTCCAAGGCAAGCGTAGACCTCTTCTTCATTGAAGGAAACGGCCAGTTCGAGAATCCCTACACCGCTGCCGACGTACAGTACTTCTGCGGCCGCCTCGAAGAAAAGGCTTGGGTGAAGGGTACCGTCATCGGCTACATCTCCAACACCAGCACCGGCGCTTACTCTCCCGCAGACGAGAAGACGTTGAACTCCAACCTCGCCCTCGGCGCTGAAGACTGCTACGTATCCGTAAAACTCGACAACAATTCAGACGCCCGCGCCTATCTCAACTTGGTGGACAACCCCAGCGTAGAAGGCACTACCATCTGCGTTTACGGTACGCTTGAAATCTACTGCGGCATTCCCGGTGTGAAGAACGTGACTTCCATCAGCCTCGACGGCACAACCATCACCGGAATCAACGCTCCCGCCACCGTAGACAACGCAGCTGCCATCATCTACAGCATCGACGGCCGCCGCCTCCAGAAGCCCGTCAAAGGCTTCAACATCATCAACGGCAAGAAGGTGATTGTCAAGTAACTACACGAAGGCATTTAGCCTAACACCATAAAACGAACAGCCCCGAAGTTCTGCAGAGGAATTTCGGGGCTGTAGTGTATAAATGCAATGATTGGAGGATACCATGGAGCGCAGCGCATGGAGGTCAAGACTCCGGTCTTGACAGTTCTACACGGCTTCACGAAATCTTTTGCGCGGCTTCGCCTTCTATGGGGGTGACGTTTTCAAAACGTCACGCTCTACACGCTCTTGCAGAGATTCGTTGAAAAATCACGCCCCTTAGCACTTTTCACCCTTAACCGCATGCGCTTTAAATTATCCCCTAGCAAATTCAAATTATCCCAAGGCCCAACATATTGGGCCTTGGGATAGTTGTTTGCATCCATTAGCAGATGAGTTTCTGCAAGAATCTTGTCACATCTGCACGGCCTTCAGCGCCCCATGCGCTTCGCCACAAGCAACTCATTCCCATACAATTCACCCCTAAACATTGCCCAAACACTGCTCTGCAGACCTTTCCGCAAAACTCCACCGCCCAAGACGAGTCTGAAAATAATTTCGCTTTTTTTACAAAAGCGCCTTTTTCATACGGGCGCAAACAAACTTTTATTGCTAATTTTGCGGTTGTACTATATATAGTGTCATTTATGAACGACGAACTTAGGGTCATCATCAGCGGTGGTGGCACGGGCGGACATATCTTTCCCGCCGTATCCATTGCCAACGCCATAAAAGAAAAGCGCCCCGATGCGAAAATTCTCTTCGTGGGCGCAGAAGGCCGTATGGAGATGCAGCGCGTGCCTGCTGCAGGCTACGAAATAAAAGGCTTGCCCATTGCAGGCTTCAACCGCAAGAGCTTGCTCAAGAACATTCCCGTGCTCTTCAAAATAATGAAGAGCCGCAGCCTTGCCCGCCAGATTGTGCGCGATTTCCGTCCGCAAGTGGCAGTAGGCGTAGGTGGCTATGCCAGCGGCCCCACGCTCAACGTGGCAGAAAGCCTCGGCATACCCACACTCATACAGGAACAGAATTCCTATGCCGGCGTCACCAACAAGCTTTTGGCTAAGAAAGCCAAACGCATCTGCGTGGCCTACGACGGCATGGAACGTTTCTTCCCCAAAGAAAGCATACTTTTCACCGGAAACCCTGTGCGCCAGAACCTTCAGGAACAGACGCTCGCAAAAGACGATGCCGTAAGGGCCTTCGGACTGGTTCCCGGAAAGAAAACGATACTCATCGTAGGCGGATCGCTCGGTGCACGCACGCTCAACGATAGCGTGCTCGGCAACCTGCCGCTTATCAAACAGCAGAACAACGTGCAGTTCATTTGGCAAACAGGCAAATACTACAGCGAAGAGATTCAAGCTGAGCTAAAGCGCCGCGGTTGCCCCTCCGACCTCGTGGTGATGGACTTCATCAGCGACATGCGCCAAGCCTACGCCGCCGCCGACCTCATCATCTCGCGTGCCGGTGCAGGAAGCATCTCGGAGTTCTGCCTGCTCGGCAAACCCGTGATTCTCGTTCCGTCGCCCAACGTGGCTGAAGACCACCAGACGAAGAATGCCCTTGCCCTCGTGCAGAAAGACGCCGCGCTCTACATCCGCGACGACGAGGCTCGCCGCACGCTTCTGCCCAAGGCCATCAACACCGTGGCCGAAGCCGAACGCCTCGAAACGCTGAGCCGCAACATACGCACGCTCGCGCGCCCCAACGCGGCATCGGACATTGCCGACGAAGTCATCAAGCTTGCCGAAGCCTACAAGGCGTAAACATTCGGCCGGCACGGGCTCGTCCTCCCCATCGTCAAGCACGCGTTCCCTTACGGAAACGCGGCGTTTATCCACACCCATCATCCACACGGCGGTGATTTCCTTCGCACAAAGCGAGTGAAGCGCACGCCGCCCATCCCTTCAACAAGAAGCTATCCTCAAATGAAAGCAGTATATTTCGTCGGCGCCGGCGGCATCGGCATGAGCGCCCTCGAACGCTATTTCCTCTCCCAAGGCCTCGTCGTAGCCGGCTACGACCGCACTTCATGCACCCTCACTGAAGAACTACGTGCAGAAGGCGCCGACATCCACTACGAAGACAACCCCGACCTCATTCCCGCCGCTTGCCGCGACAAGGAAGAAACGCTCGTGGTCTACACGCCCGCCATACCCGAGACGCACCGCGAACTCACCTATTTCCGCGAAAACGGATTCAACATACAGAAGCGCGCCCAAGTGCTCGGCACGCTCACGCGTTCCATGAAGGGACTCTGCGTGGCAGGCACCCACGGCAAGACGACCACTTCGTCCATGACCGCCCACTTACTCCACCAGAGCCACGTGGGTTGCAACGCTTTCCTCGGAGGCATCACGAAGAACTACGGCACGAACTACCTCCTTTCTGCCACTAGCCCCTATGTGGTGATAGAAGCCGATGAGTTCGACCGCTCCTTCCACCACCTGCGTCCCTACGCCACCGTCATCACAGCCACCGATGCCGACCACCTCGACATCTACGGCACGGAAGAAGCCTACCTCGAAAGCTTCCGCCACTACACCAGCCTCATCCAGCCCGGAGGCGCACTCATCGTGCACCGCGGACTGAAAATGAAAGAGGCCCTTCAGGACGGCGTGCGCCGCTACGACTACTCGCGCACCGAAGGCGACTTCCACGCCGAGAACATACGCATCGGCAACGGCCGCATCGTGTTCGACTACGTGTCGCCCTTCGGCAACATCAGCGACGTGGAACTTGGCGTTCCCGTGAGCATCAACATAGAGAACGGCATAGCCGCCATGGCACTGGCGCAGATAGCCGGTGCTACGGCCGAAGAACTTCGCGCCGCCATGGCATCGTTCGGCGGTGTGGTACGCCGCTTCGACTTTTCGCTCCGTACGGACCGCCACGTGCTCCTTTCAGACTATGCCCACCACCCGGCAGAGATAAAGCAGAGCATACTCTCCATCCGCGAAGTGTTCGACGGAAAGAAAATCTCGGCCATTTTCCAGCCGCACCTCTACTCCCGCACACACGACTTCTACCGCGACTTTGCCGACAGTCTCTCGCTTCTCGACGAGGTGATTCTCACCGAAATCTACCCCGCACGCGAAAAGCCCATACCCGGCGTGACGAGCGAACTCATCTACGATAACCTCCGCCCCGGCATGGAGAAGCGCATCGTGGAGAAGAAAGACCTCTGCACACTGCTCCGCAACGAAGACTTCGAGGTGCTCATCGTGCTTGGCGCCGGCGACGTAGACAACCTCGTGCCCGAGTTCAAGCAGATTCTCCTCGAGAAAGAAGGCTAAAGAGCGCACCCCGTCACCACTCCCCTTACCACCTAAACCGTCAGCCCACGCATGAAGACCGTATTCAAGCTCACCCTGCTGCTCGCGCTCATCGTATACCTCGCGGTGTCGTTTGTGAAGTTCTCGGCCTACGAGGACCACACCACCTGCACGAAGGTGAACTTCACCATAGCCGACAGTTCACACGCCGGATTCATCACCGCCGACGAAGCCGACCGCCTGCTCCGCCAGTCGGCCGTCTATCCCATCGGCCGCGAAATGAGTCAGGTGGACGGCACGAAGATTGAAGCCACACTGCGCAAAAACACGTTCATCGACTCCGTCTCGTGTTACAAGTCGCCCAACGGCGAACTCAACGTGATCATCATGCAGCGTCTTCCCCTCATGCGCATTATCACCGACGCCGGCGAGGATTACTACATCGACGCAAAAGGCAACACCATGGCGCCCCAAGGCTATGTGGCAGACCTCATCGTGGCCACAGGACACATCGACCGCAACTACGCACGCCGCGAGCTCACGAAAATAGGAACGTTCCTACGCGACAACGAGTTCTGGAACAACCAGATAGAGCAAGTCGACGTGTCGGACAACCATAAAATCACCCTCGTGCCCCGCGTAGGCGGACACCTCATAGAGTTCGGAACGACGGACAGCATTCCCCGAAAGTTCCAAAACCTCTACGCCTTCTACCAAAAGGTACTCCCCGTGGTGGGATGGAACAAATACGGCTCCCTCTCCGTGGAACACGTTTCACAAGTGGTAGCCACACGAAAGAAAACCAAAATCTAGTCCCATAGGCAGCGCCGCCATTCCCACACGAATACAAAGCTGCCGCAGAGAATGAACGAACAATTATTCCGAAAACAGTAATAGACACACCATAATGGCAGACAACTTCATAGTAGCTATCGAGCTCGGCTCGTCGAAGGTAACCGGCATAGCAGGTTGCAAGCAGCCCGACGGCCAAATACAGATCCTTGCCTTCGCGCAGGAACCCTCCACTTCCTTCATACGCAAAGGACGCATCAACAACATCAGCAAGATGACGCAGTGCGTGGCCAACATGAAGGAAAAGCTTGAAAAGAAATTGCAGAAATCCATCAGCGGCGTCTACGTCGGCATAGGAGGCATGGGCATGCACACCGTGGCCAACTCCGTAATGCGCCATTTCGACTCCAAGATGGAAGTAACTCAGGAGATGGTCGATGCCATGTGCGACGAAAACCGCAACGCCACCAGCACCGACCGCGAAATCCTTGAAGCCGTACCCCAGGAATACCGTCTCGGCACACAGCTGCAGATCGATCCCGTCGGCATTCTCGCCGAAAGCATAGAAGGACGTTACCTCAACATTGTGGCTAACTCCTCCGTAAAGAGCGAAATACGCGACTGCTTCAACAATGCCAAAACGGCCATCGTAGACCTCCCCCTCACTGTGCAGGCTCTCGCCGACTCCATGCTCACCGAAAGCGAAAAGCGTTCGGGCTGCGTGTTCGTAGACATGGGTTCAGAAACCACTTCCGTTGCCGTATACAAAAACAACATACTGCGCCACCTTGCGGTAATTCCCCTCGGAAGCGCCAACATCAACCGCGACATCAGCTCGCTTCAGATAGAAGACGAGGAAGCCGAACGCCTCAAGCTCGAATACGGTTCGGCCGTAGCCGACCTCACGTCCGATGCCGAGAAGACCATCTCCCTGACTGACGGCCGCTCCATTAATTATAGCGAATTTGCCAACCTCGTGGAGGCACGAATGGACGAAATCATCCTCAACGTCAACAACCAGATTGTACTTTCCGGCTACGACAAGAGCCAGCTCATAGGCGGCCTCATCATCACCGGCGGCGGTTCACACATGAAAGAAACCGACAAGGCGTTCATGCGCCACACCGGCTTCGACAAAATCCGCCTCGTGCGCAACATAAAGATTCAGCTCCGCGCAAAGGACTATCCCAACCTCAACCACGACGGTGACTGCAATGCAGCCATTGCACTCATCGACAAGGGCAACCAGAACTGCTGCGGCGGTGAACTCGGCAAGGAGCCGGACATCTTCAACCCCGTACAGCCCGTAGAACCTTCGCCCGGCCCCGTGGTAAACCCCGAAGAAGAGAAACGCAAAGCCGAAGAAGAAAAGCGCAAGGCCGAAGAAGCTGCCGCCGAAGAAGAAAAGCGCAAGGCCGAAGAAGCTGCCAAACGCAAGAAGATCGAAGAAAACGCCGCAAAGCGCAAGAAACTTTTCAACGGCATCAAGAACTTCTTCTCCAACATTGTAAAACCCGAGGAAGACTAACGAGCACCGATTGACCGTAAGGCCACACAGGACAATAGCCCTCATCCCCCTTATTCATTCCCCTCCAACAACGACTCAACATGCCCGAAAATAATTCCAACGATTTGCTCATAGACATGGGTGTGCCCAGCACCACACCCTCCATCATCAAGGTAATCGGTGTAGGCGGAGGCGGCGGCAACGCCGTAAACCACATGTACCGCGAAGGCATCCACGACGTCAACTTCGTGGTGTGCAACACCGACTCCAAAGCCCTCTGCGACTCCCCCATCCCCGTACGCCTCCAGCTCGGCAAGGAAGGCCTCGGCGCCGGAAACCGTCCCGAACGCGCACGCCTTGCCGCCGAAGAAAGCGTAGACAGCATCCACTCCATGCTCAACGACGGCACGAAGATGGTGTTCATCACCGCCGGAATGGGCGGCGGCACCGGCACCGGTGCAGCCCCCGTCATCGCACGCGAAGCAAAGCAGATGGGCATTCTCACCGTGGGCATCGTCACCATCCCCTTCCTCTTCGAAGGCAACAAGAAGATAGATCAGGCCCTCGACGGCGTGGAAGAAATTTCAAAGCACGTCGACGCACTCCTCGTAATCAACAACGAGCGTCTGCGCGAAATCTACCCCGAACTCAACGTGCTCTCCGCATTCGAGAAAGCCGACAACACGCTCTCCATTGCCGCACGCTCCATTGCCGAAATCATCACCATGCACGGCATCATCAACCTCGACTTCCGCGATGTGTGCACCGTGCTTAAGGACGGCGGCGTGGCCATCATGTCCACAGGCTTCGGCGAGGGCGAAAACCGTGTGAGCAAAGCCATTGAGTCGGCGCTCCATTCACCGCTCCTCAACAACAACGACATATTCAATTCCAAGAAGGTGCTTCTCTCCATTTCCTTCTGCGCCGAAAAAGAAGGCGACACGCTTATGATGGAAGAAATGAACGAAGTGCACGAATTCATGTCGAGATTCCACGACGACGTGGAAACGAAGTGGGGACTCTCCACCGACCCTTCGCTCGAAAAGAAAGTGAAGATAACCATCCTCGCCACAGGCTTCGGCATCAGCGACGTGTCGGGAATGAAAAAGAAAAAAGACGAGGAAGAAGAAGCCCGCCACCAGGAAGAAATAGAAAAGCAGGAAGAAAACGACGAACGCCGCGCCGGATTCTACGGCACGTCGGCAGGCGAAGGAGCCATGAGAAAGCGGCCCAAATTCTTCCTCTTCGGTCTTGACGACCTCGACAACGAGGAAATCATTTCCATGGTAGAACTCACGCCCACCTACAAACGTTCCAAGGAAGTGCTCAACGACATCAAGAGCAAAACCATCGCAGCTGCCGCCATTGAACCCGAAATAGCCGTTCAGGCCACCTCAGCAGGATCAGTCATCAGCTTCTCCTGAACCACCTTCCCGCCGGACGCTTTGGACACACGCTGTCGAAAGCGTCCGTGCGCTTTTCAAGCAACTACGCACAAGCCTGTCCTACCCGTATTTCTAAACACACATGCCAGAAAACGACGAACTTCTCGTAACCCTCGCCAACTTCGCAAACCCTACGCTCATCAAAGTGATAGGCGTGGGCGGTGGCGGAGGAAATGCCGTGGCGCAAATGCACCGCGAGCAGCTTGAAGGTGTGCGCATGCTCGTGTGCAACACCGATAAGAAAGCGCTTGAAAACAATCCCGTGCCCGACCATCTACAGCTCGGACCGGGACTGGGCGCCGGAGGCGACCCCGAAAAGGGAAAGGCTTTGGCGGAAGAAAACATTGAAGCCATCCGCGCACAACTCGACCCCAAAACCCACATGGTGTTCATCACCGCCGGAATGGGCGGCGGCACGGGAACCGGCGTGTCGCCCGTCATAGCCCGCGAGTCACGCGCAAAAGGCATTCTCACGGTAGGCATCGTCACCATTCCCTTCCTCTTCGAACGCGAAAAGCGCATCGACAAGGCGCTTGACGGCCTTGAACAACTTGCAAGGGAAGTGGACGCACTGCTTGTCATCAACAACCAGCGCCTGTGTGACATCTACAGCGGCCTGAGCATCATCAACGCCTTCCGTAAAGCCGACGAAACGCTCACCAACGCCGTGCGCTCCATCACGGAAATCATCACCATGCACGGACACATCAACCTCGACTTCGAAGACGTGCGTACGGTGCTCAGCGACGGCGGAGTGGCAGTCATTTCCACAGGCTACAGCGAAGGTCCCCTCCGTGTGAGAAAGGCGATAGAGGACGCGCTCAACTCTCCGTTGCTCAACAACAACGACGTTTACCGTTCCGACCGTATACTCATCTCTGTATCCTTCAACGATGAACCGGGAAGTACGCTGCTCACGGAGGAAATCAACGAGCTCAACCACTTCATGCAGCATTTCGACAGTCAGGTCGAAACGAAGTTTGGACTCACCACCGACCCCTCGCTCGGGAAGAAAGTGAAGATTACCATTCTCGCTTCAGGATTCTCGCTCTACGGGAAAGAACGCAAGCGCACGGCGGAGAACGCAACCGCCAACGCGGCCGAAACTGAAGAAGAAGAAATAAAACGGCAGAACGAGCGCAACCGTTACTACGGAACGCAGGAACGTTCCTTCCGCAAGCGTCACCACGTATACATTCTCTCCCCCGAAGAGTTGTACACCGACGGAACGCTCCTCAGCGAAATAGAAAGCACCCCTACCGCACTGCGCGACGCCGCATTTCTCCGCAATCTCCACCGCACGGCGGAAACGGAGGATTAGGAATCCATGGCCCACGCTCCAAAGCAAATCAAAAGCATACACCACAAAAACCACATACAATGGAAATTTTCGAAAAAGTAAGCAAGGACATCATTGCCGCCATGAAGGCAAAAGACAAAATGCGCCTTGAAGCGCTCCGCAACGTGAAGAAATTCTTCATTGAAGCCAAAACGGCTCCGGGAGCAAACGACACCCTCGACGATGCCACAGCACTGAAGATACTCTCCAAACTCTCCAAGCAAGGACGCGACACGGCCGCGCTCTACCGCGAGCAGAACCGCCCCGACCTCGCTGAGGAAGAAGAGGCACAGGCCGCCGTCATCGAAGAATATCTTCCCAAAGCGCTCACACCCGAAGAACTCGAGGCAGAAGTGAAGGCCATCATTGCCGAAACGGGCGCCTCCTCACCCAAGGAAATGGGAAAAGTGATGGGAGTAGCGAGCAAGAAACTCGCCGGACGTGCCGACGGCAAAGCCATCTCCACGCTCGTCAAGCAACTCCTTGCCCAAGCGTAAAGCCAAGCATAGAACCAACACACAGCCCCGAAAGTCTACAACGGACTTTCGGGGCATTTTTTTTGAAAAAACGCTGGTGCACAGTCAAACGGGGTAAATGCGCCCTTTACTCTATAGTAAGCATCCCATACAAGCCGTATTATACTTCCCCTTAATGTACGAATTTTGCCGAAAAAAGACTTTGGCAGATTCTCAGCACGCAGGTGCCGGAATCTGCCAAA
>CAVJJO010000089.1:0-11964 GCA_963649665.1 Bacteroidaceae bacterium | reverse complement strand
CCGTAGGGTATGCGCTTGCGGTAGATCCGCTTTTTTCTTTCTCTTATGGCCATAGTCTTACGAACTTTACATCATACATTTGTCGCAAAGATACTAATAATTTTATGTATCGTATAAATCCGTTTTCCAGAACATGACGTTTGGGTAAATAACTGTATTGCAAAGTGACGTTGAGCGCAGCAAACTTCAACTCGTTTTGTTATGTAATCGGGTGCTAAGTGTGCAACATGTGTATGCGCACATCCGCAAACTCGCATAATTAAGTTACAACGATGTATAAAAAAACCGGAGAAAAACACTTTCACAGAAGTGCTTCTCTCCGGTTTGCGTTACGCAATGGTGTATCTATTACTTTTCCTCTTTTCCTTTTTTCAAGTTCTCTTGTGCTGCGAGGTAAGCTTTCTGCCAATCCGTGTCGAGGCTAAAAGGCGTGAGTTCGCCTCCTTCGTTAACAAAAGCCATGGTTGTTTCCTTGTCTTCGTCGTTGTAGAGCGGATTCATGGCAGAAGCGTTCATGAATATCATGATTTTCTCCTTGCGTGCACTTGCATCCGCTTTGTTGTCCTTGAGAATGACGTTAAAGAAGAGGGTGAGAAATTCCGACATGTAGTAAGCTTGCGTGTTGAGGAACGATGCCGGCACGGAGTCTGTGCGTTCAAAGGCTTTCTGCTTCATGTAAATCAATGCCGTCCGCTTGAACTGTGCAATCTGTGTTTGGGCAAATCCGCTCGTCGGCGAGTTCACCACCTTTGTGGCATTTTCGAGTACGAGATTGTAGACCTCTTGACTGTGCGCTGCGGTAGCAAGCGTAAATAAGGAGAAGAGAAGGGTAAGGATTCTCATTGTAGTCAATGTTTGCTGTATGTATAATAATGGGGTTCGCGGCATTAGAAGAGTAAATGCGGGGCTTGAAGTTTACTTTCTTACGCGTTCGGCATTTTGCTTTACGAAATCGGCCCACGACTTGCAACCGCCAGTCTGTAGCTGCTGCGGACGCGAAGTTTGCAGGTAGTGGCAGTAGGCTACGGCGAGGGCATCCGTGGCGTCGAGGTGCGGCAACATGGTTTCCTGCTTTATGTGGAGCATGCGCTGCATCATGGCGGCTACCTGTTCCTTGCTGGCCTGTCCGTTTCCCGTAATGGCTTGTTTGATGGACTTCGGCGCATATTCGTGGATGGGGACGTCGCGGCTGATGGCGGCTGCGATGGCTACGCCCTGTGCGCGTCCCAACTTGAGCATACTCTGGACGTTTTTCCCAAAGAACGGCGCTTCGATGGCCAGTTCGTCGGGCTTGAAAGAGTCGATGATGCCCATCGTGCGTTCGTAGATGCGTCCAAGTTTGAGATAGATGTCGCTGACGCGGCGCATGTCAATCACGCCCATGGCCTCCATCTTGACCTCGCGGCCCAATATGTGGATGATGCCGTAACCTAAAAGGTTGGTTCCGGGGTCAATGCCGAGTATAACTCTGTCTGTGTTCGGTGTCATAGACTTATTAAAAATGCGCTTTTTCAATGCAAAATTACGGAATGTGTTCGAATGCCCGCATTTAGATACCCGAAATTTTAGTATTCAAATATTAAACTGTACATTTGCACTGCATGGCCTCTTTTGTATAACGAAGGACTATGTCTCATTCAAGTAGAAACTTAACAACTTGATTTATGTTGAAACGACTGTTTATACTCACTGTAGTTGCCGTGCTTTTCGTTGTCGGTGCTATGGCTAAGCCTGTCATCAAATTTGACAAGAATTCCTACAACTTTGGAAACTTCAAGGAGTCGCAGAAGATGCAGTACAATTTCGTCTTCACCAACACTGGCGACGAGCCGTTGGTAATCCAGCAGGCCTTCTCGTCGTGCGGCTGCACCATAGCCAACTTTACAAAAGAGCCCATTGCTCCCGGCGAGAAGGGAAAGATATCCGTCACCTACAATGGCGCAGGCAAGTTTCCCGGCCATTTCAAGAAGCCTGTCACCATTCGCTCCAATGCGGCAAACTCATTGGTGCGCGTATACATTGAAGGCAATATGGTGACCGACGATTGACGGGTAGTTTTCCTTGATTGTCAATAAGGTATTTAAATAGGGGCGCCCTTGTCGGGCGACCGGAACATTACACATTACTTCTATGAATGAAAACAACTACCTGGTCATAATGGCCGGTGGGGTAGGCAGCCGCTTTTGGCCCATCAGCACAGACGCTTGCCCCAAACAATTTCTTGACATTCTCGGCTGCGGCCGTACGTTGATACAGCTTACACTTGACCGTTTCAAACGTGTAGTGCCCATGAAGAACGTGTTCGTGGTAACGTCTAAGGACTATCGCGAAAAGGTGCTTGAGCAACTTCCAGAAATGGCTCCCGAACACGTGCTTTGCGAACCCTGCCGTCGCAATACGGCTCCTTGCATCTGCTACGTCAGCTGGCATATCAAGAAGGAAAATCCGCGTGCCAACATCGTGGTCACACCTTCAGACCATATCGTTACCGATACGCGCGCTTTCGAAGAAGCCGTAAGCGACTCCCTCGCCTTCGCTTCCGAAACCGACGCCATCGTGACGCTCGGCTTGAAGCCCACACGTCCGGAAACCGGCTATGGTTACATCAAGGCCGACATGAGCTACTCTTCTTCGCGCAAGAACAACATATTCCGTGTGGACGCTTTTACGGAAAAGCCCGTGCTTGAAGTGGCGAAGCAATATGTGGCACAGCCCAACTATCTTTGGAATTCCGGCATATTCATCTGGAGCGTAAGCACCGTGGTCAACGCTTTCCGTGTGTACCAGCCTGCCATGTCGAAGATATTCGAAAGTCTCCTTCCCGTTTACGGAACTCCCGAAGAGCAGGAAGTAATTGATCGTGAATTTCCCGAGTGCGAAAGCATCTCCGTGGACTACGCCATCCTTGAGAAGGCAGAAGAAATCTTCGTTTATCCCGCAAACTTCCCCTGGAGCGACCTCGGTTCGTGGACATCCCTCCATGAATTGAAGGAAAAGGATCGTTACGGTAACGTTGCCGTAGGCGACAACATCAGTCTTTTCGACTCTTTCAACTGCGTGGTTCATGCGGCAGGTAAAAAGAAAGTCGTTGTTCAGGGACTCGATGGTTATGTCGTAGCTGAAAACAACGATGAGCTTCTTATCTGCAAACTCTCGGAAGAGCAGCGCATCAAACTTTTCCATTGATTCCCCTGCAGATGTCCGCCAAGCATTTCCCTGTAGCGGAATGGCAGCAGACGCTGATGGCTTGGTATGAAGCGAACAAACGGTCACTGCCTTGGCGCAACACGTTCAATCCTTACCACATTTGGGTGTCGGAAGTCATTCTCCAGCAAACCCGCGTGGCGCAAGGGCTGGATTATTACAATCGTTTCATTGCAGCGTTTCCTACCCCGGAAGCGTTGGCGCAAGCCGACGAGCAGGAAGTGCTGCGTCTGTGGCAGGGGTTGGGTTACTATAGCCGTGCCCGCAACATGCACAGCGCAGCGCGGAAAATCTGCGAAGCGGGTGAATTTCCGCGCACCTATGAAGGCGTTCGCTCGCTCCGTGGAGTGGGCGACTACACGGCAGCAGCCATTTGCAGCATAGCATACGGACTGCCCGTAGCCGTTGTGGACGGAAATGTCTATCGTGTGCTCTCGCGCTATTTCGCCGACGACACGCCGATTGATACCACGCTGGGCAAAAAGCATTTCGCCGAACTGGCGCAAACCCTTTTGCCGAATGCCTCGCCCGGAACATACAATCAGGCGCTTATGGATTTCGGGGCCATGCAATGTGTGCCGAAATCGCCGCATTGCGAAAGTTGCCCGTTGGCAAACGGTTGCCTGGCATTAGCTCGCAAAAGCGCGGAATCATTTCCCGTAAAAAGCCGGAAGACGAAGGTCGAAATGCGCCATATGGTCTACCTCATCGTTCGCGATGCAGCCGACGGCACTTGGATACACCAACGACCCGCTGGCGGTATTTGGCAAGGATTGTATGAATTTCCTCTTTTGGAATTCAGCCATACCCCCTCGCTTACCGAGGTGAAAGGTCATCCTTTTTGTCAACGAAACATTCCGGCTCAGGCTGTGTTTCACAATGTAGTCACCGCTTATACCCATCAGCTGACGCACCGCACGCTTAAAGTAGACTGTTACGAAGTTACCCTGCCCGAGGGCACCGCCGTGCCTGAAGCGTATGAGCACGTCGAATGGCAAAGCTTAGACCATTATCCTCTTCCCCAGCTCATTGTACGCTTGGTAGAGTTTGCCGACAAGGCACAAAGTTGAGCTCTCGCAGAGAAACTGCTGCATTCTACATCGCATTCAAACAAAATAACAATACTGACGCATTCGTTAGAAAACGAACAAAGCGTAAAACAACTCGCATAACTCCATTCTTAACTCGTGGCAAGAAAAAAGAAACCCCTCCCTTTACTTGAAAATATCACCATCACGGACGTAGCTGCCGAAGGAAAGGCCATCGCTAAGGTCGACAATCTCGTGGTGTTCGTTCCCTATGCCGTGCCCGGCGATGTCGTAGACTTGCAGGTGCGCCGCAAGAAGCATTCTTATGCCGAAGCAGAAGTGGTAAAGCTCCACACGCCTTCGCCTCTGCGCACCGAACCGTTCTGCAAACACTTCGGCGTGTGCGGCGGATGCAAATGGCAATGTCTGCCCTACGAGGAACAACTCCGTTTCAAGCAAAAGCAGATTGTGGACAATCTTACGCGAATCGGCAAGGTGGAACTTCCCGAAGTGAACCCCATTCTCGGAAGTAAGCACACGCGTGAGTACCGCAACAAATTGGAGTTCGGTTTTTCCAACAAGAAATGGCTGACAAGAGAGCAGGTAGAATCGGGAGAGACGTTCAGCGTGATGAACGGTGTGGGATTCCACATCCCCGGAGCCTTCGACAAGATACTCGATATCGAATGCTGCCATCTCATGGACGACTTGAACAATCGCTTGCGCAACTCCATCCGTGCCTATGCCCTTGAGAACGAACTCTCGTTCTTCGACCTGAGAGCCCAGCACGGATTGCTCCGCAACATGATGATACGCAATTCTGCCACGGGCGAAGTGATGCTTCTCATGCAGTTCTGCTGGCGCTCCGACGAAGAGCAGGCTCAAGCCATGGAACTCTTGCAGTACATCCACGAAACATTCCCCGAGGTAAGTTCGCTCCTTTATGTGAACAACCTCAAGTGCAACGATACTATCGGCGACCTCGACGTGAAGGTGTTCAGCGGTACCGACCACATCTTTGAAACCATGGAAGGACTCCGCTTTAAAGTAGGTCCCAAGAGTTTCTATCAGACCAATACCGAACAGGCCTACGAACTTTACAAAGTGGCGCGTAACTTTGCGGGACTCACCGGAAAGGAACTCGTCTACGATCTCTATACCGGCACCGGTACCATTGCCAACTTCGTGGCACGCCAGGCACGTCAGGTTATCGGCATAGAATATGTGCCCGAAGCCATAGAAGACGCCAAAGTCAATGCTACGATAAACGGACTCAACAACACGCTCTTCTACGCCGGAGACATGAAGGACATTCTCGACCGCGCATTCATAGAGCGCCATGGCCGCCCCGATGTCATCATCACCGACCCTCCCCGCGCCGGCATGCACGCCGACGTAATCAACACCATACTCTTTGCAGCACCGCAGCGCATAGTCTACGTAAGCTGCAACCCCGCCACGCAAGCACGCGACCTTCAGGCGCTCGACGCCGACTACCGAGTGGTGGCCGTGCAGCCTGTGGACATGTTCCCGCAGACTCACCACGTGGAGAATGTGGTGCTCCTTGAACGTCGCTAAGTAACTGAAGTTTCGGATTTAAACACGAACTGGCCCTTCAGGCCGTTTTCCCCTAAATCAGGAACTTGAATAAATGCTCAAGTCGTTTTTTTACACGTTACTTAAGCAAGCCAATATACCTTCAGCCATCCAGGCAACTCCTCGCAATCCTTAAATAAAAACAAATGACCCATCTCGCAGACCGTCTGTTCACCATGGCAAAAGCAGGAAACGCTTCGGGCTTGTTGCTCATGATGCGCTCGATGAGCAATTCTGCTTTTCGGGCATGTGGCAAAGAGTTGGGTGAGCGCGTTTTGCCTGAGTTGCCCGACAGCCATATATATTGGACGCTGTTCGCAGCGATGGTACCGGCGCAGCCAAGAGCCTTTCTCGGCACTTTCCTCAAGGCAGCGGCAACGCGCTATGCGAAAGGAACGCTAGATTTGCTTGACAATGCCCGACAGGTTGAAAAGTTCGCCGCCACGGCTTCCGTCATAGACAAACGCAAAACGCTCGACGCGCTGCTTCCCGTGGTCAAGACGTCGGAAGAAATAGAGTTGCTCCTCCAGCTTTTCGCACCCCAAGAAAGCACAGCGCGCTTAGACCTCTTGCTTGCACAACCCGACCATACCGCAATGTGCTATGTGCTCTTTAAGGAATTGCGCCAACACGATGCCGACCACGCCTTGCTTAGGCATGCCGCTTTGCGACTCATGCAAAAAGCTACGCCCAATGCCTTTAAAATGGCGCGCATCGTACAGGCCTATTTCGGATTGGAAGAACTTCCCGGAACGCTTTCGCTACGGCTTGAACCCTACGAACTCAGTTCGCTTGAACAAGGTGAAGAGGCGTTCTGCCGCATGCTCCGCAAATAATCGTCATATCTGAACTAATACAAATAAGAACTATGAAATACAACCTTCATAAAGCCTTTGGCCTTACCCTTGTGGCAATGTTGCTCTTCGCACCCGTTTCCGCTTTCGCACGCAAAAAGGAAAAGGCAAAGACAAAGACCGAAGCCGCAACCCCTAAAAAGTCGCCGCAAGGAAGTCTGACCAAAGGACTCTTCAACGTGACCAAGCAAGACAAGGACTGGATGTTCGATGTGCCCGACTCCCTCCTTGGTCGTGACATACTTGTGACCGTTCGCTTTACTTCCACTCCTGCGGGAACCGGGAAATATGGCGGCGAACTCGCCAACCAGCAGACAGTCTATTGGGAAAAAGCTCCCAACGGCAACCTCCAACTCCGTTCGCGCTTGCTCGTCAGCGTGGCCGACAGTCTTGACGCCATCAACCGCGCCGTCATAGCTGCCAATTCCGATCCCATCATCGGTTCTTTCAAAGTGGAAAGCCGTGAAGGCAAAGCGAGCCGCATCAAAGTCACGCAATTCTTCCTCGACGACAATCAAGCCTTTTCCGTTTCGTCGTACATGAAGAGTTCCATGGGACTTCAGGCACTTCTGCCCAACCTCTCCTATATAGAAAGCATCCACACTTTCCCCATGAACACAGAAGTGCGCACCACCAAGACGTGGATGTCTTCGGGGCGCAACACTTATGCTGCAGCCTATACGGGAAAGGTGACGCTGGGACTCAATGTCAGCTTCGTCCTCCTTCCCAAGCACCCCATGTTGCCGCGTCTCTTCGACCCCCGTGTGGGATACTTCACAGAGAACTTTACGCAGTATTCCGACAACCAGCAGCGAGTAAGTGAAAAGCGCTACATTTCCCGTTGGCGTCTCGAACCCAAGGACAGTGCCGACATGGAGAAAATGAAGCGCGGCGAACTCGTAGAGCCCAAGAAACCCATCGTATACTACATAGACCCGGCCACGCCCAAGCAGTGGCGTCCTTATCTCATAGCCGGTGTGAACGACTGGCAGAAAGCCTTTGAAAAGGCCGGTTTCAAGAATGCCATCATGGCCAAAGAGTGGCCCGATTCCGATTCCACCATGTCGATGGAAGATGCCCGCTACTCCGTAATCCGCTATCTGGCTTCCGATATAGAGAACGCTTACGGCCCGCACATCAGCGACCCGCGTTCGGGCGAAATCATGGAAAGCCACATCTGCTGGTACCACAACGTGATGAGCCTCGTTCACGACTGGTACATGGTGCAGGCTTCTTCCATCGATGAGGCTGCCCGCTGCATGAAATACGACACCGAACTCATGGGTCAGCTCATTCGTTTCGTTTCCTCCCATGAAGTGGGCCATACCCTTGGACTTCGCCACAACTTCGGTTCTTCCAGCACCGTCCCCGTCGATTCGCTCCGTTCGAAAGCCTTTGTCGAAGCCCACGGCCATACGCCCAGCATTATGGACTATGCACGCTTCAACTATGTGGCGCAGCCGGAGGACAGCATTGGTCACGACGGAATATTCCCGCGCATTGGCGACTACGACATGTGGGCTATCCAGTGGGGTTACACGCCGATGTGGGACGCTTATGACGACGCTTCCGACCATTGGGAACTGGAGAAGATGACTTCTGCCGCATTGAAGGACAATCCCCGCTTGTGGTTCGGCGACGGCGAAACAAACCGCACGAACGACCCGCGCTGCCAGACTGAGGACCTTGGCGACGATGCGGTCAAAGCCAGCGAATACGGCATTCTCAACCTCAAACGCCTGCTCAAGAACCTTCCCGAATGGACCTACGAGAGCAACGACATCGACGGCGACAACATCAGGGGAATGTACGAGAACGTGCTTGGCCAGTATCTGCGTTACGCAGGCCACGTACAGCGCAACATAGGTGGTGTATGTCATGACTACAAGACTGTGGACCAAACGGGTCCCGTTTATTTCGACACGCCCAAAGCAAAGCAGATTGCTTCCCTCGACTATCTCGACCGCAACATTTTCCACGAACCTACGTGGCTCGTTTCCGAAGCCTTCGTAAGCCGTTTGTTGCCCAATCCCGAGAAAGTGGCTACGAGTGTGGGTAACCAGGTTGTGGCACCGCTCTTCAGCTCTTCCCTTTTGGAACGTCTTACCCAGACCTATCCTGCGAGCGAATACCTTCCCGACGTGACAAAGCGTCTCTTCCACTCGCTCTATGCCGGAAGTTCGGCTGAACCCACGCTGTACGAACGTACCCTTCAGCGTACTGCCGTAACGCAGCTCATCTCCACGTTCCAGCAGGGCAATAAGTCCGACGTCTATGGCGTAGTGCTCCTGCAGTTGCGTCAGCTCCAGAAGAAATGCAGCGCCGTGCCTTCCTCTGCCCACTATGCAGCTCTGGCAGACTTGATAGCACGCGCACTCGTAGTTAAATAAGCATCAGTCTTTTTAGTTTCTGATTTACGCTTCTGCATGAAGCGTAAATCAGAAATTTCAGTAATATATCGGTAATGTCACAGTTGAAAAAGAGTTTAGGCGCAACCAAGCGGCCCGTCTCTTGTGTGGTACGCTTTCTGAAAAATTGGACACTTCCCGTGGCCATCGTGACGGGATTCGTAGCCTACGAAGTGTATTCCCGCATGTCGCTCTTTGATCCTACGCGCCCCTATGCGCTCCGTGTGGTCGGCGAGGTTCAGCCCGTGTTGATCTTTACCATGCTGTTTCTCTCCTTTTGCAAGGTAGACGGTCGCACGCTGCGTCCCCGCTTGCACCACCTTTGGCTTTTGCTCATCCAGGCAGGAGCGTTCATTTCCGGTGCGTTGGCCCTGCGCTATTGTCCGGCAGTCCATGGCAGTGCCGTGCTTCAGAGCTGCATGCTCTGTATGATATGTCCCACCGCCACCTCAGCCTGTGTGGTGACGATGAAGTTGAAGGGCAACGCGTCCGACATCACGGCCTATACTGTGCTTGTGAATCTCATGGTGGCAGTAGTTGTACCGCTTTTCGTGCCGCTCTTCAGCGACGTGAAAGGCATGAGTTTTCTGCCCGCATTCACGGCCATCATCAGTCGCGTGTTTCCCATGCTTATCATGCCCCTTGTGGCAGCCCAACTCTGCCGTTGGCTATTGCCGCGACTTACGCAGAAACTCATTTCCGTACCCAATCTGCCCTTCTACATTTGGGCCGTTTCGCTGAGTATCGCCATTGCCGTAACGGCGCGTTCATTGGCGCATACCAACGAACCTTTGACCGAAATAATCGGCATAGCCGTCGGCTCGCTCGTTTGCTGCGCCTTGCAGTTCGCTTTGGGCACACTCATCGGCAAATGCTGCGGCGAGAGAATCAGTGCCGCACAGTCGCTCGGTCAGAAGAACACCGTGTTCGCCATATGGGTCGGCTACACGTTCCTCAATCCCGTGACTTCCATTGCCGGCGGTTTCTACAGCGTTTGGCACAATGTCTACAACACCTTGCAGCTCCGTCGCGAAGCCAAAAAGCAAGCGGCATAAGTCCCTTCTTAACCTATCCCTTTCGCTTATGGCCATCTCTCTGAAATATACAATGCGCAGCCTTTTTGCCGTCGTTCTTTCGCTTGGCATTTCACAAGTAAAAGCCCAGCGCGTCGATAGCCTCTTTGCCGCCACACCGCGCGAAGTGCTCGCTGTGGTAGACCGCTCCGCTCGGCTCGACTTGCTGGACCTCTACAATTCGGGGCTGACGGCACGCGTGGAGAACCTGCTCGGCGGACAGACCGAAATGACGGCAAAGGACAGCACCTCTCTCACACTGAAAACATCGGAATCCGGCACGTGGAAAATGGTCGTCGTACCCTTGAGCGACGGCCCCTTGCTGCTTACGCTCCACACGTTGCGGGCAGGAGGCGAAAGCACACTCGCACGCTTGTACGATGTCCATTGGCGCCCCCTCAAACAAACTGTCCCCACCCCTCCTTTCAAAGAGTTCTGGTGTCCTGCGGTAGGGATGGACCCCAACATGGAACGCGTCTACCGCGTGGCCGCCAGCCAAGCCCCCGTGCGCATTGACTGGGACGCCGCCACCCAATCTCTTGTTTACACGGTGAGTACGGAAGGTTTGGCCGAAGAGATGCGCACGGCCATTGAACAATGTCTCTGTCCCGTAAAGCAACCATTGTTTCCGACGAAGAAACAATAGTATCCATTCCTCCTCTTTTTATATAATAATGCCAGTACTTCCCACCGCGAAATACCTCCGCGACCCTGCTACGCGCCATGAAGCCTTTGCCATGTTGGTGAGGGAAACGTCGCCGCGCCTCTATTCCGTGGTGCGCAAAATGGTACGCTGGCACGACGATGCCGACGACGTGTTGCAAAACACCTACCTGAAAGCCTGGCAGTCGCTCGACAACTATCGCGGTGAAGCGCAACCCGCCACTTGGCTCTACCGCATAGCCGTGAACGAAAGCCTTACGTTCCTAGAGCGACAAAAGGATACCCAACCCATAGAGGAAGCCGACTTGGTGCGCGCCTTGGAAGCCGACCCCTATTTCGACGGCGACGAAACGGAGCGCCAACTCCAGCAGGCCATTGACACCCTTCCCGAAAAGCAGCGCATCGTCTTCAACTTGAAGTATTACGAGCAGATGAAGTACGAAGAAATGAGCGAACTCCTTTCCACAAGCGTCGGTGCTCTAAAGGCTTCCTATCATCTGGCGGTGAAAAAGATTGAAGCCTTTTTTACCCAATTCGATTAAACCATCATTCATTTCCGTAGTCAAACCATTTGAAATGAGGCAAGAAGAATCACCGGCATAAGTTCAGCGTCTTCATTTCCCCCGCACAATACGAAATCCAAATTTGCTTGCGATGATAAACCTCAATATACCTCCTTCACACAACCCCTTCGTAGTTCCCGAGCACTACTTTGCTACGCTCTCAGAGCGTGTGTTGTCACAGTGTAAGGCGATGCCGCATGCACATCGCCCGGCGCGACTTGTGCCCGCATGGCTGCCCTATGCCGGCGTGGCCTGTGTGGCAGCATTGGTGGCCGTGTTCTCCAGCGTGTTGAACGTGAGCCTTCCCGATGGCGAAGTGGCTGGAACGAATGCCGCTTCGGGCGAAGAGCAGGTGGACCGCACGCAGCACGAAGCCGCCGATTATGCCTACGAATACTTCGCTGCCAACAATTCCCTTGGTTATTTTGCTGAAGAATAACAGTTTCCGCTCCTTGATGACGGGGCATTACGTTGAAAAATCCTTTTTAGCAATATGTAAAAATTAACTTGAACATTTTTTATTCGAGAATCACGCAACGCATTCATCAACGACGGGCTGAACCAACGGTAAACAG
>CAVJJO010000088.1:0-12141 GCA_963649665.1 Bacteroidaceae bacterium | reverse complement strand
GGCTAGGCGCAGGTTGGGCTTTCAGCCCGCCGTGGCACATTTCTCGAATCAAAATCTGCTCAAGTTATTTTTTGACATTCACTAAAACAATGGCAAAGATATGCTTTTCCCTTTAGACTGGCAACATACAATAATACCCCCTTGGGTTCAGACGCAATAAAAGGCTTATCAAATATACCGCCTTTATCGTGTCTATTACCAAGAGGGTATTATGGTTACTCTCCCTTCTTATGCCCCGTCATCACCCAGCAGGCCACGAAGGCCACGAGCATCATCACGGCCAAGAGGATGAATGCCTGTTGGGTGCCCAATGCCGTTGCCCATGAAAATTGCGACGTCGGCGCACCGAGCTGCTGCGAAGCGACTATCGTGGACACCACTGCCGTACCCATTGCGCCTGCCAACTGCTGGAAGCTGTTGACCAAAGCATTGCCGTCGGCAGAAAGATCCTTAGGCAACTGCGAGAGGCCGAATGTGATGGCCGTGGGGCAGCCCGTACCCTGACCTATGGTGAACACCACATAAAAGGCGTAGAACATAAACGTGTTCATCTCGCTGCCATACCATGCGAAGAGCACGAGCGAGAGAAGCATAAAGCCGTAACCGACAAGAATGGGAATGCGTGCGCCCACCTTGTCGAGAAGTCTGCCGCTGAGGAGAGAGAGTATCGCTCCCACCACGCAGCCTGGCACAAGCAGTCCGCCGGCAGTAAAAGCGCCGGTGTGGTTGACTATCTGCGAATAGTTGGGGATGGCATAGCCCAAGGCCAGCACGGAGAACTGCACGATGAGGATGGCAGCCAAGGCCAGCATGTAGTTGCGGTGTCCCAACACCTCCACACGCAAGAGCGGATGGGGCTCGCGGCGCGACTGGCGCACGAACCAAGCGAGCGCTATCGCGGCTATCACCAAAAGCGAGATGACCACCACACTCACCCACCCTGCCGAAGAGGCTTGCACAAGAGCAAGGATAAAGGTGCTGTAACCCACCACGATGAGGGCATAGTCGAAGAGATGGAAATGGGAACGCTCTGCCGGAACGGACCGCTTGATGAGTTTGCTGCCAATGAGAAGCGACAACAACAATAAGGGCAACAACGAGAGGAAAATGTAGCGCCAGCCGAACATATCCACAATGAATCCGCCCAAAACCGGGCCTACTGCGGGCGCCACTGCGGTGACGAGCATACCTACACCCATAAACGTACCCATCTTCTCCTTGGGGGCTTCACCCAAAATGATGTTGTACATCAGCGGGAGGGCGATACCCGTGCCCACGCCCTGCACCATGCGCCCTATCATGAGGATGGTGAACGAAGGTGCGGCAAAGCAAGCCAGCGTGGCTACGATAAAACTCAAGATGGCAGTAAGGAACAGCGTGCGCTGCGAACAGTTACGCTTCAGATACGACGACATCGTAATCACAAGCGCCAATACTAGCAAATAGCCCGTTGTTATCCACTGCACCGTGCTTGTGCCGATGCCAAATTCATTCATCAGTGTAGGGAAGGTAACGTTCATCGCGGTTTCACTCACCACGCCGCAAAACGACATCATGCCGGTTGCGAATATTTTCCCTACTAGTTTAGTGTTACTTGTATTCTGCATGTTCAATATGATTCTTGGCTGCAAAATTACAAACAAAAGCCAAGGATTGACCCGAAGATACAAGCACGATATTTGTCAAAATGGGAACAACTATAGGAATTACAGAATAAGCTTGCTTGCCCAAATAGAAAAAACTTGTGCAATCCCTCGCTTTGGAACTGCACAAGTTTTTTTTCGGCCACTAACTAATCCAAGAATCTCTTGGCCAACGGAGAGAACTCTTCGATGCGGCGGTCGCGGAGGAACGGCCACCAGCGACGTACGTTCTCGCTGCGCTGAAGGTCTACTTCCACCACTACGTTAATTTCCACGTTTTTCTCTGCACGGAAGAGCAGTTCTCCCTGAGGACCTGCCACGAAAGAGGAGCCCCAGAAATCTATGCCGTTGGTCTGGCTCGAAGGGTCATCTTCGTGCCCCGTACGGTTCACTGCCACCACGGGCAAACCATTTGCCACGGCATGGCCACGCTGCACCGTAGTCCATGCTTCGCGCTGACGCTCCTGTTCTTCCGGTGTATCGCTACTCTCGTAACCGATGGCCGTGGGATAGATAAGCAGTTCTGCCCCCTGCAATGCCATCAAGCGCGCTCCCTCGGGATACCATTGGTCCCAGCAAACCTGCACGCCAAGGCGACCTACGGAAGTGTCGATGGGATGGAAGCCGAGGTCGCCGGGAGTGAAGTAGAACTTCTCGTAGTAAGCCGGGTCGTCGGGGATGTGCATCTTGCGGTATTTACCGGCTATCGTACCATCCTTCTCAAACACTACGGCAGTGTTGTGGTAAAGTCCTGCCGCACGACGTTCGAAAAGCGAAGTGACGAGCACCACGCCGTATTGGCGTGCCAAAGTTCCGTAGAATTCGGTGGAAGGTCCGGGTATGGGTTCCGCCAAGTCAAAGTTGTCGGTACTTTCCACTTGGCAGAAGTAGAGCGAATTGTGGAGTTCCTGAAGCACCACAAGCTGCGCGCCCTGGGCACACACGTCTGCGATGTTTGCCGCGAGTTTCTGCTTGTTGGCTTCCACATTGGCCGAGCAACTCTGCTGCACAAGGCCTATCTTAAGTTTTCTTTCTGTCATAACTGGTTGTTTAGGAATAATGAGGGATAAACTCTGAACCTTCACGCCTTGAAAACACCACGGGGAAACTGCATCGTAGCGCAATGAAGCGATCCGTGCTGACGAATGAGGGCACGGCAGTCCACGCCCACCACATCGCGGTCGGGATAAGCCAAACGGATGGCTGCGGCAGCGGCCTTGTCGGCCTCCTCTTGTCCGTAAGTGGGATAGAGCACGGTGCCGTCCATCACGAGATAGTTGGCATAAGTGGCGGGAAGGCGCGCGCCGTCTTCGTCGAAAGCGGCTTCTGCCATGGGGAGCGGCACGAGGCGGTAGGGTTGTCCGTTTTTGGTGCGGAAAGCCTGGAGTTCCTGTTCCATTGCCGCCAAGGCGCCGAAGTGTTCATCAGTTTCGTCAGTGCACTTCACATAAGCAATCGTGTCGTTGGGACACAAGCGTGCCAACGTGTCCACGTGGGAATCGGTGTCGTCGCCTGCGAGGTAACCATGGTGCAGCCAAAGAAAATGGTCCACGCCGAGCCGTTCGCCAAGAATGCGTTCCACATCGGCTTGCACAAAACGTCCGCCGTTGCGGTTGGGATTGAGCAAACACTCTGCTGTGGTCAGCAAGGTGCCGTTGCCGTCGGTCTCTATGCTTCCGCCTTCGAGTTCAAAGTCGAGGCAGTCCACGTAATGGCCGTTCAGCAAGTCGGTTTGTGCCAACTGCGCATTGATGGCATTGTCCTTGTCGGCGGCAAACTTTCCGCCCCATCCGTTGAAGCGGAAGTCGAGCAACTGAGGTCCATCGTTCGTCACGAGCGTGAGAAAGCCGTGGTCGCGCGCCCAAGTATCGTTGGTTTCGCAAGCGAAATAACGTATGTTTTGCGTGGCGCGCGAAGGAAGTTTTTCCTCAAGTAGGCGCTGTACGCTTTCTACGTCGGGAGCTACCACAAGGAGGGGTTCGCGCGTGGCAATTTCAAAGGCGAGACGAATGTAGCATTCCGTCACGTCTTGAAGCATATAGGCCCAGTCGGTGCCGGCATGGGGCCATGTGAGCTGCACCGCACTCTGCGGAAACCATTCGGGGGCAAGGGTGCACGTCAGCGTCATGGAACTTTCAGCATGGGTCTTTCCGCCAAGGAAGAGGCCAAGGTCCAAGTCGGCTTGGGGTGCGGAAGGAGGAAGGGAGAATAAAGCCATAGCGGTTATGGGTCAAGTTTAGGTACGAGTAACTATCAAAAACTTGCAAAAGATCTGATGTGTCTTGAACACGACTCACACGAATTTATTCGTGCGAAGCATTCGTAAGATTCGTGAGATTCGTGTTCAAAAGACATTGCAAGTTATTAGATTTCTTTCTGCTCTCGCAGATAGTTGATGAAGGCATCGGTGGTGAACGACATGCCTTCCACTTTCTCCTCCTGTGCGTCGGGGAAGAAGTCGGCGCTATAGCCGTCGCCGCCGTGGGTCATAAAGTCGTCTGCCACGAGCCAATATTTCTTGTTGGGCTTCAAGCGTATGCGCTTGCCTTGCGGACTGACGTAAGTAAGTTCTTTTACGTGGGTGTCGGCATCTTGCGTGAACTCCAAGTTGCCCACTTGTATCCACCCGAAACGCTTGTTGTGCATGCCAAACTCCACGAGGTCGAGCAGTTGGCTTCCCGTAAGGTGAAATGCACGCAGACTGTTGGAGAAAGGAAGCACCTCGCCCACGTCGAGCACACTGACGGAGCCCTTCACGAAGCCCGAACGTATGCTTCCGAAATGGCTACATCCGATGACGGGTTCGCTGTCCTTAAGACGCTTTACCCTACGAAACTCTTCGGCATAGGCACGGCACACGAGGGTTCCCACCTCGCTTTGGCGGTATTTCTCCGAACGGTCGTGCTCCATGTCGGCATGTGCCGTAGTGAGAATGGTGCCGATGGGCGTTCCACCCGCCGTCTTCGTGTGAGCAAGGAGCGAGTCTATCTGCATCTGCAGACGGGCAGGGCCTGCTTCAAGATTTTCCTTGGGAGTCACACGGAAAGTGTGGGGCTCCACACTGACGAGTTTCATCGTGGCGGTGTCAACCTTGCAAATGAGCGCACTGATGTAGTCACCGTGCCAATGGCCTTGCACCACGGGTATATGGCTGTCGTTGATATAGCCGCAAACGGTTTCGTGAGAGTGGGAAGAGATTATGCCGTCCCAGTCGCTCTTGCGGAGCTTTTTGAGTTCAGCCTCATCGAGGTCGGACCATGCGGGTTCGTTCGTTTGGGCATTCATGCACGTACCGATGTGAGTGAGCAAGAGACGCACGGTGGCATCTTTTAGCAAAACGGCATCGGGCGTATGCGCCACGGAATCTATCACGGAGATGTAGCGTCCATCGAAGGAGAGTCCGGCCACGCGCCGCGTGCTCACTTGCTGGGGCGTGGAAGAAGCGATGAGTCCTTCAAAGGCGATGGACACGTTCTTTCCGGAAGCGATGGGAACTTCCACTCGTGCCGTGGGCTGGGCGTAATCGGGCACTTGCCCCGTCTTGTTGTCGCGCACGTTGGCGCAGACATAGCAAATGTCCCAGTTGGCGGGACGCAGCGGCGAGCCGTTCCATTTGTCTGCCAGCGAACGTTGGCCGTCGTCGAACTCATGGTTGCCCACAGCGGAGAGACGGATGCCGAGGTCGTTGAAAAACACGGGAAGAAGCGCGCCGTGGGTGGCATTGTAGAAATAGCTTCCGCCGAAGTTGTCGCCGGCAGAGAGCGTCATGTGGTAAGGATATACGCTCTTGAGCGAGTCGAGCGTCTGCCACACGGAAGGCGCACCGGCTATGCCTTTATGGTCGCTTCGCACGAAAGCGCCGTGAAAGTCGTTGATGGAGAATACTGCCACGTCGACGGTCTGCGCTGCCATAGGGGCTGCGGCAAGAAGGAGAGCGGCAAGTGTTGCGGTGAATTTCATTTCTTGAAAAATCTTGGAGAGGAAATCGTTCCTTTACGAGCGGCTCACTTGAAGACCCGTTTTGGAAACGGTCATCTCCACGAAGCGTGAAGTTTTGGTGAGCGGATTCTCGTTGAGGGTCTTTCGTATGCGCTGGGCTGCCTCGGGGTCTTTTGCCACCATGTACATAAAGCCGCCGCCACCGGCGCCGGGCAGTTTGTAGCCGTAGCAAAGGTCGTCCACACGGCGGCAAAGCTCGTCGATGACGGGCGGATTCGTACCGGCATCGAGCGCTTTGTTCTGTTCCCAAGTCTGCATGACCATGCGACCGAACTGCTCAAGATTGCCCATCTGAAGCGTGTCGAACACACTCAAGGCATGTTGCTTCATGTGATTGAGGAGGTCGAGGTGGCGGGTATTGTTGAGGAACATGCCGCGCACAATTTCGGCAAGAATGTTCTTTGCCGTTCGTGTCACGCCTGTATAGTAGAGCAGGTGGCAGGGACGTGTGTCGATGTCGGTAAATAGGGTGTCGGGGAGCCAGCGCACCACGGCGTTCTGGTCGAAGCCGGGAACGGTCTGCAGGAGCTTGAGTCCGTGCATCACGCCGCCGTACTGGTCTTGCCAACCGCCGCCAGTGGTGAGCAACTGCTCAAGCACGAGGGTACGGTTGCATATCTCGTTCTTGTCCCAACCGAGGCCGCAGAAGTCGCTGAGTGCGCCGAGCACCGTGGCGGCAAGTACGCTGCTGGTGCCGAGTCCAGAACCTGCGGGTATGGCGGCAAGGAGTGTAATTTCAATGCCGCAGCCGAAGGCTTCGAGTTGCTCGCGCAGCGTGGCGAACGTTTCCACACCGAAACCGGGCATAAATCCGGCGAGCGTGAGTGCTGCTTTGGGGATGGAGAATGGCGAACCGACTTTGTTGAAATGGTGGAGTTCCTCATAGGTCTCTATGCGTTCCATGGCGCCGAGGTCGATGGAGCGGCAAATCACTACGGGTTCCTTGCAGGGCTTCACATACACCTGAAGAGGAGGCTGTCCGTTGAGTTCTATGGCAAGGTTCACCACGTTGCCGCCTGTAATGAGGCTATAGGGAGGAGTGTCGGTCCATCCGCCGGCAAGGTCGATGCGCACACTGCTGCGTCCCCACACGATTTGGTCGCTCATGGTGGTCATGCGCGGCTGGCTCTTGTGGCGGAGCACATTTTCGGTGAGTCCTTCGCGCAAGAGGGCGAAGGCTTTGTCGCCAAAGGCGGCGGCTTCGTCGGGCGATGTGCTACGCAGCACTTCAGAGCGGAACATGGCGTCGTGGATGCGCGTCATGAGCGGTGCTTCGTCGGGCAACGTTTCGGGAAGCGAAATGCCCGAAGCGGTGAAGCGCTGCGCCATGTCCTTCAAGTTCGTCTGGTAGAACACGCTCTTGCGCCAATTGCGTGCCACAACGGGCAACGTCTGCGTTTGGAGTTCACGGCGCTGAGCAAAGAGTCGGCGCAAATTGGCATGAATGCTGAGTTCGTCGGCTGCATAGCGCGGCAAGCGGCGCCAAAGTTCGCTCACGCTGGCATCGGGTTCGGGAGAGAGAAACCAGTCGAGGAGTTGCTGAAGTTCGTCGGCATTGTCGGTAGCGGGGAAGAGACGTGCTGCCTGCAAGTCATCGGTCCGGCCGAGTTCTTCGGCTTTAATGCCGCGGTGTTCGAGCCATTCGCTCACGGGACGTCCCATAAAGTGTGTGGCGCTGTCGGTCACGCTACCGCGGAAAGCATCGTCGTAGCCATAAGGGCGCACGGCATAGGCAGTTTCGCCCACCGGCACCATGTCGAGACAAATGCCCGAAGCCAAATCCGCACGAAGCGGCATAGAGGGTATGCCGGTCACGATGTTGTGATCCGTAAAATGGAAAGCCTCGGAGAGATAGGAGTTTTCTATCCACACGCAGTGGGTGCTCTCGGTGGGACGATTGGCCACAAGGCAGTTTTGCGTGAACACGGAGGTCTGCGGCTTCACACCTTTCTGCAGGATGAAGCGCTGGTCCTTCACGAGGTTCTGGATGGCTACGCTGGACGTAATCATGTCGGAACCTGTGCCGTAGTGGTAAAACTCGCCGCCGGGCAAAGGCAGTATGACTACCTTAAGGTCGGAGAGCGCACTGTCGGGACTGGAGGGATGGTTTCCGAGCGCGCAGCCAAATTCGGAATAAAGGTCGTAACACTCAGGCACCTTCAAGTCCTTTGCTGCCGCATCGGCATCCATTCCGCACTTTTCCATGAGTCGGGCTACGGCCTTGTCTGAAAGGAGCCATACGCCGATGTCCATGAGCATGAAGTGGGTGGGGAGCAGTTCTGCCTGCTGCTTCACGGATGGCTTTTGAAGCATGAAGTCGAGGTCGGTGGGACGCTCGCGGTTCATGAGAAACACACCGTGGTGGGAGGCCTGCACAGGGTCGGCCCAAAGACCGTAGCAAACGACGTCGGCATCGGGGATGTCCTGCAAGGGTTCTGTGGTACGGAGTAGCACGTCGCCGCTGGCGATAAGCGTGCGGAGTCCCTCTGGCGCCTTGTTGAGGATGTCGGTATAGAGCGGCATCTGAAGGTCGAGCAGCGTTTGGCCTATGCGCTGGCCGCGTGCCCAGCGAAACACAGGAATGGGAGTGAGCACCTTGCCACTAGGGGCATAGGCGGGAAGTCGGCGGCTTTGTCCGCCGGCATGGAGGAGTATGCGTTTTTCGCGGCCCAACCATTGCGAGAAGTTTTCGCCCGGGGCTTCATCGGCGTGGGCTGCAGCAAGGAGCCATGCCGTGCCGCCACCGGAACCGAGTTTCTTGTCGGCGGGGTCGGAGGTACAAAAATATTCGTTTCGGTCGGATTCTGTGATTTCATGGAACGAGCCTACCACATTGGGAGGCAGTGACAGCAATTTCTTCATCGTTAATTTCTTGAGCGAAAATTTTATTAGGATGGCATGTGAATTTGAGAATTCACCTTCAAATCATGCGCAAATATACCTTTTTAAACGTAAAAGTCAGCACTCTTGCGCACTACGTTTTTGTTTCACACGCGCCGGCAAAGCGTGTTCCAGTTCGAGCAACGTGGCTTTAGCGGCAAGTCCGCCGGCAAAACCGGTAAGTTTTCCGCCGGAGCCTACTATGCGGTGGCAGGGTATGAGAATGCCTATGGCGTTTGCCCCGATGGCCTGTGCCACGGCTCTTATACCTCGTACGTCGTCTATGCTACGTGCCACATCGAGATAACTTTTCGTGGTTCCGTATGGTACGGCCTGCAAAACTTGCCACACTTGCTGCTGAAAGGGGGTACCCACGGGAAGAAGCGGCACGTCGAACGCGGTGCGCCGGAGAGAGAAATACTCGTCGAGCTCACGCATGGTCTGCTCCAACACGCGGGACGGACGCTCTTCAAAACGAGCATTGAGCAAGCGGGCGATTCTGCGTTGGACGCGCACGGCACACGGCATGTCGTGCCATGTGCAAAGACACAAGGCTTCGCCGTATGCGCCCAGCAAGAGTTTGCCGCAAGCCGACTCGTAAGTAGCCGTCGCTACCACCCGTTCTACACAAGAGTTGCTCATGCTTCAAGTCCCCACATTTCGTTGAGCAACGTGATGGCTGAGGGGGAACGGAACACTTTGTTTCGAAACGCCACGATGCCCGTTACGGAAAGATTGTCCTCAAAGGAGTTGACGAGAAAATCGGCTTCGAGGAGAATGCGATGGTCGGCGTCGGTCACGGGCGAGTAGGTATGGTGATGGGCAATGAGCCAACAGATGCGCTCCGTTTGCCCCTCGTTGAATCCGCCCACTTCCTGTAACACGCGGCGAGCTTCGGCGGGACCGAGTTCTTCCTGCGCCTTGCCGTTGCAGTTGCCGTACTTTTCCTCGGCTTTATGAATGCCGATGTCGTGAAGAATTGCCGCAGCCTCAAGGACGAACAACGTTTCTTCGTCCAGATTCTCCAATGCACCGATAGTGGCCGCAAAGTCGTAAACTTTCACAAAATGCTGTATGCGACGTGCATCGCCGCGGTCGTAGCGAACCATTGCCTGCATCAGCTTTGCCAATTGGGTTCTGATATTTTCTTCTAATAACATGTTCCTTGCTAGTGTTTTGGATTCGGGCATCACATCGCATTGCCCATCATTGCCTACAAAGTTATGTGATTCCGCCCGAGCAAGCATGCCTTCTTGTTGAAAATGCGAAGTGATTATTTCGGTAAATAAAGTTCTCATGCACACGCGAAGCGTGTCCCCCCCGACATCATGCTCCGCGCTTCCGGTAACTGAACACCGCCCACACATTCACTACGAGGGCAAACGCGGCAAGGGCCGCCATCTGGTGCGCCACGCTGGCAAACGTTCCGCCCCGCACAAACACCGTGCGGACGGCGTCGATGTAGTAATGCATCGGGTTGACATACGTGGTAAGGTAGGCCCAATGGGGCATGGAACGTACGGGCGTGAAGAGTCCGCTGAGCAGAATGATGTTGACCACCACGTACCACATGACCAGCACGGCCTGCTGCATGGTGTGGTTGTAGTTGGACACGATGAGCCCAAGGCCACTAAACACCAGCGCCATTAGCATCGACAGGGCGTAGACCAGCGCAAGCGAACCCTCCGACGTGATGCCGTAGACGAGCCATGCCAACACGAAACAGACCGTCATCACCACCAGCGCAATAGCCCAATAGGGAATCAGTTTTGCCAAAATGAATTCCCACCGGCTCACTGGAGTGACGTTCATGGCTTCTATCGTTCCGCTCTCTTTTTCGCCGACAATGTTGAGCGTGGGAAGGAAACCGCACATGAGGAGCAGCACGATGGCCATGAGAGAAGGTATCATAAAGAGTTTGTAGTTGAGATGTTTGTTGTAGAGATACAGCACCTTCACCGTTCCATCTGCCGATTGTCCGCCCACGCCCGACGCCACGATGCCCGACAGATAGCTGCACGCCATGTTGCCCTTCGTGCCGTTCACCGCATTGGAAGCGATGCGAATCTGGGGCTTCTCGCCGTTGACGAGGTCGCGCTCGAAATGGGGTGGAATGTCAAGAATCACGTCGGCATCGGCGTTTTCCACATCGGCCAATGCCTCGGCATACGACGAACGCTGTCCGCCGAAACGGAAATAGCGCGACGCTTCAAGTTCGTGCACGAGCCGTGTGGAGAGCGGCGAGCGGTCGTTGTCAACCACAACGGCCACCAGGTTCTTCACCTCCATGCTCGCCACCCACGGCATGACGCACATAATCATCACCGGAAACATCACGATGAGGCGCGGGATGAAGGCATTCCGCCTGATTTGCAAGAGTTCCTTTCGTATCAAATATTGCAATACCATAATAAGCGATGTGTAATGAATCTATTCCAGTCGGTCGTTGAATTTCCACAGTGCCAATGACATCAGCGCCACAGCCATCGTTGCGAGCACGGCAAGTTCGTGCGTCACCTTGTCGATGCCCACGCCCATCACCATCAGTTTGCGGATGGCAGACACATAGTAGCGCGGAGGCATCACCGCCGACACGTACTGTAGCGCCTCGGGCATGCTTTCTATGGGAAACATCATGCCGCTGAGCAATATGCAGGGCAATATGAGCATCATGGCAGAAGCAAGGAGCGCCGCGAGCTGCGTTCGTGCCACGATGCTGATGAGCACGCCGAGCGACAAAGCCACGATCACATAAATGCCCGACACCGCCATAATCCACCCCAATGCTCCCGACACCGGCACTCCGAGCACAAAACGCGAGATGAGCAGAATGAGCGCAAGTATGCCAAACGCCAGCACGAGATAGGGTATCACCTTTGCCGCAATGATTACCAACGGGCGCACGGGACTCACCAAAAGCACTTCCATCGTGCCCCGCTCCTTTTCCCGCACAATGCTCACGCTGGTCATCAAGGCGCATATGAGCATCAGCAGCATGCCCATGATGCCGGGCACGAAGTTGTAGCTACTGCGCATCTGCGGGTTATAGAGAAGCGAGAGGTTGAGCGTGAACGGACGTTCGCCTCCGCTGTCGTTCAATAGAGTCTGCTCAAGATAGTTGGCATAGAGTTGCGCCATATTGGGGTCGCTGCCGTCGGTCAGCACCTGTATGCTTCCGTGGCGCGAAGCGAAAGCCGGACTGAACACCACTGCCACGTCGGCTTGCTGATTTCTGATTAGGCGTTCGGCTTCGGCAGGAGTGTCCGCTTTGTCCACCACATGGAAATACTCGCTCTGCGCAAGCCGATCCGTGGCGCGCCGGGTTTCGCTGTCGAGCGAAGAGAGCACCACCACCGTGCGCACGTTTCTCACGTCGGTCGATATGGCGAAGCCGAAGATTATCATCATCGTCACGGGCATCCCGAAAAGGGTGAGCATCGTGCGCCGGTCGCGAAGGATGTGACGGGCTTCTTTTAGTATGAATGAAACAAATTGTGTCATGGGATTTATGAAACGTTATTCGCGGACATTTTTCAAACGGAAGAGCTCCGCTTTAGTAATGTGTAAGTAACTAAGCAAAATTAAGCGACATGTTTGGAGAAGTTTATACGCAGCCCCT
>CAVJJO010000087.1:0-12349 GCA_963649665.1 Bacteroidaceae bacterium | reverse complement strand
ATGTAAACCCAGGGTGTCGCTTCGCTTGCCCTGGGCTATGCGCTCATTGGGCTTTCAGCCCGTCGTTGGCACTGATTACCGTTGGTTCAGCCCGTCGTTGATGAATGCGTTGCGTGATTCTCGAATAAAAAATGTTCAGGTTATTTTTTACATATTACTAAGTTATTTTGATGCGAAGCGCATGGGAGCAAGACTCTCATGCGCTTCGCTCCATATTATCGCTCAGTGTTACCCATATTATCTACCAACACTGGGCGCAGAATATATGACAAAACGCCACTCAAGCATATTAGTTTATCATGCAGCGGCAGTTTGCAGAACAAACCTACAAGCATTGGCACAATCTTTGCTTACGGCTGAAGCGAACAAATTTTAAATAAAGCCACTATGCAAAAAGGTAACATAGGTATCACCACCGAGAACATTTTCCCGGTAATCAAAAAGTTTCTCTACAGCGACCACGAAATTTTCCTCCGCGAAATCGTAAGCAATGCCGTCGACGCCACTCAAAAGCTCAAGACCCTCTCCATGAAGGGCGACTTCAAGGGCGAAATGGGTAGCCTCAAAGTAACCGTCAGCATCGACAAGGAAGCCGGCACGCTCACCGTTTCCGACAGAGGTATCGGCATGACGGCCGAAGAAATCGACAAATACATCAACCAGATTGCCTTCTCCGGAGCCAACGACTTCCTCGAGAAGTACAAGGACGACGCACAAGCCATCATCGGCCACTTCGGTCTCGGCTTCTACTCCTCCTTCATGGTGGCAGACCGCGTAGACATCATCACACGCAGTTACCGCGAAGGCGCACAGGCCGTGAAGTGGACCTGCGACGGTTCGCCCGCATTTGAGATTGACGAGTGCGAGAAGGCCGACCGCGGTACCGACATCGTGCTCCACGTATCCGACGACTGCAAGGAATTCCTTGAGAAAGAGAAGATTCAGGAATTGCTCAACAAATACTGCCGCTTCCTCCCCGTAGAGATTGCCTTCGGCAAGAAAACGGAATGGAAAGACGGCAAGCAGGTCGACACCGAGGAAGACAACATCGTAAACGACACCACCCCCCTTTGGACGAAGACACCCTCCACGCTCAACGACGAGGACTACAAGGCCTTCTACCGCCAGCTCTTCCCCATGTCCGACGAACCCCTATTCTGGATTCACCTCAACGTGGACTACCCCTTCCACCTTACCGGCGTGCTCTATTTCCCCCGCATAAAGGAGAACATCGACATTCACCGCAACAAGATTCAGCTCTACTGCAACCAGGTGTTCGTAACCGACCAGGTGGAAAACATCGTGCCCGACTTCCTCACATTGCTCCACGGCGTGATCGACTCACCGGACATTCCCCTCAACGTGAGCCGCAGTTACCTGCAGAGCGACTCCAACGTGAAGAAGATTTCGCAGTACATCACCAAGAAGGTCAGCGACCGCCTGCAGTCCATCTTCAAGAACGACCGCAAGGACTTCGAAGAGAAATGGGACAACCTCAAGCTCTTCATCCACTACGGCATGCTCTCTGAACCCGAGTTCTACGACAAGGCAAAGACCTACGCACTGCTCAAGGACGTAGACGGCAAGTTCTACACCTACGACGAATACAAGACGCTCATCAGCGCCGAGCAGACCGACAAGGACGGCAACGTAATCTACCTCTACGCCAACAACAAGGACGACCAATACACCTACATCGAAAGCGCAAAGGCCAAAGGCTACAACGTGCTCCTCATGGACGGCCAACTCGACACTCCGCTTGCCGGCATGCTCGAACAGAAGTTTGAGAAGAGCCGCTTCGTTCGCGTAGACGGCGACGTGATTGACCGCCTCATCGTGAAAGAAGACCAGGTGCAGGAAGTGCTCGACGAAACGCTCGTCAACAACCTCTCCGGCGTGTTCACCGCCGACCTTCCCAAGATCGACAAGAAGGAATTCCACGTAGAAGTGGCCGCGCTGGGCGAAACGGCATCACCCGTTGTCATCACCCAAAGCGAATATATGCGCCGCATGAAGGACATGAGCCGTCTGCAGCCAGGCATGGCATTCTACGGCGAAATGCCCGACATGTACAGCGTGGTGCTCAACGCCGACCACCGCATTGTGAAAGCCATCCGTGAAGACATGGACACCACGCTCGCCGACAAGCTCACACCTATTGAGAACGAGATAAAGGGTCTCAAAGCCCGCCATACCGCACTCGAAGAGAGCCAGAAGGACACCAAGCCCGAAGACCTCACGGAAGAGCAGAAAAACGAACTGAAGGAATGCAACGAAGCCATCACCAAGCAGGAAGAACTCCGCAAGGGCGTATGGGCAGACTACGCCACAGGCAGCCCCATCGTGCAGCAGCTCATTGACCTCGCCCTCCTCCAGAACGGACTCCTCAAGGGCGAAGCGCTCAGCAAGTTCATCAAGCGCAGCACCGACCTCATCAAGTAACAGTTCTTTATAGGGCGGCAGTGCATAAAGCCGCCCTATAACTTTCGCCATACAGCAATAGCCGCACGTAATCCCATCAGAGATTATATGCGGCTATTGCTGTATTAATAGTATCTTAGCCCTTACTCCTTCTCGGAGTTGCGGAGTGCGTCCTGCATGACAAGTCCGGCTATGGTAAAGCCGAAGATGGCAGTGATGTGGGAGAGACTACCGTTGATTTGCGCTTTCGAACTGCACCATTCGTGGTTGAGCAGTTCGGGGTCGCCCGGTCCGTTCTCGGCCTTGGGGCACAGACAGGCGGCAGTGCCGCAAGCATGGCTTCGGCCTTTGTTCTCAAGCAGTTCGTCGGAGTAGACACACTTGAATTTCCGCGAGGGGAAAGTGCCCTGCTTCTTGAACTTGCGTCGCAACGCGGCACCGAGCGGACAACCTTTCACCTTCCAGAACTCTGCCACCGCCACGCGCGAGGGGTCGAGCTTGAGGGCGGCACCCATGGAGGAGAAGAACTTTGCCTTGGAACGGGTGGCACGCAGAATGAGGAGCGCCTTGTCCTGCAGCGAATCTATGGCATCGATGACGTAGTCGAAGGAGTCGAGGTTGAACTCGTCGGCGGTCGACTCGGTGTAGATTTTCTGCACGGCTTCCACTTCGGCCTTCGGGTTGATGCTCAGGAGGCGTTGCTTCAGGGCATCCACCTTCACCATGCCCACCGTGTCCATCGTGGCCATGATCTGGCGGTTTACATTGGTGATGCACACGCGGTCGGAGTCGACAATCGTGATATGGCGGAAACCGGAACGCACGAGACTTTCGGCGCACCAGCTCCCTACCCCGCCTACGCCGAACACGATGACGCGCTTCTCGCCGAGCACGTCCATGGCATCGGCGCCAAGGAGACGTTCCGTACGGTTGTAGATTGCTTTTTCTATACTTGCCATTCTTTTTTCAATTCTTCAAAGTGGTCACTAAATGCTTGCATGGACGGGAAGAGCATGTTGGCCCCTTCGTTGAGGAGTGCACTTTCGGGGAGAGGCCCCGTGTTGACGGCAATGGTAAAGATGCGGGCTGCCACCGCGGCACGCACGCCGAGCGGAGCGTTTTCCACCACTACGGCTTCCCAAGGCTTCACGCCGGCTTTCTCCAGTCCCATGAGATAGGGTTCGGGATTGGGTTTTCCGTGTACGACGTCCTTGCTCGAGACCACGAGCGAGGGAGTGAACACGCCGGGATAGTTGTGCTCGAGGCGGTCGAGGAGCGAACGCTGTCCGCTACCCGTAACCACCACCACGGTGAGTCCTGCCGCCTTTACCTGACGGAGCAGTTCGTCGGCTCCAGGCATTTTGGGTGCCTCGGGACAGGCGTTGAACAGGCGGCACTTCTCGGCGTAGATTTGACTGAGCTCTTCGGGAGTGGCGTCGCGGTGCCAGTAGCGCTGCGCAAGGATGTTGATGGTGGCATTACCGGTGCGGCCCTCATGCATGTAGGCTTCTTCGGTGGACATGGTGAGTCCGAACTCCGTGCACACCTTGGCCCACGACTGGGCATGGTTCGGCATGGAGTCGAAGAGCACGCCGTCCATATCAAAAAGCACGGCCTTCGGGGAGAAAGCCTCGAAGCCGTGCCTTTTAAGGTATTGGTCAACTGATTTCATTCAGCTTGAACAGTGTGTTGTAACGTTGTGCTTCTTACTTCAGACGTGCTTGGATAGCTTCGGTTTCGGCTTCGTAGCCGGGCTTGCCGAGAAGGGCGAACATGTTCTTCTTGTAGGCTTCCACACCGGGCTGGTTGAAGGGATTCACCTCAAGGAGAAGGCCGCTGATGCCGCAGGCACGCTCGAAGAAGTAGATGAGCTGACCGAGGTGGTACTCGTCGAGACGCTCCACGCTGACACGCATGTTGGGCACACCGCCGTCCACGTGGGCGAGTTGGGTACCGAGTTCCGCCATCTTGTTCACTTCGTCCACGCGCTTGCCTTCGAGGAAGTTGAGGCCGTCGAGGTTTTCGTCGTCGTGGGGGAAGAGCACCTTGTGTTCGGGAGTTTCTACCGACACTACGGTTTCGAAGATGGTGCGTTCGCCTTCCTGAATCCACTGACCCATGGAGTGGAGGTCGGTGGTGAAGTCTACGGCTGCGGGGAAGATGCCCTTGCCGTCCTTGCCTTCGCTTTCGCCGTAGAGCTGCTTCCACCATTCGTTCATGTAGTGGAGTTTGGGCTGGAAGTTGACGAGTATTTCGGTCTTCTTGCCGTCGGCATAGAGTGCGTTGCGCACGGCGGCATACTGCTCGGCGGGATTTTCTTCGAAGGGCACTTCGGGAGCAGTGAGCTGCTCCATGTCGGCGGCACCTTTCACGAGGGCGTCAATGTCGAAGCCGGCGCAGGCAATGGGGAGAAGGCCTACGGGAGTGAGCACGGAGAAGCGTCCGCCCACGTTGTCGGGGATGATGAAGCTCTTGTAGCCTTCCTTGTCGGCTGTGGTGCGGGCTGCGCCCTTCTTGGCATCGGTTACGGCCACGATGACCTTGCGTGCCATTTCCACACCGCGCTGATCTTCGCACTGCTTGCGGAGGAGACGGAAAGCGAGGGCAGTTTCGGTGGTCGTTCCGCTCTTGGAGATGTTGATCACACCGAACTTGCGGCCCTTGAGGTACTCGGTGAGTTCGTAGAGATAGTCTTCGCCGATGTTGTTGCCGGCAAAGAGGATGACGGGGTTCTTGCCGTCGTTGACGAGCCACTCGAAGCTGTTGCCGAGGGCTTCAATCACGGCACGGGCGCCAAGGTAGCTGCCGCCGATACCTGCCACGACGATGGTGTCGCAGTTTTCGCGGAGCACTTTGGCTGTATTCTTCAGATCTGCAAGATGTTCGGCGGTAAGGCTTGATGCCAAATGCATCCAACCCAAGAAATCGTTTCCGGCACAAGTGCCTTCTTCAAGGGCTTTCTGTGCGGCCTTTACACGGGGTTCAAGACCCTTCACTGCGTCGGCGGCTACAAACTGAAGCGCCTTGCTGGTGTCCAAACTGATGTTTTTGCTCATATAATAATTAATGTGCTGGTTTAGTTACGAGTACAAAGGTAGTATTTTTTGCGCAGTAAGCCGACGCTTATGCGAGATAGGCTTCTACGTTCTTCTCTATGCGTGCAAGCACGTCGCCGCTTTCCTGGGGCACGAACTTCTCGCCGGTGATGTGTTCGTAGAGCTCAATGTAGCGTGCGGAGATGCTGTCGACGATTTCGTCGGTCATTTCGGGCACCTGCTGGCCTGCCTGTCCTTGGAAGCCGTTGTCCATAAGCCATTCGCGCACGAATTCCTTGGAGAGCTGCTTCTGGGGCTCGCCGGCGGCGAAGCGTTCTTCGTAGCCTTCGCTGTAGAAGTAGCGTGAGGAGTCGGGGGTGTGGATTTCGTCCATCAGGTAGATGGTGCCGTTGTGCTTGCCGAATTCATACTTCGTGTCCACGAGGATGAGTCCGCGCTCTGCGGCGATTTCCGTGCCGCGGCGGAAGAGGGCGAGGGTGTATTTCTCGAGCACTTCGTACTCTTCGGGAGTGGCGAGTCCGCGTGCAAGGATTTCTTCCTTGGATATGTCGGCATCGTGTTCACCGATTTCGGCTTTGGTGGTGGGGGTGATGATGGGCTCGGGGAAACGCTGGTTTTCCTTCATTCCCTCGGGGAGTTTCACACCGCATATTTCGCGCACACCGCTCTTGTAGGCACGCCAGGCGCTTCCGCAGAGATAGCCGCGCACAATCATTTCCACGGGGAAACCTTCACACATCACGCCCACGGTGACCATGGGGTCGGGAGTGGCAAGCTTCCAGTTGGGACAGATGTCGGTGGTGGCATCGAGGAACTTGGCAGCAATCTGGTTGAGGACTTGTCCTTTGAAGGGAATGCCTTTGGGGAGGATCACGTCGAAAGCTGAGATACGGTCCGTAGCTACCATGGCGAGCTTGTCGCCGAGGTTGTAGACGTCACGTACCTTACCGTGGTAAACACTCTGTTGACCGGGAAAATGGAAATCGGTTTTTGTTAAAGCAGACATAGGTTTGATATATTTGCGTCCGGATTTGCCCGCCTACAGCATGAGGTGACGGCTGCAAACCCAAACTAGAGTTTTATCGGTGGATAAAGCGGTGCAAGGCTAAGCACCCGCCTCCGTTTGTCCGGCGCTCGCCGCAGCCTCAGCGGGGGCGGCCGTTTTACTTTCGCGGAGGGCTTTCCGGCGTTCATCGTCGCGCTTGTAGGCTTCCACAATGCGCGTCACGAGTTTGTGGCGAACGATGTCCTTCTCCGTCATTTCTATGAAGGCTATGCCGGGAATGTCCTTGAGAATGCGCTGCGCTTCGAGCAGGCCGCTGCGTTGGGAAGGCGGCAGGTCTATCTGTGTGCGGTCGCCGGTGACAATCATCTTGGTGTTCCAGCCCATACGGGTGAGGAACATCTTTATCTGTGCCGACGTGGTGTTTTGCGCCTCGTCGAGAATCACCACGGCGTCGTTGAGCGTGCGTCCGCGCATAAATGCCAACGGGGCAATCTGTATGACGTTGCCCGTCATGTATTCCTGCAGTTTGGAGGCGGGAATCATTTCCTGGAGGGCGTCGTAGAGCGGCTGGAGGTAGGGGTCTATCTTGTCTTTCATGTCGCCGGGCAGGAAACCGAGTTTTTCTCCGGCTTCCACGGCGGGACGGCTGAGGATTATTTTCTTCACTTCCTTGTTCTTCAGCGCTCTCACGGCCAAGGCTATGGCGGTATAGGTTTTGCCCGAGCCTGCGGGGCCTACGGCAAACACCATGTCGCTCTTGAGGAAGGCTTCCACAAGGCGGCGCTGGTTTTCGCTGCGCGGAGTGATGGGTTTACCGCCCGTGCTGTAAACGATGACGCCTTCGGCCGCCTCGCTTTGGGTGGCATGGCCGCGCACGATGTTCACGAGGTCTTCCTCCGTCAAGCGGTTAAACTTGGCGCAGTGGCGGTCCAAGGCGAGAAACATTTCTTCAAATGCAGCCATTTCTTCTTCCCCGCCTACGACGCGCACCACATTGTCGCGCGCCATCATGCGGAGTTTGGGACACAGTGCCCGAAGCATTTTAAGGTTGGCATTGTTGGCCCCGTAAAACACCACGGGGTCGGACTCTTCTAGTATAAAATGTTTCTCTATCATTCAGTTGTTGGGTTGGCGAACACTTGGCCTACTCGGGCCCTCTTTTGTTTGGTCAGTGCAAAATTAATGAATCCACATGATTCCGTCATTTTTTTTGCTACTTTTGTGTGTGATAAGAAAGCGTCGACCTCGTTTTTCATGCGCGCCGACGCCGTTTTTTCTTCTGACAGCAACAACGAGAATCAATGAAATTCCATTTCCCCATAAAGCGTTTGCACTTCATCGTGGCGTTTGCCGTAATCGTCGCCGTGCTCGGCATAACCAAATGCGTTTGTCCGCAGCTCGGCGAACTTTCCCCGCAGCCCCGGAAGGTTGTTGCCACGCTCCAGGCCAAGCCAAAGGCTGCCGCCACCGACAGCATCGCGCTTCAGAGTGCCCATGTGGACTCTCTGCTGCTCAAGCGCCGCGCCCCTCTCCGCCTGCTCGATACTTCGGGCAAACCGGTGAAGAACCGCGTGACGAGCGTGGTGCGTTTCGAAACGTCGTTTCCCGATCTCAACGACGTGCAGCTCGCCACAGCCCAGCGCCTTGGCGTGGAGCTGATAGCCAACCGCGACGAGGCGGTGCGCCGCCGCAACGAGCTGGTATACATTGCCGACAATCCGTTCTACACGGTGCAGAAGCTGAACAATTCGAGCCCCTACCTTGTGCCGCGTGCCGCCACTTTGCTCAACACCATTGCCCGCGCATTCTGCGACTCGCTCGTCACGAAAGGATATCCGCTCCACAAGCTCATAGTCACCTCCGTGCTGCGCACACAGGAAGACGTGCAGCAACTGAGGAAGAAGAACCGCAACGCGTCGGAAAACTCCTGCCACCAATACGGCACCACGTTCGACATTTCCTACAACCGCTTCCTTGAAATCCGCGACCCCGAAGAGGGCGAGAGCGAGATACGCTATGTAACGGTCTACAAATCCATCCTCGCCGAAGTGCTAGAGGACTTGCGCCTTGCCGGCACCTGTTACGTAAAATACGAGGTGCACCAGTCGTGCTTCCACATCACGGCAAGGTGACCGGTACGCAGCCATAACGCAGCTCAATTGTCGGAGTTCCTTATTTCAAGGAGATGGTGCGAAGCGCATGGGGGCGAAGCGCATGGAGGTCAAGACTCTGTCTTGACTGCTCTTTCGCGGCCATTGCTCCGCCCATGGGGGTGACGTTTTCAAAACGTCACGCTCTACACGGCTCCTCTAAATCCAATTTTCTCCCACAAAACCCACGGAATACACAGAGACTACTCGCTTTGCTCGTTGTTTTTTTTGAACACGAAACAACGTTCGGCGGCCGAAGGAAAAGCCAATTGTCGTGAATTAACCGCAAATTTTCATGAATCATTTTTTGAACACGGAAGACACGGAAGTTCTGTGAAATCTGTGAATTCTGTGGGAGAATTAAAAATTCAAAGCGAAGCGCATGGGGCGAAGCGCATGGGGCGAAGCGCATGGAGGTCAAGACTCCAGTCTTGACTATTGCGAATTTGTCATAAAGCGCAGCCACGCAGAAACCTCCGTGAGGCCGCGAAAGAGCGTGACGTTTTGAAAACGTCACCCCCATGGAAGGCGAAGCACGCAAAACAGTCCGTGACTACGCGTAGAGCTGTCACGGACTGGAGTCTTGAGCCCCATGCGCTTCGCACTAACGCTTGAAACACTTGAGTAGTTACTAAAAACAATATAGGGCAGTTCTATAAACAATCGGATACAAAAACGGCTGTACCAGTGATGTGATGAAACTCCGAGAAAAGAAAGGATTTGAGGTCCACTGTGTCTCTGTAATCCGACCCTACGCCCCGCGGAGGAACGCATATCGGCACGCCATTAACATAGCGGCTTGCCTCGGCATTTCAGTATTAAATTGATGAGTATCCCAATCGAACCGGTACAGCCTTTATGTAGTGCAAATATACGCACATCATCGTTAGCCGCAAAACATTTCCATGGCTTTTTTCTCGCCCCTAGCGATAGCGCCCCTTACACCGCGCAGCACACACTTTGCGAAAGTCGCTAACACATAGAACATTACCGAATCGGAACTTTTATGCTTCGTTGCCCAACTGTCCACAGACAAAAAGCAGCCTCCAACGACTTACATATCAAATATATTGACCTATCTTTGCATAAAGAATAGTAGAAAGGAACCGTTCATCATCATGGAGCAAACCAAAAGAGTACCATACGGAGTGTCCAATTTCGTTGACATTATAGAGCGAAATCAGTATTACGTCGACAAGACCATGTATCTGCCTTTGTTGGAAAAAGAGGCTGATGCACTTTTCTTCATACGCCCGCGCAGATTCGGCAAGAGTTTGCTGATTAGCATGATGCGTGCCTACTACGATGTCAGCATGGCGGACAGGTTCCAAGAATTGTTCGGCAACCTCTGGATTGGCTCTCACCCCACCCCACAGCAGGGAAAGTACCAGGTGCTGTATCTTGACTTCTCGAAAATAGGCGGTGGCATCAAGCTACTGGAAGACCGTTTCAACGACTATTGCGGGCTGTGCGTCGACTTCTTTGCGGACACCCTCTACAAGGATTACTATTCTCCGGAGTTCATCGCCAAGATAAAAGGCATTAACTATGCTTCGGGCAAACTGAACGCCCTCGCCATTGAGGCACAGAAAAAGGGCTACCAGCTTTTCCTCATAGTGGATGAATATGACAACTTCACCAACGTGGTGCTCAACGAACACGGCGAGGACGTGTATTGGGCTTTGACACATGCCAGCGGTTTCTACCGCGAGATATTCAAGGTGTTCAAGGGTATGTTCGCCCGTATTTTCATGACAGGCGTGAGTCCCGTGACGCTCGACGACCTGACGAGCGGCTTCAACATCGGATGGCATATTTCCACCAAGACGCCGTTCAACCAGATGTTAGGTTTCTCCACTGAGGACGTGAGAAACCTCTTCACTTACTACAAGAGCACGGGAGAACTGCCTGCCGACACGGATGTAGAAGCCATCATCAAGGACATGAAACCGTGGTATGACAACTACTGTTTTGCAAAGAGTGCATTGAGAGCGCAAAGCAAAGTTTTCAACTGCGACATGGTGCTTTACTATCTCCGCAATTACATGGAAACGGGCAAAGCGCCCGAACATATGATAGACCCTAACACCAAGACCGACTACAACAAAATGAAAAAACTCCTCCAGCTCGACAAACTGGACGGCGACCGCAAGGGCGTAATCATGACCATCGCAGAAAAAGGTGAAATCGTAGGCAATATAGAGGAATCCTTCCCTGCCAAAGCTTTGACCAATCCTGATATTTTCATCAGTTTGCTATTCTATTACGGTATGCTCACCATCAAGGACACCTTCGGTGACCAATTGGTATTAGGCATCCCCAACAACAATGTGCGCAAACAATACTACAACTACCTGTTGGAGCAATACCAAGAGGACAAGTACGTCAACACCTCCAACCTCAAGACCATGTTCACCTACATGGCATTCGAGGGCAAATGGAAAGAATGTCTGGAATATATGGCAAAAGCCTATGCTGAAGTGTCGTCAATAAGAGACGGAATAGAGGCTGAACGCAATCTGCAAGGTTTCTTCATGGCCTATTTCAGCCTCAACAATTACTACTATACCGCTCCCGAGCTGGAGCTGAACCATGGCTATTGCGACTTCTTCCTCTTGCCAAACCTGACCCACTACCCGACAAAGCACAGCTACATCATCGAACTGAAGGTCTTGTCGAAGAAAGAATTCGATGCACTTACCGAAGACGGCATAACGAAAAAGGGTGAGAAACAATGGCTTGAAGCCGTAGCGCAAATCAAGAAATATGCCAAAGCCCCAAGAGTGGAAGCATTGCGCCAAGGCACAAAACTCCACAAGATTGTCATGCAGTTCAAGGGATGGGACTTGGTACGAATCGAAGAAGTGGAGAAATAGCTGGAAAAGCGAAGGCACCATAACTTGAGCACTTTTTATACGAAGCGTATGAAAATTGCTCAGATTAATTTTATCATTGCAAAGAACTATTAGATTATGGCCATAAGAGAAAGAAAAAAGCGAATATACCGCAAACGCATACCCTACGGCATGCAGAATTTTGAGGACGTCATTGAAAGGGACTGCTACTACGTAGACAAGACTCCGTTCATCGAGGACATTGAAGAAAGCAATATGTACTTCTTCTTCATACGTCCGCGCCGCTTCGGCAAGACGCTCACCATCTCCATGCTCGAGCACTACTACGACATCAACAAGAAGGACAAGTTTGAAAGCCTCTTCGGTAAGCTCTACATTGGCCAGAACCCCACACCGGAGCGCAACACCTATCTCGTCATGGACCTTAACTTTGCCATGATAGTAGGTAGTCTGGAAGACTATAGGACCGGTATGGACACCTATTGCAACATAGAGTTCCTCAACTTCTGCAATGTGTACAAGCAGTACCTGCCGGAGGACATCATTCCAAGAATGAAGGCAGAATGTAATGGTGCTGTTGACCAACTGGCGTTTCTGTGCAGAGAGTGCCAAAACGCAGGCAAGAAAATCTACCTCTTCATTGACGAGTACGACCATTTCACCAACCAGATTCTCGCCAACAAGGAGCACGAGAAGAGATACCGCGAGCAGACCCACGGCGAAGGATACCTCCGTAAATTCTTCGACACCATAAAGGGAGCTGCAGGAAAGACCTTGGGCAGAGTATTCGTCACCGGCGTAAGCCCCGTCACGATGGACGACCTCACCAGCGGATTCAACATCGGAACCAACTACTCGTTG
>CAVJJO010000086.1:0-12398 GCA_963649665.1 Bacteroidaceae bacterium | reverse complement strand
CGTTCACCATAGAACTCTCCGACCCGAAGAAGGACGCAAAGAAGAGCAAGTAAGCTATATATTATTGAACATCGCATAACACTAAGAAATGAGGCAAAGTTCCATAGCAGGAGCTTTGCCTCATTTTCTTGTTGTCAATAGGTTCCAAAAGTGTGTGGGTATAGAAAACTGTGCAATAGGCGGACGAGTAAAAGTTGCGAAGCTCATGGAGGCGATAGCCCATGGGGGGCAAGACTCCCGTCTTGACTGCTCTACACGCAGTCACGGCCTGTTTTGCGTGGCTGCGCCTTTCATGGGGGCGAGGTTTTCAAAACCTCGCGCTCTACACGGCCATACGGTGGCTTCTGCGTGCTGTGTTAAAAGCATCGTGTAGAGTGTGACGTTTTGGAAACGTCACTCTCATGTGCACCTATTGTACTTTTCTGCGGTGCCGAAAAATCCGCTTCTTCCTTCCGTCCGGCGCGCTTCAGGGCTGCCATGACGACGGCGTAGACCACGATGTCGATGATTACAATCCAGGTGGAACTTATGCCCAGCATGTAGAACATGGACAAGTTTGCCGCGTCGAAGAATATCTGGAACAAAAGGATGCTGATGAGGGCGCGGTGCATGCTCATGCCGGTGGCAAGGAAGAGGTGGTGGATGTGCGTCTTGTCGGGGGTGAAGATGCCCTTGCCGCGAAGCAGGCGCTCGAAAGCCACGCGGACGAGGTCGAACACGGGAATGAGCACGAGGGTGAACGAGATGAGGATGGGGCAGGGGCGGATGGGGAACACGGCGGGGTTGAACATCGCGTACTTGATGCACAGGTAGGCGAAGGAATAGCCGAGGATGAGGCTTCCCGTGTCGCCCATGAACGTTTTCAGTCCGCGTGCGGCATTGCCGAAGAGGTTAAAGCCCATAAACACGAGCACAGTGCCGATAAGGGCTGTGCACATCATGGAAAACGCCACGTTGTTCATCCTGACGAATATCACCGTGAAGGCGGAGAGGGCTATGACGCTCAAGCCCGATGCCAGTCCGTCTATGCCGTCGATGAGGTTGATGGCGTTGATGATGAGCAGCGAGATGAAGATGGTGAGCGGGTAACCCACGTAGTAAGGTATTTCGTAGATGCCGCAGAAACCGTAAAGGTTGTTGATGTACAAGTTGCAGATGGGCATGAAGAGCGATGCGATGAACTGCACGATGAACTTGATTTTTGCGTCAAGTCCTATCATGTCGTCTATCATGCCTATGCAGAAGATGAGAAACAGGGCTCCGAAAAGCAGAAACGTAGAGGAACTTATGCCTAGAAAATCGTGGTGGAGCACCGTCATGAGCGCTACGGCACACGACATGCTGAGTGCCATGGCAGGGGCAAAGAGCACGCCGCCCATGCGCGGTATGTTGTTCTTGTGAACCTTGCGCTCGTTGGGGATGTCGTAGAGGCCCGCTTTCTTGCAGAAACGAAGGAGAAACGGCATGCAGGCCAATGTGATGCAAAAGCTGATGGCGAATGTGACGGTAGAGTATAGTATTGCTTCCATTGCGGTGTTTGCTGACGTTGCGGTTGTGTGCCTGGGGAAGGCTCGAAGAATGAATGTGGCACGGGCTTTGTCCGCGCTCATATATCATAACGTGGTTTTTCGTTTTTTAGTATTCGGCACGGTTGCGTAAAAGCCCGGTGCGGCGATTGGTTAACGCGGATTTATCGTGCCGCCCCTAAAAAATGCCATAACCGCAGGCGCAGGCCTTGGCGGTTATGGCATTTGTGGGTGAAGAGCGGGCGGCGTGCGGTGCTGGGGCTATGCCTTTAAGCGTATGCACCGGCGTGTCGGCCCGAGGGGGTTATTTCACGAGCGTAGCTATGACGGTGCCGAGCGTGGCCGTCATTGCGCCGAGTGAGAGAATCTCACCGAACGACATCTTGTTGCGCTTGGCTTTGGCGGGAACCACGAGGTTGCAGCCCGGCTGGATGTCCTTGGCGCTGCGCACCCGCGTCACGGTGCCGTTCATGTTGATGGCAAACACGCGGCGCGACATGGCGCGTCGGCCCCAGCCGCCGGCTTGGTCAATGTAGTAGTTGAGTTTGGCTCCGTTGCGGTAAGCTACCGTGTTGGGGTACATCACTTCGCCGTTGATGGTCACCGTGTTGTTGTACTGCGGAATGACGAGGCGGTCGCCGTCGCGGAGCACGATGTCCCATTCGTTTGAGCCGGGGTGGGCGAGTGCCTGGTCGAGGTTGATGCCGACGTTCTGCACGTCGCTGAGTTCCAGTTTGCGGATGTCAATGGAGTCGCCCGAAGTGGCGAGTTTCACCATGCTCTGCTGCTTGATTTTCTCGGCGGGAGTGAGCGTGCGCTCGAGGTGGGCGCCGGCGGCATAGGCTTCGGGGGTGAGTCCGCCCGCGCTCTTGATGAGGTCGCTAAGGCGCATACCCTTGTTGGTGAGTGCGTAGGTGCCTTGGAAGGAAATCTCGCCTTCCACGATGACGTGCTGCTGCTCCACGTAGCCCGGCGAGCGGCGCACATACACTTCGTCGAACGGTTCGAGCGTGAACTCCTGTGTGCCGTCGATGACGAAGCCGTCCTTGAGCGTGAAACTGAACTGCTTGGCTATTTCGTTGGCGCTTTGCACGGCCTTGTTGTTGCGTATGCGGCGCACCACGTCCACTTTCACCATGGAGGCGGCGTCCTTCAAGCCGCCGGCACGGAGAATGAAGGTTTCGAGCGAGGTGTTGTCGGCATATTCGTATTCGCCGGGGTAGTAGACTTCGCCGTCGATGGTGAGGATTTTCTCCTCCTGCATTTCTTTCTTGGAGGCGATGAAGAACACGTCTTCGTTTTTCAGCGCGATGTCTGCCACGCTGTGGTTCATGATGCCCTTGACGTCCACGTTGATTACCTCAAGTGTGCGGTCGTCCTTGCGGCGGTGTATCATGGCACGGGAGGTGAAGGCGTCTTCGCTGAGTCCGCCGGCCGCTTCAATGAGCTGGCGCACGGTGGTGATGGAGCCGTCCATTTGGAACATACCGGGACGCATCACGGCACCTTTCACTTCCACCATGTTGGTGTAGCGGTTGAGCGTGGAGTCTACGCTTACGCTGTCGCCGTCGGTGAGCTGGAAACTGTTGCGCTCAAAGTCGTCGATGGAGTAGACGGAGAGTTTGCCGCCGCTCTTGCGCATGAGGTGTACGGCGCCCTGGTAGGCATCGCCCGTGAAGCCGCCGGCATAGGAGATGAGGGTGCCTACGCTTTCCTTGCTCTTCATTTCGTAGTACATCGGGCGCTTCACTTTACCCGTCACGTTGACGAGACATTCGTAGGGGCCTACAATGATGACGTCGCCCGATGCGAGGCGCACATTGCCCTTCATGTTGCCGTTGAGTATGTAGTCGTAGATGTCGCAGGTGGATATCTGGCGGCCTTTGCGGAATATCTTGATGTTGCGCAACGTACCTATCTCGTTCGTGCCGCCCGCCATGTAGAGTGCGTTGAACACGGTGGCGAAGGCCGAGAGCGTATAGGAGCCCGGTGTCTTCACTTCGCCCATCACGTCTACGGTGATGGTCTTCGTCTGGCCTACGGTGAGCTTGATCTGCGAAGAAGAGTAGCGGGTGCCGAGGGTAGAACGCAGGCGGGAGTTGGCTTGCGCCACGGTGAGTCCGTCCACGTTCACGGGGCCGTAGCCCTCGATGTCAATGGTTCCTTCAGGCGATACGGTGCTCTCGAAACGTTCCTGCGAGGCTCCCCAAACGTCTACGTATACGGCGTCGCCGGGACCGAGGCGGTAGTCCTGCGGGGTGGATATGTTCATGTTGGGCTCAAAGGAAAGCTTCTTGTTGTTGAAGATGTTGCGGCCGAACACTTGCTTCTTGTTCTTCTTTTCGCTGAAGCCGTATTCGTCGTCCTGAATGTCGAGTTCGCTGAGCGAGTCGGGAAGCATGGCATCCATTTCGTCCATGTATTCTTCCTTGCGCTCACGCTGGTAGCGGCGGCGCTGGGTTTCCGACATGGAGCTTTCGTCGACCTTCTCCTTCTTTGCCTTGCGCTGATATTCGCCTTGTTGGGTGGCGGTTTCGCGCTTGTCGCCGTTGTTCTCGCGCAGACGCGACTTCTCGCTGCCTGTTCCGGAGATGTCCTTCGCGCCGACAAGCGTGTTGCTCTTCTGCTTCTCGTATTTTTCGCGCACGCGGCGTATTTGGTCGATGGTCACACCGCGCTCTACGAGTTTGGTGACGATTTGCGAACGCGAGGTGCCGCGCGAGTTTTCTTTTATTATGAACTGCATGATCTGCTTGTCGGTCATGCTGCCGCTTTGCGCCATTGAGGGCGCACATATGAGGAATGAAAGGGAAAGGGCAAGAAGGAGTTTCTTGATATACATAGGTTGTAGATTTCTTTTTCTGAGGATTTACCGTAGAATATGCGGCGCGTGCCACGCTTGGCTATCGGATGGGGTTTCCTTAGGGAACAAATGATGGGTGGCACGCTTATATAAACGCAAGTGTGCCTTATTTATTGCAAAAATACCTTTTTTCGTTCTATTGGCAAAGCACGGAGGCGGCATTAGGGGCATCCGTCGCTTTTAGAAACGCGTTCAGCGGGCAGTGACGACGTAGTCCATCGTGGCGTCGTGTGGGGCGAAGGGTATCTCATCCAAAAGTTGCGGAGGAAAGCAAACGCCTATGAGACAGGGACGTTGCGCGCCGAAGCGAGCTATGAAGCGGTCGTAGTAGCCTTTGCCGCGCCCCATGCGGTGGCCGTGGCTGTCGAAGGCGAGACCGGGAACCACGATGAGGTCTATTCTTTCTGTTTCGTCCGCTGCGGCTCCCTTGGGCTCCATGATGCCGTAGGCTCCGCATTGCAGGTCGCGTTCGCCGGTGTAGGCATGGATTTCCATTTCCGTGGAGCCTGTTACGGTGGGGAGGAAGATGTGTTTCTCCCCGGCATAGCGTGCAATGAGGGCGTGGGTGGAGGGTTCGTCGGGTAGGGAATGGAAAAGAAGCACATTCCGTGCTTCCTTGAAGGCGGGATGTGCTTCTATGTTGTGTGTGATGCGTTCGCTCCACTCCGCTTTCTGCGCTGCGCTGAGCGCTGAAAGCGTGTGCCTTATGCTTTGGCGGAGGCGTTTCTTTTCTTCGTCGAGGGTGTGCATTGGACGAGCGGTGAGGTTTGTGGCTTGAGTGCGGGTCGGCGGCCGTTGACCGTGGCTAGGTGATAGATGAAGAGATGCGCGTTTTGCTGCAAGGCGCGCTGGGCCACGGCGAAAGCGCCGCAGGCATTGTGCATGGGGGCGGGGGTGAGGAGGCGTGCCGTTTGGCCCTTGCCCGCAGCCTTGGCGTTGGAGGGGAAAGCCTTGCCTTGGTCGAAGACTTCTATGGCGCGGATTACGGCATCGTCGAACTGGTTGACGTAGGCAGAAGATTCGTTCTCGTCGAGCAAGTCGGAGATGACGGACGTGGTGATGTAGCGCGTGAGCAGTTTGCGCGACTGCTGTATCATGAGGTTGCGGCGCTTGAGTCCGGCTTTGGAGGCAAAGTTGGCAAAGCCTTCGATGAGGGGATGCTTGCCGATGAATGCGGTGACGTCGTCGGCGCTTTGTGCCTTGCTCAGAGCGGTGCGGTATTGGTCGACATATTCGTAGGCATACTGGTAGAGCAGTCCGCTCAGGTAGGCTTCCTTGAAGTAGGAGGTGAAGCCGAGCGTGTCGCGGGCTATGAAGATGTCGGGCATGATGCCGCCGCCGCCGTAGACGGTGCGTCCGAGTTTCGTCTTGAACTTCTCGCCGTCTTGGCGTATGCTGTCGGCGGAGTAATACTCGCCGTGTTCGGCGCGGAGTATGAGGTCGGCTTCGTAGTCTTCGTCGTGGCCGGGCACATAGGGCTTCTGCACGCAGCGTCCCGAGGGTGTGTAGTAGCGCGCCGTGGTGAGGCGGAGCATTGAGCCGTCGCGGAACTCTATCGGTGCTTGCACGAGTCCTTTTCCGAAGGAGCGGCGTCCGATGACGGTGCCGCGGTCGTTGTCCTGTATGGCTCCGGCGAATATTTCGCTTGCCGAAGCGGAGGTTTCGTCAATCAGCACCACGAGAGGCATTTCGGGGAACGATCCGCGGCCGTCGGTGGTGTATTCCTTGCGGGGCGACTTGCGTCCTTGGGTGTAGACGATGAGGGCGTCCTTGGGGAGGAATTCGTTGGCGAGCTGCACGGCGGTTTCCATGTATCCGCCGGGGTTTCCGCGAAGGTCTATGATGAGGTTTTCGAAGCCGCGTACCTGAAGTTTGGCGAGTGCGGCGAGGAATTCGCTGTAGGTGGTTTCGCCAAAGCTTTTCACGCTGATGTAGCCCACGGTGGGGGTAACCATGTATGCGGCATCGACGGTTTTCACGGGTACGTCGCCGCGTGTGACGTTGATGGTGAGGGGCTTTTTCGTTCCGGCGCGCACCACGGTGAGCTTTACCTTTGAGCCGTGGGGGCCTTTGAGGCGCTTCATGGTGCCTTCGTTGTCGATGCTGTCGCCCACGTAGGCTTTGTCGTTGATGGCCACGATGCGGTCGCCGGCCTGCAGACCGATGCGCTCGGAGGGGCCGCCTTTGACTACACGCACGATGCGTATGGTGTCTTTGTAGAGTGTGAACTGTACGCCGATTCCGGAGAAGCTGCCTTTGAGGTCCTGCATGGAGGCTTCCACTTCGCTGGCGGAGATGTAGGTGGAGTGGGGGTCGAGCTCCTTGAGGATTTGGGGCAGCGACTTTTCCACGAGGTCGGAAATGTTCACGGAGTCGACGTACTGGTCATCGATGAGGTGGAAGAGGTCTATGACCTTGTTGCTCGAGTTGTTGATGATGCTCAGGCGGTTTCCTGCGAAGTGGTTGGCAAAGAAACTGCCGAAGAGCACGCCTACTACTATGCCGAGTGCGACGAAGAGGGGGACAAAGCGGTTTTTGTCTATTTTTGTCATTTAGGTTGCGTGAATGCGTTGTGCGTTCTGGGGAAAGGGAAAGCGTGAAGCGCGGAGGGCGTCACGGCTTGGCTTCAATCTCTATTTGCTGTACTTCTATATTGGCCTTTCTGAGGAGGTCGATGCCGTCGGTGAGGCGGTAGGCGCGCGAGAAGAGCACGCGCTTGATGCCTGCCTGGATGATGAGCTTTGCACATTCTATGCAGGGGGCGTCTGTCACGTAGAGCGTGGCGCCGTCGGAGTTGTTGCCCGAACGTGCTATTTTGGTGATGGCATTGGCTTCGGCATGGAGCACACAGGGAACGGTGAGTCCGTCTTCTCCTTCGCATACGTTGGGGAAGCCTGAGGGCGTGCCGTTGTAGCCGTCGCTGATGATCATTTTGTCCTTGACTATCAGTGCGCCGACCTGGCGGCGTGTGCAGTAGGAGTTTTCGGCCCAGATGTGTGCCATGCGGAGGTAGCGTATGTCGAGGAGGCGGGCCTTTTCTGTGGCTGTCATATTGGTGGGGTTGAAGAAGTTCGCTTGTGTTTATGCTTTGATGCCGTCGCGGCGGAGGAGGGCATCGAGGGTGGGCTCTTGTCCGCGGAAGCGCTTGTAGAGCGTCATGGGGTGCTCGGTGCCTCCTTTTTCAAGGATGCAGCTGCGGAACTTGCGGGCCGTTTCGGTGTTGAATATGCCGGTTTGCTTGAAGAGGTCGAAGGCGTCGGCGTCGAGCACTTCTGCCCATTTGTAGCTGTAGTAGCCTGCCGCGTAGCCGCCGGACATGATGTGGCCGAACTGCACGGTCATGCACGTGCCGCTTACTTCGGGGAGCATCTGCGCACGCTTCCATGCTTCGTGCTCGAAGGCGGGTACGTCCTGCGTGAATGGGGCTTCGGCGGTGTAGTATGCCATGTCGAGCAAGCCGAAGCTTACCTGCCGCATGCAGGCGTAGGCAGCGTTGAAGTTGCGGCTGTCGCGTATCTGCTTGACGTAGGCTTCGGGAAGGGGTTCGCCGGTCTTGTAATGTCGGGCAAATGTACTTAAAAATTCCGGTTCGGTTGCATAGTTCTCCATGAATTGGGAGGGGAGTTCCACGAAGTCCCAATAGACGGATGTGCCGCTGAGCGAGGCGTAGTGCGTCATGGCAAAGATGCCGTGGAGGGCATGTCCGAATTCGTGGAGGAAAGTCTGCACTTCGTCGAGGGTGAGGAGTGCGGGCGTGTCGGTGGTGGGTTTTGTGAAGTTGGTGGTTACGCTCACGTGTGGGCGCACTGTGTTGCGCGGCGTGGCGGGTTCGGTGGAAGGTGCGGTGCACTCTTCGTCGCGGTAGCTTGTCATCCATGCTCCGCCCTGCTTGCTCTTCCGCGGAAAGAAATCGAGATAGAGCACGGCCATGAACTGCCCGTCGGCATCGGTCACTTCGTAGGCTTCCACGTCGGTGTGGTAAACGGGGATTGCGGTGTTGCGCTGGAAGTGGAGTCCGTAGAGTGTGGTGGCGAGGTTCATTACGCCTTGCTTCACGCGGGAGAGTTCGAGGTAGGGACGCAGTTTGTCGGGGTCGAAATCGTAGAGTTTCTTCTTGAGTTTTTGTGCATAGTAGCTGAAGTCCCAGGGCTGCAGGGTGAATGCGGCACCCTCGCATTCCTGTGCGAAGGAGGCGATGCGCTGTACTTCTTCCCGTGCAGGTTCGCTGTAGTTGCTTATGAGGTCGTCGAGAAGTTTGTTGACGTTCTCGGGCGTCTGTGCCATGCGGCGCCGGAGCGCGTAGTGGGCGTAGGTGGGGTAGCCGAGGAGCTGCGCTTTCTCGCGGCGCAGGTTTACGATGCGTTTCACCACGTCGAAGTTGTTGTACTCATTGTCGTGTGTGCACACCGTGTTGTAAGCCATGTAGAGTTGGCGGCGCAGTTCGCGGTTGTCGGCATACATGAGGAAGGGACGGAAACTGGGTGCGTGGAGGGTGAAGAGCCATCCTTCGAGTCCGGCTTCTTTTGCGGCTTCGGCGGCTGCCTGGCGGTGTATGTCGGGGAGTCCGGCAAGGTGGTCTTCCGTGGTGATGTGCAGCTTAAAGTTGTTGAGGTCCTTGAGCACGTTTTGGGAGAAACGGAGGGTGAGTGCGGAGAGCTCCTTGCTCGTTTCGCGGAACTGCTCTTTTTTGTTGGCAGGGAGGTTTGCTCCTGCGCGTTCGAAGCCTTCAAAGGTTTTGTCGAGGAGCATGCGGTCCTCGGCGGTGAGGGAGTCGTCGGCTTGCTGCTTCACGGCCTTGATGCGTGCGAAGAGGGCTTCGTTGAGCATGATGTTGTTGGAGTGGTCGGAGAGCAGGGGCGACATTTCGTTGGCGAGGGCGTCGAGTTCGTCGGAGGTTTCTGCCGAGGTGAGGTTGTACATGAGCGTGGTGGCGCGCTCAAGCGTCTTGCCGCATTGCTGCAGGCGCACTATGGTGTTGGCGAAGGTGGGTGCTTCGGCGCTTTGGCAGATGGCTTCAATCTCTTTGTCTTCTTCGGCGATGCCTTCGGTGATGGCCTGGCGTATGTGGTCGATGGTGATGTCGGGGAAGGGAAATGTGCCGTGGGGCGTATGGAAGGGAGTGAGAAGTGGATTCATTGTATGGCTATTTGCTTTGCTGCAGATTTTGGATGATGGTGTCGATTTCGGCGAATTTCTTTCCTCTGTTGAGCGTGAGGTACACTTGGTAGAGGAGTGGCGCCCAACGCTTTTGCTCGTCGGGAGCGGCGGCGCGGTAGGCTTCGAGTTCGGGCTCGGCGGCTTTGGCGTAGGCTTTGCGGCTTTGCAGGGCTTTGCGGTAGGCGGCGGAGTTGATGTTGTCGGGGAGCGTCACTTTGTCGGCGAGTGCGGCATACGATGCTCCTATATAATAATGGGTGTCGGTGTTTGCGGAGTCGGCTTTGGCGAGTCGCGTGGCGGCGTCGATGCACTCTTTGTATTGCTGGAGGTGGAAGGTGGCGTTGCAGCGGGCGAGCATGGCGGCGAGGCAGAGGGAGTCGGCCATGAGTTGCTTCTGCGCTATGCGGAGCATGGCGGGGTAGTCTTCGCGTTTGGCGTAGAGGTCGGCGAGTCGCACGAAGAAACCGAGTCGGGTGGGGTAGGCGTTCCATCCTTCAAGGAGTCGCTTGTGGTAGGTGGCGGTGTCGGCCTGCGCTTCGGCGGCGAGTGCGAGCCATTCGAGTGTGAAGGGACGTGCTGCGGTGTCGGTGAGCGCGAGCGCTTCGAAGCGACGCGCGGCTGCGTATTGCTTGGCGTTGTAGGCGCTGTTGACGTGGAGCACGGCGTTTTTAGCGCTCTTCTCGCCGCTGAGATGTGCTTCTTCGCCGAGGGCGGAGCCGGGCGTTTCTATGCAGAGCGTGAGGTAGGGGAGTGCTTCGGTGTATTTCTTGCGCTTGAAGAGGAAGCGCGCTCCAGCGTGGAGGTTGGGGAAGTATTGCTGGAGGTTCTCTATGGCGTATCTGTGGTTCTTGCTTTTCTTCGCGTTCTCGTTTTCTGCGTGTTCGATGGAGTCGAGGCGTATGCAGGCTTTTACTATTTCGAGTGTGGTGGAGAAGAAAGCAAGCGTGTCGTAGCTTTTTTTGAGGTAGAGCTTGGTGTTTTCGGCATCGTTGAGTCCTTTGTTGGCTTCGATGGTGAAGGTTTCGAGTTTGGGCGAGTGTTTCAGTACAGAGTCTTTGCGCAGATTCTGTATGGCTTTTACGGCGTCGGCATATTTTTTGTCCTTGAGCGCCGTGTTGACGGTTTTGAATGCCTTTTGTGCTGTAGCGGGTGCTGCGGTGAGGATGAGGAGTGAGAGCACCACGATGGTCAGTCTATGGAGCATGGCATTTCTGTTTTGTTAGTCAGTTTTTGTTGCGGCCTTGTGGCCTTAATGTTATAAACCGACAAGTAAGGCGTGCTGTCCGTGTCCCGTGGCGGGAGAATGGGAGGCAACGCGTTACTTGTCGATTGGTGTGTGGCTTGAAGGGCGGGGCTATGCATGAGCTGCCCTCAAGAGATGTTGCGGTTTTCGGGTGAGAATGTGCCGCGACGGCTTATTCGGCGTGGTTGGCGGCTTCGAGGAGGTCGTCCATTTCCTTGGCTTTGTCTTTCATGCCGAGTGAGGAGTAGACCATCTGGAGTGCCGAAGCCCAGCGCTTGGGTTCGTCGGGTGTGAGCTCGCGGACGTGTTCGAGGTAGGGCTTGGCCTTTTCGTAGTAGCCCTTTACGGTGGCGAGTTCCTTGTCGTAGATGGCTTTGTTCTTCTGGTAGGAACCGTCGGAAGTCTTGCCTTCGATGCGACGGTTGGTGCCGATGTATTTGAACTTGCCGCTTACGCGCTGGTCGTAGATGTCGTTGATGTAGGCAGTGCCGAGGTTGAAGAGGGCGTCGGTGAAGTCGGGGTCAATGGCGATGGCTTTTTCAAAGCTCTGGCGTGCGGTGGCGTAGTCCTTCTTCACGTTGAGCTCGATGGCGCCTTTCATGAACCATGCGTTCTTGTCGTTGGGCGAATCGCTGACGAGCGAGTTGGCGAGGTTCATGGCTTCGTCAATCTTCTGGTTGGACATGTAGTAGTAGAGGAGTGTCTGCTGGAAGTTCGAGGAGCCGGTGCGCTTAGAGGCTTCGATGAGGGTCTTTGCCCAAGCTGCGGAGTCCTTCTTCTCGCCGAGTGCGCCAATCTTCATCACGTAGAGGTCGTGTGTGCCCATGGTGTCCTTGAGGGCCTCGTCGCAGGCGGCGATGGTCTTGTCCCAGTTTTTCTGCTGGTAGTAGAGGTAGGCGAGGTTGAATCGGGTCTGCTGGTAGTTGAGGGCCTTTGAGGCGTAGATGGAGTCGGTTTCAGACTGTGTGAACACGGCGCTCTTGGGCATCTCGGCATACTTCTGGAAGTATTCCACGCTCTTCTCCTTGTTGCCGTTGGCGTTCATGAACATGGCGGCGTAGTTGTAGTAGTCGAGCATCTGGCCGATGGCAATCTTGTTCTGAAGGCTGATCATCTTGTCGGCCTTTACGCGTCCCTTCTCGTCGGGAGCCTGGTTGGCTTCTTCGCTCTTGTTGAAGTAGTTGACGGCCTTGTCGAGGTGGGTGCAGAAGGCTACGGTGTCGAAGGGCAACTGCTGGGCGGCCTTCTGGAGCTCGGGGGTGTAAATCTTGTATTCGATTTGGCCGGCCATGTTGTACATCTTGGCGAGATTGGTCGTCTTGGGGTTGGCCAATGCGGCTTCAACGATGCTTTCAGCTTCGGTGAGTTCGCCTTTGTTCATCTTGTCCTGCGCCTTGTAGAAGGCGTTGTTCTGGGCGAATGCACAGCCTGCGGTCATGGCGAGGCAAATGCTGAGAACTGTCTTTTTCATTATATAAAGGTAGTTTGGATGATATTTTTCCGTTGAAAGTGGAAGGTGTTTCCGTTAAGGACGGTAGGCTTTGCTTTTCCCGCCTTAACGGAAACTCCTTTTGTTAGGCTTCGGAGCTTTCGCCTTCGGCGTCGGTGG
>CAVJJO010000085.1:0-12529 GCA_963649665.1 Bacteroidaceae bacterium | reverse complement strand
GTACCCAGGGCGTTGCCCTGGGCTAGGCGCAGGTTGGGCTTTCAGCCCGTCGTTGGCGCATTTTTTTCAATTGAAGAACTGCACAAGTTATTTTTTTGAAATCTACTAAGGATAAAAATCTGTATATCTTTACAATTGTATGATGCTATTGCTTCTACTGCATGAGCACGCAGACCTCTCGCGTACGCGCGCGTTATACGCGCGTTATATTAGTATGGAGAAACGTTTGCGGAACATGTCCTGTTCTTCTTTGTTCCACACGAAGGTACGCACGCATTCTTCGTGTTCGGAGGAAACAAGTTCTGAGCCGTAGGCATCGTAGGCGGCTGACATGCCGCAATAGGCAGCCGACGGATCGTTGCCCGTGCGGTTCACCCCGACGCACAGCGCCTGGTTTTCTATGGCACGCGCTCGCAGCAGCGCATTCCATGCCGCAATGCGTTTCGCAGGCCAAGAAGCCGAGTAGAGCGCCACGTCGTAGGGCGCAGCGAGCGTGTTGCGTGCCGATTCCGGAAAACGGAGGTCGAAGCACGTTTGGAGAAGGAAACGTACGCCTTTGTATAACACTACGGTGCGCTCTTTTCCCGCATGGAACACCTTGTCTTCTCCGCCAGGAGCGAAGAGGTGTCGTTTGTCGTAGTGGTGCAAATGGCCGTCAGACGTGGCGAAGAAGAAACGGTTGCGCCAATCCGCTTGTGTGCGGGGTGTTTCGCCTAGTCTGTTCAAGTCTACGGCAAGTGTGCCCACCACGGCACACTGAAGCCGTCGAGCAGTTTGCTGCATCCAACCGAGCGCGCGCATAGACGCTTCGTGGGTGCAGGCGTCGGGCTGCGTGGTGAACCCCGTGGCCCACATCTCTGGAAGAATCATTACGTCCGTTGGCTCTTCCAGGGAGGCAATCAGCGCTTCGGCGCGCGAGATGTTCGCTTCGGCGTCCATCCATTGCATGTCAAGTTGCAGTAATGAGATTTTCATGGCAGGGCAATTTTCAGAAAACAACGGTCGTCAAAGGAATTGTTTCCCTTCACCAGGCATTTTGTGGCCGCATTCTCGTTGATGCAGAGCGGGTCGGCAAGGAGCAAATGTTGCAATGCTGCTTCGCTTTCCTCGAGCGTGTCGGCAAGCACGGGGTAGCCGTCGGAAGCAAGTACGAGCGTGGCGGCATGCTCAACCGACAGTTCCTTCACAAGCGCTTCGGGTACGGGCGTGCCGTCGAGCACCGCATAGCGATAGGGATTGCGGTCGTTCGGGTCGTTCTGGAAATTGGTCTGTTCGCGCAGCGCGTCCAAAATGGCGGCGCGCCCCAGGTCGTGACGGCGGATGTCCTCTTCTGTGTGCCCGTGGGCAAGGAGGTGGCGCACCGCTCCGCAACGTGCGTCGGTAAGGATGCTGTCCACCAGTTTGGGGTTGGTGAAGGTGCGGCCGTTCCAACGCGCCTGGCAGTCGCCAACCATCCACACCGTGCGCCGGAATGCGCTGTAGATGACCGCCGAACACGTAAGGCGGTATTCGGCATGCGCCGTGGCCTCGGGAATGTTCCTTTCTGCAAGGCACGCCGTAAGCACACTCAGCATTTCCTTCTTATCGGCCTGTGCATTGAGGTGGCGCAAGGCTTCGGTCACGGCAAGCATGGCTTCCCTTCCGCCGTGTCGACCCGGCACTTTGGACGTGCTGCCGTCTACCACGGCTGCAAAATGGGGCGTTACCACCCAACCGTCTTCGCAGAGACTCGGGTCGGGGCGCTTCCCGCAAAGAAAGTGTTCGATGATGTTCATGGGAATGGCTTGTTTGGAAGGGAATTTGAGGAATTTGGTGAGCGTTTGGAAATAGCTTGAACGTTCATTCAAGTGTTGCTTGCGAGCGAAGTGCATGAGAGTGCAAGCGGTGAATAGGGGCGACAGCGCATGGGGGTCAAGACTCCAGTCTTGACAGACACACAGCCACACGATGGCTTTTCGTGCTTCGTTTTGAAAATCTTGTGTAGAGCGTCAAGACAGGAGTCTTGACCCCCATGCGCTATCGCTCCAAATTATAGCTTTCTCGGCAGGCGTCTATCGCAACACGCGCTCAAGCAGTTCTTCGGGCTTATTGATGTAGCAGTCGGCGCCCTCGAGCGAGCGGAGGAACGGTTCGTCGCGGAATCCCCAAAGCACAAGGGCGCAAGGCAGTCCGGCGTTTTTCGCCGTGGCAAGGTCCACTTCGCTGTCGCCCACGTAGATGGCCTCTTCGGGCGAAGAACCCAACTCGTTCAAGGCAGCAAGCACGGCATCGGGGTTGGGCTTGCGGCGCACCGTGGCACTTTCGCCAACGGCCGAGGTGATGAATCCGTCGAAGAAGCGATGGCTCAGTTCCTGAACGGCAGGGTGGAGCTTGTTGCTCACAATGGCCATCTTTACGCCGTGGCGCTTCAGTTCCTGCAAGAGCTGCATGATGCCGGGGTAGGGCTGTGTGCGGTCGAGGCAGTGCTCCACATAGTGCTGGCGAAATGAGTCGAAGACGGGGGCGAAGGCCTCCTCGCTGAGGTGCTCGCCCGCAGCATGGCGCATGAGATAGCGTATGCCGTTGCCGAGAAATTGTCGCACCTCGGCAGTGGAACGCTCGGGAATGTGATGTTCGCGCAAGGCATGGTTTACGCTGGCGGAAAGGTCGGCTAACGTGTCGAGCAGCGTACCATCCAAATCAAAAACTACGGTTCTTAGCATTTTGGCTGATATAAAATATTCACATAGTGTGGCGCAAAAATACGAATAAAATCTATACCTTTGCTGCGGTGAAGACTGATTCGCCAAAACTAAACATCTACACAGAATATTACCCCTAATGGAACTTACTGCTGTATTTGACCACTTCAACATCAACGTGCTCGACCTCGGGCGCAGTATGGAGTTTTATAAAAAAGCACTTGGACTCATGCCCTGCGGAGAGATTGAAGGTCCCGAAGGCGCATTTAAAATCGTTTATCTCAAGAACGAGACCTCTTCCTTCAAGCTTGAGCTCACTTGGCTGCGCGACCGCAAAGAACCCTACAATCTCGGCGACAACGAGTTTCACCTTTGTCTGCGCGTGCCCGGCGACTACGAGGCCACCCGCGCCTACCATAAGGAAATGGGTTGCGTTTGTTACGAAAACTTCGACATGGGCCTTTATTTCATCAACGACCCCGACGGGTATTGGATAGAGATACTTCCCCTCGACTGATGGGAGCCACCCGTAAAACCAACGAATCATAAACAATTACTTATCATCAAGGTTCGCACGTTCCTCTGCTCCTTTGCAGCGGAAAGACAGCAGAACCAAGCATACATCTTATGGAAAATCAAGAAGCTCTTATTGCTCAGTGTGAAAAGGTTGCCCAGCAGTGGATGACCTCCAGCAACTACGATGCTGAAACGCAGAAAGCCGTAAAGGCACTTGTGGAGAATCCCGACAAGACCGAACTCATCGACTCGTTCTACAGAACGCTCGAATTCGGCACCGGCGGTCTCCGCGGCATCATGGGCCCCGGTACCAACCGCATGAATATCTACACCGTAGGCGCTGCCACTCAGGGACTTTCAAACTATCTCAACCTCAACTTCAAGGACAAGGACCAGATTAGCGTAGTGGTCGGCCACGATTGCCGCAACAACAGCCGCCTCTTCGCCGAGACCGCTGCCAACATCTTCTCCGCCAACGGCATCAAGGTATATCTCTTCGAGGATATGCGTCCCACTCCCGAAATGTCCTTCGCCATTCGCCACCTGGGCTGCCAGAGCGGTATCATTCTCACCGCCAGCCACAACCCCAAGGAGTACAACGGCTACAAGGCCTACTGGGACGACGGCGCACAGGTGCTCGCTCCGCACGACAAGGGCATCATCGACGAGGTAAACAAGGTGGCAGTAGAAGATATCCGCTTCGAAGGCCGTCCCGAACTTATCGAAATCATCGGTAAGGAAATCGACGACATCTACCTCAACAAGGTGCACACGCTCAGCATCGACCCCGAGTGCATCAAGCGTCAGAAGGACCTCAAGATTGTCTACACTCCGCTTCACGGCACCGGCATGATGCTCATTCCGCAGAGCCTTAAGCTCTGGGGCTTTGAGAACGTTCACTGCGTGCCCGAGCAGATGGTGAAGGACGGCAACTTCCCCACCGTGAAGAGCCCCAACCCCGAAAACGGCGAAGCGCTCACCATGGCTCTCGAACTCGCCAAGCAGCTCGATGCCGACATCGTGATGGCTTCCGACCCCGATGCCGACCGCGTGGGTATGGCCTGCAAGAACGACAAGGGCGAATGGGTACTCGTGGATGGTAACCAGACTTGCATGATATTCCTCTACTACATCATCATGAACCGCAAGGCTCAGGGTAAGATGCAGGGCAACGAATTCATCGTGAAGACCATCGTCACCACGGAACTCATCAAGTCCATTGCCGAGAAGAACAACATCAAGATGTACGACTGCTACACTGGCTTCAAGTGGATTGCCCGCCAGATTCGTCTCGACGAAGGCAAACTTCAGTACATCGGTGGCGGTGAAGAGAGCTACGGCTTCTTGGCCGAGGACTTCTGCCGCGACAAGGACGCCGTTTCGGCTTGTTCGCTCCTTGCCGAGATCTGCGCCTGGGCCAAGGACCAGGGCAAGACGCTCTACGACGTGCTCATGGAAATCTATCTTGAATACGGCCTTGCCGTGAACAAGACCATCAACGTGGTGAAGCCCGGCAAGACCGGTGCCGACGAAATCAAGGCCATGATGGAGAACTTCCGCAGCAACCGTCCCACGGAGATTGCCGGTTCGCCCGTCGTTTGCACCAAGGACTACGGCACGCTCACCGAATACGATGCCGCCGGTTCTGCCAAGGCGCTCGACTTCCCCGAAGCCAGCAACGTGCTCCAGTGGTACACCGAAGACGGCACGAAGGTCAGCGTACGTCCTTCAGGTACGGAACCCAAGATTAAGTTCTACATTGAAGTGAAAGGCCAGATGAGCTGCCCGAAGTGCTACAACGGCGCAGTGGCCGACGCACAGGAGAAGATTGCAGCCGTTCAGAAGAGCCTCGGACTGTAACACGAGAAGTTTATTCCGCTCCGCGTCCGATGCTTTCGGCCGGAACAGACAAGCCATAATATAAAAAGAAATGGGGCTTACATTGCCAAGCGGCAGTGTAAGCCCCGTTTTGCTTTTCAAGAAAACGCCAATGAACACTTATTTCTTTATATTCTGCAAGGGCGACATATTGCTCACAGCGAAAGGCGAAGTGCCGTGTGTGGAAAGCGCCCCCGTAGCTTTGGAGCCTTGGCACACGCTCCATCGTTTGCCCGACTTGAACGGATGTCCTTGCCGCACGGTGAGAATCGATGCCCCTGTGGTGGCAGAAGGGTGGCAGATGGTGCCGCTCCGCGAGTCGTTCGACATTCTTCCCGAAGCCGTTTACGCCATGGCCGGCAAAGCGCAGGAAATACTCTACTGGGACCAGCAGACGAAGTATTGCGGCGTTTGCGGCAGTCCCATGAAACTCCATACAGACATCTCCAAACGTTGCACCAATTGCGGGAAGGAAGTGTGGCCCGCTCTGGCCACCGCCATCATTGTGGCCGTCACACGCAACGAAGGGCGCGAGATACTTCTCGTGCAGAGCAAGAAATTCAAGAAAGACTACATGGGGCTTGTGGCAGGTTTCGTGGAAACGGGCGAAACGCTGGAGGAATGTCTGCGGCGTGAGGTGATGGAGGAAACAAACGTGCGTGTGAAGAACATACGCTACTTCGCTTCGCAGCCCTGGCCTTACCCTTCAGGTCTGATGGTGGGCTTCACGGCCGAATACGATGGCGGCGAACTTGCCATACAACGTTCGGAACTCAACAAAGGCGGATGGTTCTCGCGCGACAACATGCCCGACATACCCGGCGAGGTAAGCCTTGCCCGCCGCCTCATCGACCATTGGTTAGCGCAATGATGCCGCATGTTTAGTGGTGTCTTTAATTAACAAACTCCCATTTGCGCATGGCGCGTTTCCTAGTTGCGCATGGGGGGTGACGTTTTCAAAACGTAACGCTCTACGCATACATATATGCGCGTACATTATAATATATGTGTGGTATGCAATGCGCAGCGCATGGAGGTCAAGACTCCTGTCTTGACTGATAAGCGCGAATTTGTCATCAAGCGCAGCCACGCAAAACAATCCGTGACTGCGATGTATGAGTAAGTTACAGACCCTCCCTTAGATCTTTTCCATCGCGGCAATTTGCATAATGCCGCGTGAGTGGGTGACGAGCTGCTCTTGCCGTAGCGTGTCTATGAGATGCGAGACGGCGAGGCGGCTCGTTCCCAATTCGTCGGCAAGCTCTTCCATGCGAATGCGGAGCGTTTTCGCCCCGCGGGGGCTGAGGCTGCGTTGTGAAAGGAACTGGCGGAAACGGCTGCGCAGCGAAGGTTCAAGCGCCGACCACAATAAACGGCCGCGCTGCTGCGTTTCGGAGCAGACCATGTTGAGAAGGTTCACTTGAAACGTCAGGTGACGGTGCATCAGTTCAAACACGCTTTGCTTGGATATGGCCACGCTTTGCACATCGGTCCACGCTTCAATGGTTCTCGTGTAGCGGTTGTGGAGACCGAAAAGGCATTCCGGCTGCACGATGAGCGGGGCTGAGAGACGTTCCGAAAATTCGTAGGTGTGGCGGGCGTCGGTCTGCCGGCAATGCACCGTGCCGTTGAGAATCATCACGAGCCGGCGGCTTTCCTGGTCCTGCTCCATCAACGTGGCGCCGGCTTTGAACGAACGGAATTCAAAGGGCACTTTCTCCACGACGTCGAGAAAGTCCAAACGGCTGAATCCCTGGAAGAGAGGAATGAGCAGCAACTTGTCTGAAAAGGAATGGTCCATGCGACGGGGAGACGGTGACTTTGAAGTTGAAAATATTGAGCAGTTTCAGCTAGCGAAGCGCATGGGTCAAGACTCCCGTCTTGGCAACTCTACGCGAAAGTGCAAAGCGCAGCTACGAAGAAGCCTCCGTGTGGCCGTGTAGAGTGTGGCGTTTTGAAAATGTTACCCCCATGGGCTTGCGCTGGCAAGCAACGTAGCTTACATGCCGCGGCGGTATACCTGTAGCGTGCCTTTTGCGTCCTCGTAGATGAAGTATACGCGAAGTTCCTTGTGGGCGTCAAGCACCTTTTGCGCCCCTTCAATGCCGAGCACCATGAATGCTGTGGCATAAGCGTCGGCGGTGGCACAGTCCGGTGCCATCACGGTGGCGGAGAGAAGCGAATGCTGCACGGGGCGACCGGTGCGCGGGTCTATGGTGTGGGCATATTTGCGGCCGTCCTTGACGTAGAAGTTGCGGTAGTTGCCGCTTGTGGCCACCGCGCAGTCGTGCAGACCCAGCACGGTCTGCAGTTCCGACTGTTCGCCGTCTTTGTTGTCAACGGGTTTGCTGATGCCTATTTGCCAGTCCTTGCCCTCGGGGTTGCGGCCTTTTACCACCACTTCTCCACCAATTTCAACCATGTAGTTCCTTACTCCTTTCTCGCGCAGCACGCGGGCCACGCGATCCACGCCATAACCTTTGGCAATGGCGCCGCAGTCTATCATCAAGCGCTCGTCGGACTTCTTCACCGTGCTGTCTGGCAGAAGCTCAAAACGTTTGTAGCCTACGAAAGCACGGAGAGAGTCGATCTGCTTGTCGGTGGGGAATTCTCCCTTCTTGAAACCAAATCCCCAGGCATTGACGAGCGGCATCACTGTCACGTCGAAAGCGCCGTCGGTGGCTTCGCTTACCTTGCGCGCTTTGGTCAGCACTTCATAGAGCAGGGCGTCGGTGCGCATGGACGTTCCGCCGTTGATGGCAGAAAGCGTGCTTTGCTTGTTGAAGACCGACATGCTGGCGTCCACTTCGTGCAAGGCGCGGCTGATGTCGTCGTCGAGGGCTTGTGGTGCTTCGTATTTGATGTGGTAGTAAGTTCCGAAAATGGAACCTTCCGCTTCGCGGAGTGTAGAAGTGCCGCGAAACTTGATGATCCATATGCTTCCTGCTATGAGAACGAGAAGAAACAGTGCGGAGATGATGCGTTTGGGAGTCATGTGGAAAAGGGGTCTGAAAGGACGGGATGTGGAATGTGTCAAATGTCGAAAATCACGTTGAATGTGCCGCCAAGGGCATGGGAGTCGCTCTTGCCGTAGCCGGGCACGTACCATGCTTCGCCTACGGAAGCATTTGTGCTGTGGATGCGCAGGCGGTAGCGTATGGACCACCCCAGGTGGAGCATGCCCCACACCTTGGCTTCAAGTCCTGCCACCACTTCGCCCCAGCCGGTGGTGCCCTTGAGTCCGCTGAAGCGGAAGGGAACGGACGTGCCGTAGACGGCATCGGTGATGTCGGGGCCGTCGAGGTCGTACTTGTAGGATGAGAGTCCGTAGCGGAAGCCCACGAAGATGCGGTTGCCGCTGCGCACGTCCTTTGCCACGTTGTAGTCCATGCCCAGGCGGAAATAGGGGGAATGCACTTTGTAGTGGAGTTCGGTGGTCTCGTTGGTGTGGTCGCTCACGCCCATGCCCACTTCAGCTATGGGGAAGTAGCGGCCGTAGAGGTTCAGGCGGGCTGCGGCTTCATATTGCCCATAGGGACAGCAAACGGCCATTACGGCACCGGCGGCATCGACCGAAACGCTCGCTCCGGCAAAAAGCGGCAACTTCTTCTGCGCCAGGAGCGCGGCGGCGGCTTCCTCCCGCGAGGAGTACTGTACACCACGAACCCGCTGGGGCGCGGTGCGCGCTGTGTCGGCCGCGGTTTGCGCGGAAAGGCAGGCGGGCGCACTAATGGCTAGAAGTAGAGCGAAGGAAAATGCGGATGTTTTCAATGTCATCGTAGTTTACTGTGGAGCGAACGAGCGATACGCTGTCGATGGTCAAGGGCAGCTGCGAGAGTGGGTGCGACGTGGCGCTGACGGCATGTACGGTGTGGAACACGGAAGCTGGGCAGTCGAGATTCTCGAAGTGGGGCTGCGGCGTGTGGTCCACGAAGAGCGTGTCTGTGGCCGTTTGTCCCGTGGTGTTGGAGAGCACGAGGAGGAGTGTGTCGCGTGTGTCGCTTTCCTTTAGCGGCACGAGGAATGAGGAGATGCCCGTGGCGCGGTTGAGCAGCACGGTATCGCGTCCGGCGGGTCGGATGTTCAGTGTGTCGGTGAGGGTGAGTGCGCTGCGGGTTTCTGAAGAGTAGAGGTTACACTGCATCATCACCACGTTGTCCAGCGGGCAGTCGATGTTGGAACACGCGGCGAGCAGTGCCGCAGCTACTGTGACGGTAGGTGCGGCGAGCACTTTACGGATGAGCGACATGGCGTAGGTGAGTGTCGTTTTTTTTAGATTTCTTTCTCAATCTGGTAGTCGTTGCGTCCTGCGGCATTGCGGCTGATGAGTTCGCCGAGGAAGCCTGCCACAAAAAGCTGGGTGCCCAGGAGCATCATAGTGAGGGCTATGTAGAAGTAGGGCGAGTCGGTCACGAGGGGAGCGGGCTCTCCGCTGTAGAGGTGGATGAGTTTTGCCGCACCCACTACGATGCAGGCCACGAAGCCTATGAAGAACATGATGCTGCCGAGGAAACCGAACACGTGCATGGGTTTCAGTCCGAAGCTGTTGAGGAACCAGAGCGAAAGCAAGTCGAGGTATCCGTTCACGAAGCGGTTCAGTCCGCCAAACTTCGTCTTTCCGAACTTACGGGCCTGGTGGTGCACCACTTTCTCGCCGATTTTGTCGAAGCCGGCGTTTTTGGCGAGGTAGGGAATGTAGCGGTGCATTTCGCCATAGACTTCAATGTTTTTCACCACTTCGTTGCGGTAAGCTTTGAGTCCGCAGTTGAAGTCGTGGAGGTTGTGTATGCCGCTCACCTTGCGTGCCGTGGCATTGAAAAGCTTCGTGGGAAGCGTTTTAGAGAGTGGGTCGTAGCGCTTCTGCTTGTAGCCCGAAACGAGGTCGTAACCGTCTTCCGTAATCATGCGGTAGAGTTCGGGAATCTCGTCGGGCGAGTCCTGAAGGTCGGCATCCATCGTGATTACCACACGGCCTTGTGCAGCGCGGAAGCCGCAGAAGAGGGCGGGCGACTTGCCGTAGTTGCGGCGGAACTTGATGCCGTGGACGCGTTCGTCCTTTTGCGTGAAACTTTCAATGACGCTCCAGGAAGAGTCGGTGCTTCCGTCGTTGACGAAAATCACTTCAAACGTGAAATGGTGCTCGTCCATCACGCGCTTTATCCATGAGTAGAGTTCTGGAAGGCTCTCGGCCTCGTTGTAGAGGGGCACGACAACCGTAATGTCGTATTTGTAGTCCATGAAATGAATATGTTGTCCTTTAGTTGGGGAAAATGTTCTGGTTAAAAGCCGCTTTGCGAATTGTAGTCCGTCGGTCTGCGCTTCATGCACACAAGACCAATGACGATGGAGATGAACGGACCGAAAATGAGCGCCGCGTAGATAGGCATGCAGGCATAAGTGGCGGCACCGAGGCTTTGCATCAGTTCGGCAATGCCGTCGAGGCCTTTGCCGTGCGTGGCTTCATTGATGGCGGCAGAAAAGGCAGGGTCCTGCATCATCTTCGCCATTTCGGGGTTTGCCATGCTTTGTTTCAAGTTTGCTTCATAGGCTGCGAAGAAAGTGCCGTGGTCCAGCCAGTTGAGATAGACGAACGTTCCGAGTGCCACCCATAGCGCGGCGTAGAAACCCAGAAACAACGCATAGATGAAACCTTGGAAAAAACTGAAGCCCTGTGACGTGTAGTCCGTCGTCTTGCGAAAGCGAAATGCCAGCAAGCCTGCGGCCACCGGACTGAACACCGTCATGAGAAAGAAGCAGGTGGAGAAAAGCGGAAAGGTGAACGATAGCTTGAGAACGTAGAGCGAAAGCAGTCCGTAGAGTCCAAGCCCTATTCCGTCTCTCATGGCAGATGCGTTGATGAGGCTTATGGTGTTGGGGTTTTGCATAAAAAGTACCTTATATATAATGGGCGCGCTGCGGACATTTGCTGAAAGAATAAACGTGCTTTCCGCAAAATGCATAAATGCGCAGTTTGAGCGAAGCAAAGTTAAGAATTAATTCATTGAACTTTCCGATTTGTTCTTATAACTTTCTCATGCGCCGAAATGGGGTGAGGTTTTCAACCTCCTGCGCTTCTACGGGTTTCTAAACGCCTTTCATGAAAAAAACTGGAGGTGTACGTTCTAAAAGGTGCGCCAATGCAATAAATTTGCACAGCAAACTCTTCTAGAACAACATCCCGATGATACAGCAAACAACCTTCCGGCTGACCGCCAAACGTCGCGGTTGCCATCTCGTCACCCGTGAGGTGCTGCAGCACCTGCCGTCGCCGTTGCCCAAGGCCGGACTGCTCAACCTTTTCGTGCAGCACACGTCGTGCGCCCTCTCCATCAATGAGAATGCCGACCCCGACGTGCGTAGCGATATGGAGAAAATCCTCAACCGCATGGTGAAGGAGAACGAACCCTACTACGACCACACCCTCGAAGGTGCTGACGACATGCCGGCTCATGCCAAGTGCTCGCTTTTCGGAGTGAGCTTGACAATACCGGTTACCGACGGAAAGTTGAATCTTGGCACATGGCAGGGCATTTACCTCTGCGAGTTCCGCGACTATGGTGGCGAACGTAAGATTGTAGCAACGATATACGAGTAAAAAAAAGACGAACGAATGAAACTGATCAGATTGAAGATGCTCATGGCCACGATGCTGATGGCTATGGGCTGTCATGTGGCACATGCCCAGAATGTGAACGAACAAGTGGCATCTTCGCCCCTTTACGGAAAGACCATCAATGTTATAGGCGACAGTTATGTAAGGAATCACCAGCGTCCGTACCGTGAAGCTTGGCACTATCTCGTGGCGGAGAAGTACAAGATGAACTATCGCAACTATGGGCGCAACGGGTGTTGCCTAGTCTTCGACCGCACGGCGGAGAATTTCGGCGAACCGATGCTGGAGTATTACAAGGCGATGAACGATACGGCTGACTATGTGCTGGTGGTCGGCGGACACAACGATGCCGGCTATATAGCTAAGGGTAAGGGAACCATCGGGCAGTTTGAAGCGGGGCTGGACAGTCTTTGCCGTGGACTGATAGCGAAGTATCCTACCGCCAAGTTGGCTTTCGTCACTCCATGGCGCGTGCCGCGCCCAGCATTCGACGAGGTCATAGCAACCATTGTGAAGGTCTGCGGCAAGTATTCCATCCCCGTGTACAATGCGGCGGAGCGTTCGGGCATCTATGTGTGGGACGCCGCTTTCCGCAAGCTATATTTCCAGGGACCAGACGACACTGCCCATCTCAATGCCAAGGGACATCAGTTGTTCTTCCGTAAGGGCGAAACGTTCCTCGGCGGGCTGTAGTTGGCCATACATTGCTACCCACTAAAACTCAAATGCGCAACGACGGGCTGAAAGCCCAACCTGCGCCTAGCCCAGGGCAACGCCCTGGGTACCATCGTGAGTAGCAACGCGCCCTGAAAGGGCAAAAGCGTTTATATCATATGGTTTC
>CAVJJO010000084.1:8188-12760 GCA_963649665.1 Bacteroidaceae bacterium | reverse complement strand
ATATAGAGGAATGTGTGAAAAGATAATGGGCAAGCGGAAGCAAGAAATCTTGCAGTTTCGCTTGCGGGAAATGATTGTGGTCAGATGCTTTCTGTGGCTTTGCAGAGCCATTGGCGGTCGGCTTCGTCGTGGAGCAGAGGAAGGATACGTTCGCGCACGGTGGCGTGGTAGTCGTTAATCTGCTTCACTTCTGCGGCAGTGAGCATGGAGCGGTCCACCGGACGAAGGTCGTAGGGACAGAGGGTGAGCGTTTCGAAGCGGTCGAAGCGTCCGAAGGCGGTCGTGACGCTTTCCTCGCAGACCAGCACGTTTTCAATGCGCACGCCGAAGCGTCCTTCTACGTAGAGCCCCGGTTCGTCTGTAATGGTCATGCCCGGGCGGAACCTTACGGCGGTACAGGGACGGACGTCCTTGCGTATTTGCTGCGGCCCTTCGTGCACGCACAGGTGGGTGCCTACGCCGTGGCCTGTGCCGTGGCCGAAGTCGTAGCCTTCGTTCCACATATACTGGCGGGCGGCAAGGTCGAGTTGCAGACCCGTGGCTCCGTCGGGGAACTGCTGGCGTGCCAAGGCGAGATGGCCTTTAAGCACGAGGGTGTAGACGAGCCGCTCTTCGTCGCTGACAGAACCGAGCGCTATGGTGCGGGTAATGTCCGTCGTGCCGCAGTCGTACTGCGCGCCGCTGTCGAGGAGAAGCAGGCTCCTGGGTTCAAGGGCAATGTCGGTTTCGGGTGTGGCTTCATAGTGAACCACGGCGCCGTGGTGGGCGTAACCGGCAATGGTGGCGAAACTGCGTTCCTTGAAGCCGGGCTGTTCGGCGCGGAAGGCGGTAAGTTTTTCGTCGACGGAGATTTCGGTGAGCTGCTCGCCTTTCTCTACGCTTTCGTCCAGCCAACGATGGAATTTCACGAGCGCCACACCGTCGCGCAGCATGGCTTGGCGCATGCCGCAGAGTTCGCTTGCGTTTTTCGCCATGCGCAGGTCGGGAACGACGGGCGGGATGAAGTCCTTGATGGCGGTGTTCATCCCAAGGCTCGCCATCACGCTGCTGTCGAAGAGCACAGGGGCGGAATGGTCCATGAGCGTATCGTGGGTGAACACGAAGTCGGCGGCTTCGCCATAGGGACGGAGTTCTACGCCGGCTTTTCGGAGCGCATCCTTGCTTTCGGTGCCGAAGCCTTCTTCGTGGGCAAAGAGAATGGCTTTCTCTTCAGAGAGGCTTATCCAGAGATAGGAGAGGAACACGGGATTGCATTCCACGTCGGAACCGCGGAGATTGAGGAGCCATGCCGTTTCGCTCAGGTCGTTGACGAGGTAGCCGGCGCGAGAGAAACGCTCGCGTGCTTCGTAGAGACCCGTTTCTTCGCGGGAGAAGGTGGAGAAATGGCCCGCCGCGATGTACTCCTTCACGCTTTGGCGTGTGCGGGCGAGCTTTTCGGCTGCCGTTTCTCCGGCATATTCTTCGGGGAAGAGGCTGACCGTTCCGTGCGGAAGCGCGGGGCGGTCGCTCCAAATATGGTCAAAGGCATCGGTCGCCACGTAAAGCTCTGCGCCTTGTTTGGTAAGCGCACTGGCTTGCGCGTCGCTCAGCATGTCGGCGGGGCAGCCCACGAGGCCTTGCATGGCTTCGGCGTTTTGTTTGAGCCACTCTACGGGCGAGGGAACGCCTTCCTGTCCTTCGCGCATGAGGCGGAAGGGAGTGCCTTTCAGTTGCTCTTCGGCTTGGAGCCAGTAGCGCGAGTCGGTCCAGAGCAGCGCTTCGCGTTGGGTTACCAGGGCCGTTCCTGCCGAACCCGTGAATCCGGTGAGCCATTCGCGGCATTTCCAGTGGTCGGGGATGTATTCGTTGTTGTGCGGGTCGGCGGTAGGTATGAGGTAGGCGGTGAGGGGAAGGTTTCCCTTTTGCGCGTCGTGGCTTACGGAGACGGTGTCCATCCATTGGCGCAAGGCCTGTAGTTTTTCGCTGGTTGTCATGGCTTGGAGAATTTATCGGGCAAAGCGGACGGGGCCAAGAAAGCCTCGTCCGCTTCATACTTTATGTGTGTTACCCTTGCTTCTTGCTGAGTTCGAGCATGCGCTTGATGGGGCGTACGGCTTTTTCCGCCACATCGTTCGGCACTTCTATGGTGGGCCACTCGTAGCGGAGGGCATTGTAGACTTTCTCAAGGGTGCAAAGGCGCATGTAGTTGCACTCGTTGCAGCCGCAGGTGCTGTCGTCGGGCGGTACGGGAATGAAGTGCTTCTCGGGACAGTTTTTCTGCATTTCGTGGAGAATGCCGCTTTCGGTGACCACGAGGAAGGTGTCGGCTTCCGATTCTATGGAGTATTTGAGGAGTGCGGCGGTAGACCCTACCACGTCGGCCAGCTTCACAATGGCTCCGCGGCATTCGGGGTGAACGAGCACTTTAGCTTGGGGATATTCTTTCTTGAGTTCCACGAGTTTCTCCACAGAGAAACGCTCGTGTACGTGGCATCCGCCGTTCCAGAGAAGCATGCTGCGTCCCGTTTGGGCGTTGATGTAGTTGCCGAGGTTGTGGTCGGGACCGAAAATCAACTTGGCATCTTTGGGGAACGACTCCACAATGTTCTTGGCATTGCTTGAAGTGACCACCACGTCGGTGAGCGCTTTCACTGCGGCGGTGGTGTTGACGTAGGAAACAACCTGATAGCCAGGGTGTGCTTCCACGAAAGCCTTGAAGTCGTCTGCGGGGCAACTTTCGGCAAGGGAGCAAGTGGCGTTGAGGTCGGGCACGAGCACTTTCTTCTCGGGACAGAGAATCTTGTTGGTCTCGCCCATGAAGTGCACGCCACACATGACGATGATGTCGGCATCGGTCTTGGCTGCCTGCTGTGCCAGTCCGAGGCTGTCGCCCACGAAGTCGGCAATATCCTGGAGAACGCCTTCGGTGTAGTAGTGTGCGAGAATGATGGCATTCTTCTCTTTGCACATTTTTCTGATTTCAGCCTTGAGGTCAATGCCTTCGGGTATGGGTTCGTCGACGTAGCCTTTTTCTTTCCAGCTTGCTTTTATCTGAGTCATGTCCTTGCGTGATTGTGTGTGGAATATAGTATAAAGCTTGTAGCTAACTGCTGCAAGATAAGGCAAATGTACGAACTTCTTGCAGATGGCGCAAGTGCGTAGTTGCCTTTTCGGGTGAGTGGTGCAACGATTCGCTGCCGCAGAAAAGCGTCATTCCACCTCTTCGGTGAGTGCTGGGGGAATGTCGGAGGAGGGGTTGAGCCCTTTCTTTTTCCATCCTTCAAGTTGGCTGACGATGTTGCCGCGACCTGTGGCGAGTTGCTTCTGTGCGTCGTCGTAGGTGCGCTGGAGCTGCTGTATGCCGTTGCCTATCTTCACGAAGTTCTGGGCGAAGGTGGAGAATTTCTTGTAGAGCTTTTCGGCGGAGGCATATATCTCGTGCACGGAGCGGCTCTGCAGTTCGGTTTGCCAGAGATTATAGGCGAGCTGGAGCGCCATGAGGAGATTGGTGGGGTTGATGAGGATTATGTGCTGGGCATAGGCTTCGCTGGGGAGCGTGGGTTCTGCCGTGACGGCTGCCACGTAGGCTGCTTCGCCGGGGATGAACATGAGCACGTAGCCGATGTTTCCCTCCACCACTTTGTCGTAGTTCTTTGCGGAGAGTTCCTTGATGTGTTGGCGCACGCTGCGCACATGTTCCTTGAGGAGGCGTTCCTGTTCGGCGGGTTCGTCGGTGGCCACGTAGGCGGTGAATGCGGTGAGCGACACTTTGGAGTCTACCACCATGTTGCGGCCGGCGGGGAGATGCACCACCACGTCGGGGATGAGGTCGCGCCCTTCTTCGTCCTTCCTGCGAGCCTGGAGGGTGAAGTCGCGTCCTTCGGTGAGGCCGGCGGCTTCGAGCAGGTTGCCGAGCACAGCTTCGCCCCAGTTGCCCTGCAGTTTGCTGTTGCCCTTGAGGGCTTTGGCGAGGGCGTCGGCTTCCTGACCGAGGGATGTGGTCTGCTCTACGAGCTGTTTGATGTATTGGTCGAGCGAGGCGTGTCCGCTGACGAACTGTGTACGGAAGTCCTGAATGTCCTTTCCCAGAGGTTTAAGCAAGGCTTCGAGGGAATGAAGATGTTCGGTGCGCAGCGAGTCGCTTTGCGTGCGCACCATCTCGGCCGTCATGGCACGGAATTCGGAGCGCAGGGCTTGTGCCTGCTGTCGCATGGCGTCTTCGGTGTGCTGGGTTTCGGCTTGCAGGCGGGCGCGTGCTTCGGCAGCTGCCACGCGTGCGGCCTGGGCGTCGGCTTCGGCCTTGGCGGTGAGCTGGCGCTGACGGTCGGCCTCGGCCTTGGAGGCGGCACGTGTGCGGAAGGTGCCGAGCATGTAGCCGCAGGCGAGTGAGAGAATGATGAGGATGAGGGAGATGGCTATGTTCATAAATTATTGCCCGAATTGCTTTTGGGAAATTAGTAAACAAAACGTCTAAAACAGATAAAACGTTTCGCTTTGAAGCGGTTGGCTTTATGTGTTTTAGACGTTTGAATCAAGAAGGTGTAAACAAATCTTTTAAGTACAGATCAAAAAACAATTTGGTACTTTTCTAAT
>CAVJJO010000084.1:0-8178 GCA_963649665.1 Bacteroidaceae bacterium | reverse complement strand
AGAAGTAGAGATTTGCAGAATTTTCTTCTCTCTTAAAGAGCAAGAAATTCTGAATCTTCGGCTTGACTAGTCAAGCTTTCCCGTAATTCTACATTTTCAGGACATTTAGAAAATTCTATAATTCTCCAATTCTTGACCTATAATATTAAGTTGAAGTATTCCAACTCATTTTTGCTCGTTACTTAGTGACGTTGGCGTCGCACGCTGAGGCCGCCGCCTGAGGAACTGCTTTTGGGCTTTGTGGCCTTTTGTTTCTTGGCAGTTGAAGTGGTCTTTGTCTTTGAAGAGGTCGACTTTGCGGACGAAGCGCTGCGCACGGAAGTGGTGCGGCGCGTGGGCGAGGAGGTGCGGCGGGCTGAGCGCGCGGCCTTTCCTGCGGCGGCAATGGAGTCGGCTTCCACTTGCGCGAGGGAGTCGGCACGGAGCTTGGCGTAATAGGCGCTGTCGCGTCCCCACACGTGTTCCTGCACGTCGGCGAGCTGCTTCTCTATGCGTTTCTGCTCACGCTTCATGGCGGAGTCGTCTTCGCAGTAGTTGGAGAGGAGACGATCCTGAAGGTTCACTGCCTTGTAGATGTCGCCGTCGTAGCACTTCATGGTGAAGAAGTCGTCGGCCGACATGGTTGCGGCGTTGTTGAGCGAGCTGCCCATGAGCATGAGTTTGCCGAGGTAGGGCGCCACGTCGGACATCTTCACCCAGAACATGGGGTACTGCGCCATGTCGCCTCCGAAGTCGGAATCGCCGCGCTTGAGCACGGGACAGAGTGCAGTGACCTGCGTGCGGAACGAGGCGGTGTGCTGGTCGTAGTAGGTGCTTTCCTTTATGAAGTAGGCTTTCACTTCGTCGGAGGGGAGGTCGGCATCGTTCACGCGCATCTTACCGTCCTTCGACTCGTAGAAGATGTGGTAACGGTCCATTATTTCCTTTGCCTTTACCTGGTTCTTTTCCGTGAAGTTCTCGTTGCCGTCGAGCTTGTAGTCGTATGCCTTTACCTGTCCGCGCAGGATGAGGCGGAAGAGGTAGGTGAAGAGGTTCATGCGTCCGTCCTGTGGTGTGGTGGGATAGTAGAGGACGGCGTTGGCGCTCTTCGTGAGGTCGAGCGTGCGGTAGAGATCGCGTCGCCATGCGGCATCCTGCGGCATGTTCTGTGCCGTAGGGAATTCGCGGTAGGCCGAACCTTTAGGCGCGTTTTGCGTCTGGCTGGTTTGCTGTTGCTCGGCGCGGCGGCGCGGCGGCTGTGCCATGATGGTGCCGCAGAGTGTGAGGCTCAGGGCAAGTAGTGCTATGCGGAATGTAGTCATGTGAGGGTGACTTTGTTTGTTTTCTTGAGTGTGTTAGTTGACAATGACTTCCATGGCTCCGTTGAGTGTGCGAGTGAGTCCGTCGGGTCCGATGGCGCGCACGTTGGAGATGTAGAAACGTTGTCCGCGGCGCAATTCGCGCATGAGGTTGCGCTGGTTCTCGGTGAAGTTGTCGCCGTTGGAAGGCTCGGGGCGGAGGTTGCCCATACGGTCGGCGAAGACTGTTTCGAAGCTTACCACGCGGAAGGGTATGTTGAGAAGTCCGTCGTCAATGGCTGCGCTGAGTTTGGTGGTGGCTATGAGCGATGCCTTGGCGAGCTTGCCGCTGCGGAAGCGATTGTTGCCCACTTGGATGTAGGCTGTGGGGTCGGGCAGTTTGCGCACCTGAAAGGTGAACGAGCCCATGTTCTGCGCCTTGCCGTTTACTGTGCCGCTCACGGTGAAGGTGACGTCCTGTCCCACCTGTGCGGGGCGTGCGGTGTACTTGCCAGGACCGGTGGAGGTGAGTGTGCCGCCGCTCATGGTGAGATGTACCTGCGAGGCGGGAATGCCGGCAGCAGTGACGCTGATGGGGTTGTTGAATCCGGCGTAGAGCACGTTCATGAGATCTGCCGCTACAGTGGCGCCTTGCGGGGGTGCTATGACGTTATATTTCTGTGTAAACTGGCGGCGCACGATGTCGCCGTCGGCGTTGGGCATAAGTATGTAGCCCGAGAAGGAGTACTGACCCGGTGCGCCTACGGTGAAGTTGTAGTTGCCGTCGGCGGCGATGCGTCGTCCGTTGACGTAGATTTCGGGGCGTTGCGTGGTGTCGACTGCCGCCATAAATATGCGCGAGCGGAAGGTTTCACCGGGATAGAGCGTGGTGGCTTCGGCGGATACGTAGGCGTTGATTTCGTTGACGCGTATGTCCTTGAGGTCAATGTTGGCGCGAAGGGAGTGGAGCACTTCGTTTTCGGCTTTACGCACGTCGCTCTGAAGCTTGGCGAGCATGGTGACGGCTGCCACGGAGGGCATTTCCTCAAACATATACTGCTGCCAGTTCTTTCCCACGTTGTCTTCGGTGCGGGGCACGTCGGTGGAGAGGTTGGAGGCGATGATGGCGCGCTGCTTGGTGTCGGGCACGAAGGCGAGTATGCGGTTGCGGAAGGAAACGATGGCGTTCTGCAGTTTCTGTCCCTGTCCGCGGGAAGGAGCGAGCATCACGTGGCTTGCGGCCTCGAGGTTTTCCTTGTCGCGGAGGTCGTCGGGGTTGCCGTCGTGTCCATCGCACTCGCGGGCTATGGTCCACCGGAGCTGTCCGGCGAAGTTGTAGAGCGAGTCGCTCATCTGCTTCACCTGCATGGCTTTGTCGTACCAGGGCTTCACCTTGGTGGGGTTGCTCTTGTACTGCTCTGCGAAGTCGGCGTAGAGGTCCTGGTTTTCCTTCATGGCGTTGTCGATGGTGCGGTTGAGGCTGTCGCCGATGAGAGTGAAGCCTTTGAGCACGTCGCTCGACACGTTGAGCGCCAACATGGCCATCAAGACGATGTACATGAGGTTGATCATCTTTTGGCGCGGCGATACCGGACGTTTCTTTATGGATGAGGACATATAGTGGTTTGCGGTTGGGCTTTAGGATGGTTTTCTTTACAGCAAGGGAGCGACTCGCGCTGACGCGCGTTTACTGTTGCGTGTAGCCAGACTGCTGGGGAGCGGCGTAAGGTTGCTGCGGAGCGGCATAGCCTTGCTGGGGTGCATAGCCCTGTTGGGGCTGAGCGGGCTGGACGGGTTGTGCGGCGGGGGCAGCGGGCTGCTGCATGCGCATGTTCACGGTGAGAGCCTGTATCATGCGGCCGTACACGCCGTTGAGTTCTTCAATCTGCTGGGCGAGGCGGCGGGTCTGCTCGTTGATTTGCTCAATGGTGCCGACTTGCTGGCTGATGCTCTTGAAGTGGAGGTCGTAGGTTTTGTTGATGGCCGTAAGCGTGCGGTTGAGGTTTGCCATCTCTTCGCTGTCGCGTGTGAGGCGTGCGCTCTGCTCGTCGACTTTCTGGAAGGTATCAGCGAGGGTCTGGAGTTTGACAATGTACTGCTGCGTGGCTTCTTCCATCTCGGGGGAGAGGGCTGCCTGTGCGCGGTGAAGGAGTTCGTCGTTGGCCATGCGTATGATTTCGGCAAGACGCTGTGCTTCTGCTTCGAAGGGTGCTGCGCCTTCGGGCGTGAGCGAGGCAATGGCGGCCTTTGCGGCTGCTGCAGCGTCGGTGCCTGCAGGGGCTGCGGGCGTTTGGGGCGCCGTTGCAGGCGCTGCGCCTTCGGCTGAAGGCTGCTGTGAAGCAACGGGCGCACCGAATCCGCCGAACACGATGGTTCCTCCACCCTGGGCGGCAACGCTCGGCTGTGCGGCGGGAGCGGTAGATGCGGCGGCAGGGGCTTGAGCGGCGGTTGTTTCTTCGCCTTCATCCTCTTCGTCATCCTCGATGTCGAGTCCGAGGCGTGCGGCAATCTGCTCGTCGGTTTCCACTTCGCGGGGGAGTTCCTTGCCTATTTCGTCTTTGTCGAACGGACGGTCAAAGGCGGAGAGGAAGAACACTACGGTTTCGGTGCCCATACCGATAAAGAGCATGATGTTGCCCCCCGGTAGGTGGGTGAGCTTGAAGAGTGCACCGAGAATTACGATGGAGGCGCCCCAGGAGTAGGCGTAGTTGAGGAAGGTCTGTCCGGGCACGCTGTCCATCCAGTGCTGCAGGCGTACCACGAGGTTTATTTTACTGGCCATGTTTTGATTCTTCTCTGTTTGTTGGAGTCGGCTTGAGGGGCGGTGCTGCGCATGAGCGGCTGCGGTTCCCTTTGGGGAGACGGTTTATTACTTTATCAAGTTGCTGATTCAGGTATGCGGCAGAAAAGGGCAAAGCGTGTGGTGTGCTGGAATGCTTTTACCCCTTTCAGAACGCATTCTCGCTACATCTTTCCGCCAGGGCGTTGCCCTGAGCTAGGCGCTGTGGGCTTTCAGCCCGTTCCCTTTCAAGTCCGAAACTTCAGTTGCTCTACCCCTTTACTACTTTTTCTTCTTTCCGCTACTTGTGGCGCTGGTGGTGTTGGCCTTGGAGCGTACGCATCGGAAGCCTATGTAGGAGCGGGGCTGGTTTTCGTATTCGCAGGTTCGCCATGCGGAGCGAATGTAGGAGAGGGGGTCTTTCCACGAACCTCCGCGCACGGTTTTTCTCTTGAGCAGGTAGGGGTCTTCAAGCGCCGCGTTGTAGGAGAGCTGGGGGTTGAGGTCGGCCATGGCGTCCACTCCGGCTTCGGTGTAGACGGTGCTGGTCCATTCAGCCACGTTGCCGGCCATATCGAAGAGTCCGTTGGAGTTTGCTCCGTAGATGCCCACACGTGAGGTGATGAGGTTACCGTCGTCGGTGTAGTTGCCTTTGTCGGGCTTGAAATTGGCATAGAAGCAGCCGTCCTTGCTTTTCGACTCTATGCCCTCCCAGGGATAGGGGTTGCCTTCTTTTCCGCGAGCGGCATATTCCCACTCTATTTCGGTCGGCAGGCGGTAGCGCTGAATGTAGCGTGCCTGCGGGCCGAGTCCGCGCATGAGGTAGCTGGTGCGCCAGGCGCAGAATGCCTGTGCTTGCTCCCAGGTGACGCCCACCACTGGATAGTCGTTGTAGGCGGCGGAGGAGAAGTAGAGTTTCATGTACTGCTCGTTCTGCGCGTTGGGGAAGTCGTTGACCCAGCAGGTGGTGTCGGGGTAGACGGCCACGATGTAGGTGTTGAGAAAGTCGTAGAGACTGCTTAGGGGGCGTTCCACGGTCTGGCGCACGATGTTGCCCGACTCGTCGACGTAGGCGGTGTCCTTCGATATCATCACCACTTCATCGGGGTCGACGGGGTGGTCGGTGTCAAGGGAGCGCTCTTTGGGGTCGAGGCGATACTTGCGCAGTGCGGCTTTTTCGTAGTCGAACACTTCGTAGCGGTAGATGAGTTGCTTGGCGTCGAGCATGCGTGTGCCGTCGATGGGATGGGTGTAGTACACGCTGTTGATGGCACGCTCCTGATCCTCGCTGGGCTTACGCCAGGGTATGGGCTTGCTCCAGTTGAGGTGGGGTTTTACGGGGTCGCCGTTGCGATCCACTTCTATCTTGTAGGTCTCGTCACCGCCGTAAGCGGGGTCGGCGAGGCGTTCGCGTATGATGGAGTCGCGCACCCACTCCACGAACTGACGGTACATGGAGTTGGTGACTTCGGTCTGATCCATCCAGAAGCCGTCTACGGAGATTTCTTTCGAGGGGGTGACGGTTCCCCAAAGGGAGTCGTTCTCTTCGAGTCCGGTCTTGAGGTAGCCGCGCTTCACTTCCACCATGCCGTAGGGGGTGGGTTCGGTGATGGCCGATGCTCTTGATCCGGTCACTTCGCCGCCGCTTTGCATGGCACGACTGCTTCCCATGCACGAACCGAGCATGGCGCAGGAGGCGAGGAGGGCGACGATTGTCAGCAGTGAGTATTTCATTGGTGGTAGAGTTGTCTATATATATAGGTGCGGGCGCATTAGAGAAAACGTGCGCTGCGGTGTATGTTCTTGCCTTTTTTGCCGAGATTGAGGTCGAGCGAGTAGCCGAGGGTCACTTCGTGCTGCCCGGCTCCGAGCCCCATGCCGGAGGTGTAGGCCTCGTAGGAGTAGCTGAGGTTTACGCCGTGGAACGTTCCGCCCACAAACCCCGTGACGCTGTTTTGCGGACTGTAGGAGAGTCCGCCGTAGAGCCGTCGTTTGCCGTGGTTGTATTCAAGGCGCGCGGTGATGTCGGCTCTGAAGTCTGAGGCGCTGTAGCGTACCATGGCGGAGGGTACTATAGTCAAGAACGGATTTTTCGTGCGTATATTGTATCCTGCGGTAAAATTGTAGAGCGATTTTACGCGGTATTCGTTGGTTTCGCCGAGGAGCACGGTGGGCGAAGTGAGGTGTTGCGCGCCTATTCCCACGTACCACCGGCGGTGGGCATAGAAGAGGCCGGCAGAGGCGTCGAACTTGGAACCGCTCACGTCGGTGGTGGGGAAAGCAGGGTCGTTGGCGTCGCCGAGATCGGCTTTGGAACCATTCACGCTTTCGTTGAGCATGTCGGCCTCAGCGCCTATGCTGAGGGTGCCGCCCCAGAGCTTGAGGTGGTAGGCATACTGCACGGTGAAGCGCTTGTGGGAGAAGAGTCCGAACTCGTCGTTCTGGAATATGGCGCCCACGCCGTGGCGCGTGCGGCCTATTTGGAATGCCATGTCGGCACCGGCAAACATGGTGCTTCCGCCGTTTTCGTAGCCAGCGGCATGGGTTTGCATGGCGGCACGTATGTTGAGCTGGGGCGAACGTCCGGCGGCGGCGGGGTTGAACTGCGTTTCCATCTGCCAGTAATGGGCGAAGGCGGGATCCTGCTGTGCGGCGGCTGTGAAGGGAAGGCCACACAGCAAGAGCGGCACGAGAAGGTGTCCCGTGCCGAGGCGAAGAGGCAAAGTGGTGCTGCGGAGTGTACGGCCCATTAAACTTGGCGTTGCTTGTAGATGGTTCTATGGGGAGAAGCGTCTGCCACCGCGTGGCGGACAAGTATATGTTCTCCCGAATGTGCAAAGGTAAGAAGTTTTTTGGAACTTGTGCCAAGAGGGCGGTTTTCGTGCACGCGCATGGAGCGAAGCGCATGGGCGCAAACGATGTTTTGAGACACCAGTACATGGGAAAAGACTCAAGTCTTTATAGATCTATACGGCCTCACGGAGGCTTTTGCATGGTTTCCCCTTATATTCTTCGCGCTTGTCAGTCAAGACAGGAGTCTTGCCACCATGTGCTGTGTCTGCAAAAGCTTCAGCGAGGCTGTCCGGTTATTTCTTCTCCTTTACTTAACATTCAAAATTCCCAACGCGCTTTCGCATCTTTACCCTTTGTAGAAGGCATCCAATATGGTTTCTAGAGACGAAATGAGATCGAAGAGCGTCATGCACGACTGCACTTTCATAGCGTCAATCCATCCGAGTATGTCCTCGGCCGTTTTTCCTTTATTCGCGAGCAATACCTTGGAAATCGCTACAAGGCGTCGCGCATAACGGCGTTCTCCCAATAGCCCCTCGCTACCTCCAGCGAACCTATCGCGTACACCCTGACTATCGCACTGTGTCCCAATCCTTTTGTTTACGGGAATAGGTAGCATATCCAGTGCGAACGCTTCTGTCCGTCTTAAAATTCCTTCAATGCCCTTACGTATTGCCCATGTCCGTCCTGCGCGGTAATGAATCGCTCAATGTTGTAAGCGTCCATAAACTTTGAGAGTTTTTGATGATGCAATAAAGTAACCAAAAGCTCCGTCTTCGCACCACATATTGCGTCTTTCTTGATTTTTCTCCCGTTTATTTTCTTTCGTTTACCAAAATATATATAATTTTGAGCCGGAAACAATGAACGGTGCGTATCCGTATGCACAGTGTTCGACGTTTCCATGCCTCTGCCCGCACCGATTCTTTATGGCGGTTCTCAAAAATCGTCTAAGAAAGGAGGATGGGTGGGTAAGGAGGCACGACATAAAAAGGCGTTTACTTGACGCTCAGTTTGAGACAGTTTGGAATCTCGCAAATTCTCATGTCATTATAGTCTTGAACTTAGCAACGGTAGATGCCCCGGGTGTGATTATATCCATCCCGTGCGGTTCGCTGCAAGCCCATGTTGTACCCTTTTCTGTACACTCGGCTTTGCGGTATGTCCAACGTGGATATGGTTATGTCATATCGGCGTGGGCTCTGACGTTGTCTGTTCAACTATAATAGGCAATGCGAGAGCCTCAAGCTGTGGAATGGACAATAGGTAAGTTCTCCACGCTTTTTTATGCCTGTAGGTTACATGAAAAATAGCTGCATTAGGGGAACG
>CAVJJO010000083.1:0-13043 GCA_963649665.1 Bacteroidaceae bacterium | reverse complement strand
GCGATGCTGCGCCTTCCATGGGGGTGACGTTTCCAAAACGTCACGCTCTACACGGTCTCACTCAGTCACGGACTGTATTCATCGCGCTCATCAGTCAAGACTGGAGTCTTGACCCCCATGCGCGTTGCACATCAAAATTGCACAAATTATTTCTTGCACGTTGCTAAATTGGCTAACTTTGCAAAGCGCGTAATACGGAGCGCGCTGTAAGCATGAAACAACAATAACATACCTAATACAAACCGTAAACTATGAAACTCGTAAAATGTTTCGCTTTCGCCTTCGCCGCCATGCTCTCCCTCGGTGCATCAGTGGCTCAGGCACAGTCCCTTTCTCCCTCCACCAAGTGGCATTGGAATAAAGGAACCATCGTGGTTGACACCCCCGAACGTCCCGCAGGACAGGAAGACGTAATCAACCTCACCACTCCCAAAATACAGACCGTGCGCGTAGCCTTCGTAGGTCTCGGCATGCGCGGTCCCGGCGCCGTAGAACGTTGGACACACATCCCCGGCATCCAGGTAGTTGCCCTTTGCGACTATGAAGAAGGTCGTGCTGAGGCTTGCCAGAAATATCTCAAGAGCGCCGGTCTCGCCCCCGCAAGCATCTACTCCGGCGAGAAAGGCTACGAAGAACTTTGCAAGCGCAACGACATCGACCTCGTATACGTGGCTACCGACTGGGACCACCACTTCCCCGTAGCAAAATGTGCACTCGAAAACGGTAAGAACACCGCCATCGAAGTACCCTCTGCCATGAACCTCGAGCAGTGCTGGGAACTCATCAACCTTTCCGAGAAGACCCGCAAGCACTGCATGATTCTCGAAAACTGCTGCTACGACTGGTTTGAGATGAACACACTCAACATGGCACAGCACGGCGTGTTCGGCGAAGTGCTCCGCACCCAGGGCGCTTACATCCACAACCTCGACGACTTCTGGGAATACTACTGGAAGAACCCCAACGGCACCGACAACGAAAAGCTCGGCTGGCGTATGAAGTACAACCGCGAAAACCGCGGTGACGTCTACGCTACCCACGGCCTCGGCCCCGTTGCCCAACTCCTCGACATCCATCGTGGCGACCGCATGAAGACCCTCGTGGCAATGGATACGAAGAGCGCACACGGCAAGGCTTATGTGGAAGCAAAGACCGGCAAGGAATGCAACGACTTCCGCAACGGCGACCACACCACCACGCTCATCCGCACGGAGAACGGTAAGGTCATCGAAATTCAGCACGACGTGATGAACCCCCAGCCCTACAACCGCCTCTACCAGCTCACCGGAACGAAGGGTTTTGCCAACAAGTATCCCACCGAAGGCTATGCCGTAGACGCCAAGCAGCTTGCCGCAGCAGGTCATCAGCCCAAGGTCGACAACCTCAGCTCCCACAGCTTCATGCCCGAGAGCGAGAAGAAAGCGCTTGAAGAGCAGTATCAGTCGCCCATCCTCAAGAAATATGGCGACGAAGCCAAGGAAGTAGGCGGCCACGGCGGTATGGACTTCATCATGGACAGCCGTCTCGTTTACTGCCTCCAAAACGGTCTTCCCCTCGACATGGACGTTTATGACCTCGCCGAATGGTGCTCACTCGCCGAACTCGGTACGCTCTCCATGGACAACGACTGCGCAGCCGTAGCCTTCCCCGACTTCACCCGTGGTCACTGGAACGAAGTGAAAGGGTTCCACCACGCTTTCGCTCCCGCTGCCGACGAGGCTGCCGTAGAAGCAAAGGCAAAGGCCGTAACCGCTGCCCAAAAGGAAGCTTGCAAGAAGTTCGACCTTTGGACGCTTTACGAAAACGTAAAGAAGGCCGAAGGTTCTGCCAAGACCAAGGCGCAGGTTGCTTACGGCAAAGCCGTGAAGAAAGCTGCCGCCTACGTGGCAAAGGCTGCAAAATAAAAAAATAGCGTTTATAGCCACTCTATGATGTGATGTCTTCGACGGCCTTAGATACTAAGGCTGTTGAAGACATTTTTTTTGGAGGGGTAACTACTCCGGTGGTTGTAAGCGTTAGTGCACGTTCACGTTGCCATTTTATATTGAGGAGAAAACGGCCTGAAAGGCCAAAAGCGCCTAGCCCGGGGCAACGCCCTGGGTATTGGTTTCCAGCGGCTTCGCGCCCTGAAAGGGCAAAAGCGTTACTAAACTTTACACGCTTTTGCCCTTTCAGGGCGCATTCTCGCTACATCTTTAACCTAGGGCGTTGCCTTGGGCTAGGTGCTTTTGGCTTTCAGCCCGTCCCTGTCTAAATTCTAACCCTGTGTTACGCTTATACCCACCTGAGTTGTTTCCTTTTGTACTAACAAACCATTACAAAAGAAATGAGGAAAGGCGCTTCGCCCCCATGCGCTTCGCTTTCTGCAATGCAACATACAACAAAAAGCACGCGCCAAACAGGTTCTAAGCGAACCTGATTGGCGCGTGCTTGCGTTTATGTAAGTGATGCTTGTGGCTTATTACATCTTCTGGTGGAAGGTACGGGCAATCACTTCAAGCTGATGCTCACGAGAGAGCTTCACGAAGTTCACGGCGTAGCCGCTCACACGGATGGTAAGCTGCGGATACTTCTCGGGATGCTCCATAGCGTCCTCAAGCATTTCGCGGTTGAGCACGTTCACGTTGAGGTGGTGTGCACCCTTCGTGAAGTAGCCGTCCATCATCGTTACGAGGTTGTCAATGCGTTCTTCGTCCGTGGGGCCGAGGCTCTTGGGCACGATGGAGAACGTGTTGGAGATACCGTCCTGAGAGTCGCGGTAGCGGAGCTTCGATACGGAAGAGAGAGAAGCGATGGCACCGCTCTTGTCGCGTCCGTGCATGGGGTTTGCACCCGGAGCGAAAGCCACACCGGCAGCGCGTCCGTCGGGCGTTGCACCCGTCTTCTTGCCGTACATCACGTTGGAAGTGATGGTAAGGAGCGAGAGGGTGGGGCGAGCATTCTTGTAGACGTGGAGTTTCTTGAGTTCTTCGTCGAAGTAGTAAACGAGGTCTACGCCGAGGTGGTCCACACGGTCGTCGTTGTTACCGAAGCAGGGGAATTCGCCTTCGATGTCGAAGCTCTCGGTGAGGCCGAGCTCGTTGCGCTTGGCGGTAACCTTAGCGTGCTTGATGGCAGAGAGCGAGTCGATGGCAATGGAAAGGCCGGCTGCACCGTAGGCAATGTTGATGCGGGGATCGGTGTCGATGAACGCCATCTGTGCCTTCTCGTAGTAGTACTTGTCGTGCATGTAGTGGATGATGTTCATGGCATCGTTGTACACGCGGGCAATCTGAGAGAGCACGAGTTTGTAGTTCTTCATCACTTCCTCGTAGTTGAGCACGTCGGAAGAAAGGGCGGGAATGCCTTCGAGCATCACGGTGCCGGTCTTTTCGCAGCGGCCACCGTTGATGGCAAGGAGAAGAGCCTTGGCAAGGTTGCAGCGAGCACCGAAGAACTGAATCTGACGGCCGATGTCCTGGTAGCTTACGCAGCAGGCAATTCCGTAGTCGTCAGATCCACGCACTTCGCGCATAAGGCGGTCGTTCTCGTACTGGATGGAAGAAGTGTCGATGCTGACCTTGGCGCAGAAGTTCTTGAAGCCTTCGGGAAGTTCGGGGCTCCAAAGCACCGTGAGGTTGGGCTCGGGTGAAGGACCGAGGTTGTAAAGCGTCTGGAGGAAACGGAAGGAAGTCTTCGTCACCTTCGTGCGTCCGTCGTTGAAGCGGCCGCCGAGCGATTCGGTTACCCAAGTGGGGTCGCCGGCGAAGATTTCGTTGTAGGCGTCCATGCGAAGGTGGCGTACCATGCGGAGCTTGATGACGAACTGGTCGATGAGTTCCTGAGCGAACGTCTCGTCGATGAGTCCGTGCTTGAGGTCGTGCTCAATGTAGATGTCGAGGAACGAAGAAACGTTGCCGAGCGACATGGCGGCACCGTCCTGCTCTTTCACGGCAGCGAGGTAGGCCATGTAGACCCACTGCACTGCTTCCTGGGCAGACTGTGCAGGGCGGTTGAGCTCAAGGCCGTACATTTCGCCCATCTTGGCGATTTCCTTGAGCGCCTTGATCTGCTCCGAAACTTCTTCGCGAAGGCGGATGCGCTCGTCGGTCATGGGGCTGCCGAGGGCGGCCTTGTCGGCTTCCTTGGCGGCGATGAGACGGTCCGTTCCGTAAACGGCGAGACGGCGGTAGTCGCCGATTATGCGGCCGCGGGCATAGTTGTCGGGCAGACCGGTGAGGAAGCCGAGTGAACGGAAACGGCGGATTTCTTCCGTGTATACGTCAAACACACCGTCGTTGTGGGTCTTGCGGTAGTGGGTGAAGATTTCCTTAACCTGCGGATTGACTTCTTTGCCACGCTGGGCGCAGGCCTTTTCTACCACCTTGATGCCGCCGAAAGGCTTGATGGCACGCTTGAGGAGCTCGTCGGTCTGGAGACCTACGATGAGCTCGTCGTCCTTCTTGATGTATCCGGGCTTGTGCGATGTGATGGTCGAAACGGTGTCGGGGTCGAAAGAGCGCACACCGCCGTTGGCACGTTCTTCTTCAAGAGCCTGAAGACATACGTTCCAAACGCGCAAAGTGCGTTCCGTGGGCCCTACGAGGAATGATGCGTCGCCTTCGTAAGGAGTGAGATTGCGACGAACGAAATCAGTTACGTTGATCTGCTCGTTCCAAAGTCCTTCGTTGAAAGTCATTGAATGGTTGTTGGTTTATGGTGAGTAAAGCAAGTTTCGGACTGCGTTTCCTTTTGCAGGTGGCGCAGTCTTCTGCTTGATGATTTTTACTAAATGGATATAGCTCGCTCTGCCTAAGGCTATTGCCGAAGGTTTGCGGGCGAGTAGAGTAGAATGTTATAGATGTTCTGTGCTTGATGTACCTTTTCTTGCGCAAATTTAAGCCTTTTGCCTTAATGCACCAATGTTTATTATAAGTGTTTCTTAACTTTTTTGTAATAACTCTTTGCATTGCCTACTCTGCGTGGCAAAAATAACGTGGCATGAAAAAGAGCGAAGTGTAAACTTCCTTGAATAGAAGGTTTGCACTTCGCTCTGTATGTATTGACGGGATGCGTCAGTTTGTTACTTAGCCGCAGCGGCTTGTCACTTTACCATAACCTTTTGGCTGCCTACGATGTAGACGCCCTGGGGAAGGTTGCGGGTGGCATTGGCGGGATCGGCTTGGCTGCGGAGAAGCTTGCCGTCGATGGAATATACGTTCACTGCCTTGATGCCTTCTTCCTTGATGGTTTGGCTGATGCCTTCAGGAATGCCGCCGATGTAGATGTGGTATACAATTTTCGCCATGGCCGTTTTGCCGTTCTTTACGATTTTGAAGGCCTGCGCAATGGTGTATTGCTGACCGTCGCTTGTGGCGTTGGGCGACGTGCCGATGACGAAAGCGTTTGAGGCAGGGCGGTACTCGGAGTAGATCTTCTGGTTGTTGCCGAACTTCACCACTCCGCCTTCTGCGTTGAACCAGTGTCCGTAGCCGGTAGACGAGGTGCTGCCGCTATAGACCACCTTGTAGTTGTTTGGGTTGAGCGCCCACACCATGATTTCGCCCTCGCTCTGCTTCGTGGACCAGTCCTTGATGTGGTTGGCAATTTCCTTGGGCTGCATGCGGAGCGACTTGCCGATGGCTTCGCCAAGCGCGCCTTCGAGTTTCACGGTGGTTCCGCTGTAGTCGTTGCCGGTTGTGGGGTTCACGCCCACGTAGCAGTGGTAGATGGTGTCGCAAACGTCAGCACCTGCGGGGCCTATCTGCACGTGGTCGAGTATGTCGGTGTTCTCGAAACATACGCGGTAAGGCCACTGGTCGTCGTTGCGGTTGTTTTCGTCCCATTCATGGCGGTAATATTTCTTCGGAGCAGGCGACACCACCATCCACATGCGTTCGGCATCGGAGGGCACGTTGAACGAAAGCGTGTCGTGGCTCATGTTGCTGCTCAGGGCATATACGGTGTCTTTCGATTCGTAGACGCGCGTGCCGTCCTTGCAGAGGGCCACGAAGCCCAGACGGAAACCGCGGTTGTAGCTGTCGCTGATAGGGTTGTAGGTCGTCACGGTGTCTTTCGTTCCGTTTGCGTCAATCTTGCAGAGGCCGGGGTCGTCGGCACACAGCGCCGCGCCCGGACGCAAGGCATTGAAGATGGCCGTGATTTCACCGCCGCCGGCAGGCACTTTAAGGGGAATGAGGTTGTAGCCCGTGGCTTGCGGGCAGCTTGAGTAGGCTACCTGGAATTTGCCTTCTTCCGTTTCGTAATATTCAAAGCGGTGGTTGCCTATGTAGTCCTTGCCGTAGTCGCGGATGTAGTCGAAGTCCCACGTGGCCATTTTGGCAGCTGCCTCGTAGCAGTCCTTGTAGAAGTTGGCGGTGGAAAGGTTCTCTATTTTCATGAGAATCTGGTTGGCATCCTGTCCTTCATATGTTCCGCTGCGCCAGATGCGGGCAAGAATGTCCACGCCGTATTTGTCGGCAAGGTAGTGGTGGAAGAGGTAGTTGTTGTAACGCGTGTCTTCGTGAAGGAAGGCAAACTGGCAGTTCTGCGGATAGTTGGCAAATTGCCAGTGGGTGAACGTTTCTTCGGGATACTTCATGAAGGCCATCCATTGGGCAGTTTGTTCCCAGAAAGCGCAGCCTTTGCCTATGTTGTAGTTGAAACCGGTGTAGCCCTTGAGGTCGCAGTGGCATTGATACTGAAAGCTGTGTCCCATTTCGTGCCCAATGGTTGAGCCTACGGGGTGGCACGTGCTGGGGCTGATCCACATGCCGCCTATCGTGTCGTCAAATCCCGAACCATATGCCATCCATGTGGTGGTGTAGTAGAGGCAAACGATGAATTTGTATTTGTCGAGGTTGGACTTTCCCTGTCCTACTTCTGCGAACTTCAGCGTGTTGACGTAGAAGTCGTAGAAAGCTTCCAGTTTGTTCAGCAAGTCGTCCACGTCCACGCGGTACTCAGAGGGCACGGCGGAAGAATTGGGGTTGTTCTGTCCGTAACCGCTTTGCCAGAACACAATGCAGTTCTCGCTCTGGCGGCTGCGCTTCAAGCACCACATCTTGGATTCGTCGGTTTCGCTGTAGCCCTCGCTGTCGCTCTTCATTTGGGTGGGAATGTATATTTCCTTTTGCGCGTGGGCGAAGGGGCAGAGGATGGAAAGGAGAAGAAAGAGTGAAAATAGTCTTTGTTTCATATGGTATGAGATTCTATGAAAAAAGTAAAAAGAAAGCCGGCCGCCCAGAAGACGTTCCGGGCGGCCGGCAGTCTGTGAGTTCTGTTTATTTCAGTTTTGCTACAGCTTCCTTGATGCGTCGGAGAGCTTCCACGATGTTTTCATCGCTGGTAGCATAGCTCATTCTGAAGCATTCGGGAGAACCGAAGGCGGCACCGCCCACAGTGGCCACGTGGCCCACTTCAAGCAAGTAGAGCGCAAAGTCCATAGAGTCCTTTATGACGCGCTCGCCGTCGGTCTTGCCGAAATAGTAGCTGCATTTGGGGAAGAGGTAGAATGCGCCGTGGGGATTGTTCACTTCGAAACCAGGCACATCCTTCGCGAGGCGAACGATGAGTTCCTTGCGGCGCTCGAATGCCTGACGCATGGTTTCTACGCATTCCTGAGGACCGGCAAAAGCAGCGGTGGCTGCCATCTGGCTTACCGAGCAGGGACCGCTGGTGTACTGTCCCTGAAGTTTGCTGCAAGCTTTGGCAAGTTCGGTGGGGGCGGCAAGGAAACCGATGCGCCATCCTGTCATGGCGTAAGCTTTAGACACGCCGTTGATGACCACGGTGCGTTCCTTCATGCCTTCGCAGCGGGCAATGGAAGCGTGGGCGCCTACGTAGTTGATGTGTTCGTAGATTTCATCGCTGATGACCGTCACCTCGGGATATTTGCGGAGCACTGCAGCAAGGCCTTCAAGTTCTTCGGCGCTGTATACGCTGCCGGTAGGGTTGCTCGGAGAACAAAGGATGATGGCGCGCGTTTTGGGCGTGATGGCAGCTTCGAGTTGCTCGGGCGTGATCTTGAAGTCCTGCTCGATCTTGGCTTCTACAAACACGGGCTTACCGTCTGCCATGAGCACCATTTGGGGATAGCTTACCCAATAGGGTGCGGGGATGATTACTTCGTCGCCCGGAGAAACGACGGCCATCACTGCGTTGCACACACACTGCTTGGCGCCGTTCGACACTACGATTTGTTCCGGCGCATATTCCAGACCGTTTTCGTTGAGAAGTTTGTCAACGATGGCCTTGCGGAGCGCGGGATAACCGGCTACGGGAGAGTAGCGCGAGAAGTTTTCGTCGACGGCTTTCTTTGCAGCCTCTTTAATATGGTCGGGGGTGTTGAAGTCGGGTTCGCCTACGGAGAGGTTGATGATGTCAATGCCTTGTGCCTTGAGTTCGGCACTTTTTTGCGACATGGCAAGCGTTGCCGAAGGGGCAAGTCGGTTTACGAGTGTTGAAAGCATATGTGTTGTACTGAATTGTAGGGCGGTGATTGAGGGAACCGCCCATTAGTTAGTTTTGTATGGTTTGAAGCAAAGCGGGGCGCGCTGCTTACGGTGCGGAGCGTCGTAAGCAGCCCGCCCCGTGGGATGGGTGTCAGTTCTTGCGTGCGCCGAGGAAACGGAGCAGGTAGAGGAAGAGGTTGATGAAGTCGAGGTAGAGGCTCAAGCTGCAGAGCAGGGCTATCTTCATGAGGTTCTCTTCGCCGAGTGCCTCATACTGCACAAGCATACGCTTCATTTTCTGAGTGTCGTAGGCGGTGAGTCCGCTGAAGATGAGCACACCGGCAAAGGAAAGTCCCCAGCTCAGTGTGGAGCTTGCGATGAAGACGTTCACGATGGAGGCGATGATGAGACCGATGAGAGCCATGAAAAGGAAACGTCCAAAGGCACCAAGGTCGCGCTTGGTGACAGCACCGATGAACGACATGGCTGCGAACGTGCCTGCCGTGATGAGGAAGGTGGACGTGAGGCTTTCGCTTGTGTAGACCAACAGGAGGCTCGACAGCACTACACCATTTAGAAGGGAATAGATACCGAACATAATGCCTGCCGTGGCGAACGACATGTGCATGATGCGGGCGGAAAGGAAAATCACGATGCCGAGCTCTGCGAGCATAAGCACCCAAAATGCTATTCTGTTTGCGAGCAGACCGAATACAAGGGCTTCGTTTTGTGCCACACAGCATGCCGTGAGTCCCGTGATGGCGAGTGCAAGCGTCATCCACAAGTATACTTTTGTCATCAGGGTGGGCAACGCTTTAGCGGCGTCGTGGTAAGGAGTAGAACCCGTATCGTTGGGGTTGTACCAATTCATGTCTTGTGCCATGGGTCGGAGGTTGATTAAGGATTTATAGATTGTGAAGCGTGTGTCCCATGCGCAGCTTCTTCGTGCGCAGATAGCGTTCGTTGTAGGGATTCGGCGTGGTTTCGATGGGTACGTTCTCGGTGATGTTGAGACCGTAGGCTTCAAGGCCCACACGCTTTACGGGATTGTTCGTCATGAGTCGCATCTTGCGTACGCCGAGAAGCGAGAGAATTTGTGCGCCTACGCCGTAGTCGCGTTCGTCGGGGTCGTAACCAAGATGCACGTTGGCGTCAACCGTGTCGTAGCCTTCTTCCTGAAGTTTGTAGGCGGCAATCTTGGCCATCAGGCCGATGCCGCGTCCTTCCTGGTTGAGGTAGAGTACCACGCCTTTGCCTTCTTCTTCCACCTTGCGCATGGCTTTGTGGAGCTGTTCGCCGCAGTCGCAGCGTTCGGAACCGAAAATGTCGCCCGTCACGCAGGAGGAGTGGACGCGTACGAGGATGGGTTCGTCTTCCTTCCATTCGCCCTTGATGAGCGCCACGTGTTCCAGTCCGTTGCTTTTCTGGCGGAAGGGGATGAGGCGGAAATGTCCGTATTCGGTGGGCATGTCAACCTCTTCACCGCGTTCCACGAGGCATTCGTGCTTGAGACGGTAGGCAATGAGATCCTTGATGGTGATGATGTGAAGCCCTTCGCGTTGGGCGAATTCCTGCAGTTGGGGCATTCGCGCCATGGTGCCGTCTTCGTTGAGAATCTCTATGAGGCAAGCGGCGGGCTGCATGCCGGCGAGGCGTGCCAAGTCAATGGAGGCTTCGGTGTGTCCGGCGCGTGCAAGCACGCCGCGGTCTTGTGCGTAGAGGGGATTGACGTGTCCGGGGCGGCCGAAACTTTCGGGGCGGCTGTTGGGGTCGGCGAGGGCGCGGATGGTGGCGGCGCGGTCGTGGCAACTTACGCCGGTTGTGCAGCCTTCAAGCAGGTCGACCGTCACGGTGAACGGTGTGCCGAGCATGCTCGTGTTTTCCTGCACTTGATGTTCGAGTTTGAGCTCATTGCTTCGTTCTATGGTGATGGGGGCGCAGAGCACGCCGCGTCCGTTGTGGAGCATGTAGTTCACTTTCTCGGGCGTGATGAGTTCGGCAGCCATGATGAGGTCGCCTTCGTTTTCGCGGTCCTCGTCGTCGACCACGATGACGAACTTGCCGTCCTTAAAGTCTTGTATGGCCTCTTCTACGGAGGCGAGTTTGAACGTATTCATGAGTGTGGGATTGTAGTATAGTTGTTTGTGGTGAATGCTTGCATTTGTAAATCGGGCGTCTCGCAGTTGTACGCTATTTCCCGAATGGTGTGTCGGTCGCAGGCTGGGATGGGGGAGTGCTTTGCCCCTGCAAGACGTTGCCGTCAGCGGGTGCCGTGCCGGACTGTTCCATGCGCATCATTTTCTGTATGCGGTAGTGGCGGTAGCGTCCGTAGCCCCAGTTTCCGAGTGCAGCGGCAACGGCTGCCGATACGATGAAGATGAGCACCGCCTTTTTCCATTTCCGCTTTTGCTTAGGCTTTGCCGTGTCGCTTGCAGGAGCGCTTTCGTTCTCGGTTTCGTCGGTGTGGCCCTGGATTACCTCTTCTAGCGTGTTGCAGGTGCGGACGATTTGCTTCAATTCGCGCAACAGGATGAGGCGGAAACGCCATATTCGCAACCAAAGCACGAAGCCGAGCGGGAAGAATATGCCTGCGGCCTTGTTGCACTTTTTACTGTGGAAGGGGCTCACGTGAGCAGTGGTGTAGAGAATGGGGTATTGGTTTATGCCGCTTAGTATACGGTAGTCGCGGCTGTTGGAGAGTTCTTCCACCACGTCTTCTATCTTCTCGCTGATGCGTTCCACGTGGTCGTCGGCTTCGTAGCGGAAGAAGGTGCATATGTAACTCGGGGCCTTGAGTAGATGCTTGGTGCTCATGTAGTCCTTGCTCTCCTCCTTTATTTCTCCGAGCAAGGTGTCCACACGTTCCATGTCGGGGTCGTGGATAATCACTTCTTTCGGGGCTATGTGGCGCTTGGTGCGGAGTCCGAGAAGGCGGCGGAAGGCGTTGAGGTAGGCTTCCATGTTGAAGAGCCCGGAGTCGCGGTTTGCCTTATAGGTGAGGAATATGGCAAGCGGGGTGATGATGGCTGTGCTGAGCCACATGGCAAACATCATGTTGATGTTTCCGTCGCGCGCCATTTTTGTTGTGGAAGTGTCGATGACGTAGCGTACGATGAACACGCCCACAGAGATGAGTACGGGAAGTCCGAGGCCGCCTTTGCGGATGATGGCTCCAAGCGATGCGCCGATGAGGAAGAAGATGAGGCAGACGAGCGCACCTGTGTAAAACATGTACCAGTAGGACCAGTGGCGGCGTATGGTGTAGTCGGTGTCGTGCGTCGTCATGGCTTTCCATTCGAGATCCGACTTGGCGGACTGTACGCTGATGCGTGCCGCCTGTTCTACGTTTTGCATCTTATCTGCCGGCAGATGGGCAAGCAGGGAGTCTATGTTTTGCGGATGGGCCTTGAGTTGCTTGTAAAGAGTTGTAGAGTCGGCCTTCGAGAGGGCAGGGCGGCGGAAATATACGCTTCGTGCGTCGGCATAGTAGCGTTTGCCCACGGAGTCCATGGCGAGTTCCATGGAGTCTATGCTGTGGCGCAGTTGCTTGAGGTCCTTGCCCTCCGCCATGGTGGCGAGTACGTTTTTGTCCACCATGTTGAAGTTGCTGTCGAAGTCGATGATGAACTTCTTGTAGTCGAACGTTTCGCGGTCGTAAGGGTCGGAAGCGCTGCTGCCCATCATCTGCGTGCCGGCGCTGTTGCCCTGAAGGCTTTCAAACTGCTCGCCACTCCACATGTCGAGCACGAGATTCTTCTTGTCTTCCGTCATTTCAAGGCGTGCGGAGTCGGCCAGTACGATTTGTGCGCAGTTGAAACCCTGGTCTACCTTGTAGATGATGGTTTGGTAGAGCATGCCCGTGCTTACGTCTTTCTTTTGTACGTAGATGTTGATGTTGGGCACACCATTGTAGAATACCCCTTCGGGGATTTCCACGGCAGGCGATTGAAGCTTCATGCTGAAGAGTAGCGTGCGCATGTTGAGGTAGGCAGGCGCCGACACTTCGTTTTGGAACCAGAAGGAGAAGCCTACCGTGCCTATGGCGAAGATGAGCAGCGGGCGCATGACGCGTATGAGCGGAATGCCGGCGGCTTTCATGGCGAGGAGTTCGAGCGATTCGCCCAGGTTGCCGAAGGTGATGAGCGTGGCGAGCAGAACGGCCAAAGGCAAGGACTGCGGTACGAGATAGAGCGTCAGGTAACCGAAGAACTTGCCCAAAATGTCAATAGAAAGTCCTTTGCCCACGAGGTCTTCGATGTATTTCCATGCGGCTTGCATTTCAAACACGAAGATGCAGATGCAGAAGGCGGCTGCAAAGAGCAGCAGGAACTTTTTGAATATGTAGATGTCTAATTTTTTGAATCCGATCATGCGGTCGTCAGTGTTCGGCACGAGTGTTTTGTGCCTTGTTGCTGTGCGGAGCGGTGTGCTTTTGCGTATAATTGCGAATAAATTGCATCCGTTCGCTGCAAAGGTAGCATTTTTCGGTGCGTTTACGAAGTGTTTCTTTTCAAATAAGTAAGGGGAAGATTCAACTCCAAAATGCAACTACGCTCGTATAGCTTCATAAAAGCATTGCTTCGGCGTTTTGAATGCTAACTTTTTCCTCGG
>CAVJJO010000082.1:0-13098 GCA_963649665.1 Bacteroidaceae bacterium | reverse complement strand
ACCTCCTGCCCCTCTGCGACATCTACAAGAGCATGACCGACTCCTACATCGTGGAACTGAAGTACTGCAAGTCGTCTACCACCGACGAGCAAGTCGGGCAACTCTTCAAGGAAGCCTCAGCCCAGATTTGCCGCTACGCCGACAGCGACATCGTCCGCGATTCCGTCAGAACAACAACGCTCCACAAACTCGTGGTCATCTACCGAGGCACGGAAATGGTAGAATGCCGCGAAGCGGAAGAACTTCAGTAACACGTAACTCCTCAGGTGCAGTAAGCGTAACTCAAGTTTTGAATTTAGGTGACGACGGAAAAGACCGAAATTTTCCGCTTTTCCGCTTTTTCCGCTTTTCCGCTTTAATAGTTTTGGAGAGATTTGCGGCAAAAAGTTCATTCTCACCAGCAGCCGACAAAGACGGAAGCATGGAATTTTTACGGCGTGCCTTGGAATTTTTACGGCATGCCTTGGAATTTTTACGGCGTGCTTTGGTGTTTTCACGAGGTGCTTGGTAATTTCACGGCACACATCAGTAACTATTCTTCCATACACAAAAAAGAGGCGAGCGCATGGCTGAAACGTTTCTGCGAGCCCCAAAACTATTAAAGCGGAAAAGCGGAAAAAGCGGAAAAGCGGAATTTTTCGGCACCACGGAATAGAACAATACCCGCGCATGGGGAGGGAGGAATACACAAATTTTCGTGAATTATTTTTTTTGAACACGGAAGGTCTGTGAATTCCGTGAATTCTGTGGGAGAATTAAAAAATCAAGGCGATAGTGCATGGAGTCAAGACTCTGTCTTGACGGGGAGTGAACACGAATTATCATGAATTAACCGCGAATTTTCATGAATTATTAGGGGGCATGGATGTTCTGTGAAATCTGTGAATTCCGTGGGAGAACTAAAAATTCTTGAAAATTCGCGGTTAATTCACGATAATTCGTGTTCAAAAAAAACAACGAGCAAAGCGAGTTGTCTCTGTGAATTACGTGAATTCTGTGGGAGAAAAAATAATTCGTAATAACCGCAAAAGAGCAAGTCAAGACGGGAGTCATGCGCCCCATGCGCTTCACCCACAAATCTTTATGCGATTTCCCATGACCAAAAACCCCGAGCTCATATCGTATATGAGCCCGGGGATAGATGCCAATTTCTATTATAAAAAAGCGTGCTTTAGAATTCAGCAGTTTTCGGAGTGCGGGGGAAGGGGATGACGTCGCGGATGTTCTGCATGCCCGTGACGAAGAGAATGAGACGCTCGAAGCCGAGACCGAAACCGGAATGGGGGCAGGTGCCGAACTTGCGGGTGTCGAGGTACCACCACATGTCCTTCATGGGGATGTTGAGTTCCTCAATGCGACCCATGAGCTTCTCGTAGCTCTCTTCGCGCTCGGAACCGCCGATGATTTCGCCGATCTGGGGGAAGAGTACGTCCATGGCGCGTACGGTCTTGCCATCGTCGTTCATCTTCATGTAGAAAGCCTTGATTTCCTTCGGATAGTCGGTGAGGATGACGGGCTTCTTGAAGTGCTCTTCCACGAGGTAACGCTCGTGTTCGCTGGCGAGGTCCACGCCCCAGTAAACGGGAAACTCGAACTTGTGGCCATTCTTCACGGCTTCTTCGAGGATGGCGATGCCGTCGGTGTACTTAAGACGCACGAAGTCGTGTTCCACCACAAAGTGCAGGCGGTCGAGAAGCGTCTTGTCGATCATCTTGTTGAGGAACTCGAGGTCGTCCTTGCAGTTGTCGAGCGCCCAGCGCACACAGTACTTGATGAAGTCCTCGGCGAGGTTCATGTTGTCGGTGATGTCGTTGAATGCCACTTCGGGCTCGATCATCCAAAACTCTGCCAAGTGGCGGGGCGTGTTGGAGTTTTCGGCACGGAAGGTGGGACCGAAGGTGTAGATGGCACCCAGGGCGGTGGCACCGAGTTCGCCTTCGAGCTGACCGCTCACGGTGAGCGACGTGGTTTTGCCGAAGAAATCGTCGGAGTAGTCAATCTTTCCGTCCTCGTCCTTCTTGAGGTCGTAGAGGTTCTTCGTGGTCACCTGGAACATCTGGCCTGCTCCTTCGCAGTCGGAAGCAGTGATGATGGGGGTGTGGAAGTAGAAGAATCCGTGGTCGTGGAAATATTTGTGGATGGCGATGGCCATGTTGTGGCGGATGCGGAACACAGCGCCGAACGTGTTGGTGCGCAGACGCATGTGGGCGTGCTGGCGCATGTATTCGAAGCTCTGGCCTTTCTTCTGCATGGGATAGTCGGCACCGCAGGTTCCGAGCACTTCAAGGCTCTTAGCTGCCACTTCCACGCTTTGGCCGGCACCCTGGCTTTCCACGAGCGTACCGCTCACGGAGAGGCATGCACCCGTGGTGCAGAGTTTGAGGAGTTCGGGGTCGACACTGCCGGCTTCTACCACTACCTGGATGTTCTTGATGGTGCTGCCGTCGTTGAGGGCGATGAAGTCCACCACTTTGCTGCTGCGGTGGGTACGCACCCATCCTTTTACGCAGACTTCACTGCCGTAGGCTGTGGAGGCAAGGAGGTCTACTATTTTTGTTCGTTGCATATTGTAGTTGCTGTTAATTGCGTATAACTTATTCGAAGGCACCCATGCGGAGCATGTTGACTTCCTTTTCGGTGAGGAAGCGCCAGTCGCCGCGACGTACGTTCTTCTTGGTAAGTCCGGCGAAGTATACGCGGTCGAGTTTTACCACGTGGTAACCGAGGCTTTCAAAGATACGGCGCACGATGCGGTTCTTTCCGCTGTGGATTTCTATGCCCACCTGCTTCTTGTCGGTTTCGCTGGCATACTCTACGGCGTCGGCCTTGATTTCGCCGTCGTCGAGGGTGATGCCTTCAGCAATCTGACGGATGTCGGCGGCGGTGACGTTTTGGTCGGTGGTGACGTGGTATATTTTCTTCTTGAGGAACTTGGGGTGCGTGAGCTTGGAGGCAAGTTCGCCGTCGTTGGTAAGAAGGAGCACACCGGTGGTGTTGCGGTCGAGACGTCCTACGGGGTAGATGCGTTCGGGGCAAGCGCGCTCCACGAGGTCCATCACCGTCTTGCGGTTTTGGGGATCATCGCTCGTAGTGACGTAGCCCTTGGGCTTGTTGAGGAGCACATATACCTTCTTTTCTATCTTGACGAGGTTGTCGTGGAACTTCACTTCATCGGAACGGAGCACCTTGGTGCCGAGTTCGGTGACGATTTCGCCGTTGACGCTTACCACACCTGCCTGGATGTATTTGTCGGCATCGCGGCGTGAGCATACGCCGGCATTGGCAAGGAACTTGTTGAGACGCAGGGGCTGGTTGGGGTCGAGGTTCACTTCCTGCACGTCGACGCGCTTCTTGGGAGCGAACTTGGGACGCTGCTGGCCGTAGCCGCCGCGCTGACCGCCGAAGGAGTTGCGCTGGCCGTAGCCACCGCGCTGCTGGTAGCCGCCGCGGTTTTGGTAGCCGCCCTGACGGGGCTGATAGCCGCCTTCGCGTGAGTAGCCGTCGTTGGAGCGGTAGCCGCCTTCGCGAGGCGTGTAGCCGTCGTTGGAGCGGTAGGTGTCGTTGGAGCGGTAGCCGCCTTCGCGTGAGGAATAGCCTCCTTCGTTATTGTTGTTGTAGCGGGGACGGTAGCCGCCTTCGTTGCTGTAGCGGTCCTGGTTGCCGTAGCGCTGCTTGCCCCAGCGGTTCTCGCGGGGTTGGTAGCCGCCCTGGCGGTTGTAGGCTCCGCCTTGGCGCTGCTGGTAGCCCGAACCCTGGCGGTGGTAGCCGCCCTCATTGTTGTTCGAACGGTAACCGCCTTCGTTGTTGTTGTAGCGGGGACGATAGCCGCCTTCGCTGTTGTAACGGGGTTTGTAGCCACCCTCGTTGTCGCCGGACTGTGAACTGTAGCCGTTGCTGCCGCCCACTTTCGTGCCACGGCTGAAGCGCTGGCGGGGTGCGTGTCCGCCGTTTGCGTTGTTTTCGTTGCGGGGTGTGTAACCGTCACGGCCACCACCGCCTTCATTGTTGAAATACTCTTCGCTCATGTTGTGATGATTTGTTTGATTTGATTTGAGCTTACTGTGCATGTTTGACATTCTCACGAATGCCATTTTCCTTCTCTTTTAATTGCGTGCGTGGTGCTTGCATGTCCAAAGGTAAGGATGCAGCAATGTAAAATAATGTATTAAGGTTTAAGGGTGGTTCTGCATAGAACTCCCGAAATGCAGGGTCATTTGCAGAACCGCCTTTTTGTGATTGTCGGGGGAAATTTAAATTCCGGTGTAGTTGTGGGGCGTGATGGCGCGGAGTTCGCTCTTCACGCTCTCGCTCACGTCGAGGCCGTCGATGAAGTTATGAATGCGTTCTTCGGTGATGGCTTCGTTGGTGCGGGTGAGTGCCTTGAGGGCCTCGTAGGGATGGGGGTATGCCTCGCGGCGAAGGATGGTCTGTATGGCTTCTGCCACCACTGCCCAGCAGTTGTCGAGATCGCGGCGGATGGACTCTTCGTGGAGAAGGAGCTTGCGTAGACCTTTAAGGGTGCTCTGGAAGGCGATGAGCGCATGGCCCATGGGCACCCCGATGTTGCGGATGACGGTGGAGTCGGTGAGGTCGCGCTGCAAACGGCTGATGGGGAGTTTTCGGCTGAGGTGCTCGAGGATGGCATTGGCGAGGCCGAGGTTGCCTTCGGAGTTTTCGAAGTCGATGGGGTTAACCTTGTGGGGCATGGCGCTTGAACCCACTTCGCCCTTCTTGATGCGCTGCTTGAAGTACTCCATGGAGACGTACTGCCAAAAGTCGCGGTCGAGGTCGATGACTATGGTGTGGATGCGCTTCATGGCATCGAAGATGGCTGCCATGTTGTCGTAGTTGGAAATCTGGGTGGTGTATTCCTCGCGTTCAAGACCGAGCTTCTCGCTCACGAAGCGGTTGCCAAAGGCGCGCCAGTCGTAGGAGGGATAGGCCACGTGGTGGGCGTTGTAGTTGCCGGTGGCGCCGCCGAACTTGGCGGTCACGGGGAGGGCGAGCAGGAGCTGAAGCTGCTTTTCCAGACGATAGGCGAACACTTTCACTTCCTTGCCCAGACGCGTGGGCGAAGCGGGCTGGCCGTGGGTCTTGGCGAGCATGGGGATGTCCTTCCACTCTTCGGCGTAGGCGTTGAGCTGGTCGATGAGTTCCTGAACGAGGGGCACATACACATCGGTGATGGACTCCTTGAGCATGAGGGGGAAGGAGGTGTTGTTGATGTCCTGCGAGGTGAGTCCGAAGTGGATAAATTCCTTGAAGGCATCGAGACCGCCAACTTTGTCGAACTGCTCCTTGATGAAGTATTCTATGGCCTTGACATCGTGGTTGGTGACGCTTTCTATTTCCTTTACGCGTGCGGCATCGGCTTCGGAGAAGTTCTGATAGAAACCGCGGAGCGTGGGGAAGAGGTCGTGGGGGAAACTTGCGAGCTGCGGAAGGGGAAGTTCACAAAGGGTGATGAAGTACTCTATCTCCACACGCACACGGTATTTCATGAGCGCATATTCGGAGAAATAGGGTGCGAGGGGTTCCGTTTTTTGTCTGTAGCGTCCGTCAATGGGCGAAACGGCAGTAAGGATGTCAAGTTCCATCGTGAATGTATATTGTATGTGTTTAGAGTTTCTTCGTGCTTGGTAATTTCTTTATTCGCCACAAAATTACGGCTTTTGCCGCTTTGGAGCAAACGTATATGCGCAAGATTGCGGCAGTTACGGACTGCTTTTGCGTGGCTTTGCCTTGAGCGGCCGCATGGATCGGCAAAGACGGGAGTTTTGAAAGCCGTGCGCTTCACCCGCAAATATCGCCATAAGATATGCTCGAATTGCTTATGGCACGTGCTGGGCAGCAAAGGACTCAGCGCTTGAGTGCGCGGAAGAATTCTTCGCGCTCTTCGAGGTTTTCGAAGCATCCGCAGTAGTCTACGGTGGTGGTAAGGGAGTCGTCTTTTTCCACGCCGCGCATTTGCATACACATGTGGCGTGCTTCAAGCATTACTATAACGCCTTTCGGCGAAAGTGCTTCATTGACAGCCTGGCAGATTTGACGCGTCATGCGTTCCTGCACCTGCAGGCGGTGGGAGAAGATGTCTACCACGCGGGCGAGTTTGGAGAGTCCGGTAATGGTGCCGTTGGGGATGTAGGCCACGTGGGCGGTGCCGTAGAAGGGGAGCATGTGGTGCTCGCAGAGGGAGTAGAACTTGATGTCGCGCACAAGCACCATGCGTTGGCAGTTTTCTTCGAACCGTGCAGAACGGAGCGTGCCGACGGGGTCCATGTCGTAGCCCCGGAGGAGGGTCTGCATGGCTTTGGCTACCCTATAGGGTGTCTTTTCCAGTCCTTCACGCGTGGGGTCCTCGCCGAGGAGTTTTATTATTTCCGTGTAGTGCTTTTGCAGTTCTTGTGTGGTGTCCATCATTTATATATGGGTGGTTCGTGGCAGGGACGTAGAGTTTCCGGTGCCGACGTTGAATTTTCTGTTTGGAATGTGTGAGCCGCGGAGTTTCAATAAGGAAGGTTGACCTCGCTCTTTACGATGCGCACTTCGTAACTAATGTTTGCCTTGCGGATGCGGGTGACATACTTCTGCGCTTCTTCGCGTGTGCGGAAGTCGCCGACGTAGGTTACCCATCGCGGGGCGATGAAGTTGGGATAGGAAGCGAGTTCGCTGAACTTTGCCCGGCACTTGTTGCCCATCTTCACGGCCTTTTCGCGGTCGGCGCGGGAGTTGCCGCCGGTGTAGATGCATATGCGGTAGCCTTGGGCCTTGCGGCGAGCGCGTTCGGTGTAGTGGCGGGAGGCGCCGGAGTTTGTGTGGTCTGCCGACGATTCGGTGGCATGCCCAGCCCTGCCGGCTTCGGCATGCTGCGTTTTCTTGGTGGAGTCGGCAGTGTGGGAGTTTTTGCCCGAGGCTTTAGGTTGCTCTGCAGCGGTGTGTTTCTGCGGAGTTTGCCGCTCGGAGGGCTTTGCCTCTTTGCCTGAAGCGGCAGCGGAGGTTTGCTTGCGGTTTACGGCCTGCTCTATTTCGTCGCTCTGAATGATGACCACCACGCCCTTTCCCTGCCCGGCGGCACGGAGATGGCCCGTAAAGGTCGTTTGCGCTCCCAGCGAAAGGGAAGCGAAGAAGAGGAGTAGAGCGGAGAGGAGTTTCATTCGTTTTTCTGACAATGGGTGTTGAGAAGTAGGCCGAAGCCGATTTCGTTTCTAGAGAGTGGCTATCGTTTAAGGAAAGGAACAACCTTCATTGCATATTCAGCTGTATGTCAGCGCACGCAACTCTGAATAGCAGATATCGGAAGCGAGTTCCACCCCGACGTTTCCGTCAAATAAATTAAAAACTTGAAACTGCACAACCCGCCCGAAGCATCCGTCCACGGCGGGGACGGATGCGGAAGCAGAGTCGTACAGCTTCAAGTTTTCCTATAAGGTGTGTGCACCCCTTTCGGCGCTGTTTAATGTCTTACTCTACGAATAAAGAAGCATTGACGCCGAAGGGAGCAGTGAAGAAGGATTAGTCCTTCCAAGCGTCGATGATGCCCTTGAAGTCGGCTGCCTTGAGGGCTGCGCCGCCGATGAGGCCACCGTCTACGTCTACCTTGGAGAAGAGTTCCTTTGCGTTGCTGGGCTTGCAGCTACCACCGTAGAGGATGGTAACGTTTTCAGCAGCTTCGGCACCGAACTTCTCGGCGATGGTAGCGCGGATGAAAGCGTGCATATCCTGAGCCTGGTCGGAAGTGGCGGTCTTGCCAGTACCGATAGCCCATACGGGTTCGTAGGCGAGGATGATGTGTGAGAACTGTTCGGCGGTGAGGTCGAAGAGTGAGCCTTCGAGCTGAGCCTTAACCACTTCGTTCTGCTTGCCGGCTTCGCGTTCTTCAAGAACTTCACCGATGCAGAAGATTACGTCGAGGTTGTTGGCGAGGGCGAGGTTGACCTTCTCCTTGAGGATTTCGGGAGTTTCGTGGTAGTAAGCGCGACGCTCGCTGTGGCCGAGGATTACATAGTCGGCACCGGTGCTCTTTACCATCTCGGCGGAAACTTCGCCCGTGTAGGCACCCTTTTCCTTGTCGGCGCAGTTTTCAGCACCGAGACCGATGATGTTGCTGTCGATGATGCCTGCCACGCTGGCGAGGTGGATGTAGGGAGTGCAGATGATGACGCCGCAATTGGGCTTGTCGGCAGAGAGCACTTCGTTGAGTTCCTTTGCCAAGCTGATGCCTTCCTGCAGGTTCTTGTTCATTTTCCAGTTGCCTGCTACGATTTTCTTTCTCATTTTGATTTGAGTTAAACGTTTTTTGTATATGTGGTGTTTGAAATATTTGCTTCCGATCCACAATGAGTCCGCCATTACCACGAGGCACGCGGGGACGAGGAACCATAGGATGAGCGAAAGAAGCGGACTCATTTTTTCTTCGGGAATCCATAGTGCTGCGTCGGAGCCTTCCGCGTCGGGCTCGGGCAAGGAGTTGTTGCTCCACTTTGCTACCACGCATCCGTCCTTTATCAGGAGCAGACCAGGATTGGAGCGTACCATGCTCTGGAGTTCGGTGTCCTCGGCCTGCAAGGCGGGATAGGCGGCGCCCGTGCGGTCGCGCCATTCAGCTATGTCGTCTTCGCCGGAGGCGGTTGCCATGAAGAAGGCGTAGCCCATGTCCTGGCAAACGTCGTAGATGTCGTTGATGCGGTCGCTGCACCCGTCGTCGGCGCTTTTGGCGTCGGGCACGACGAGGAGAAAGGTGTAACCGCTGTCGTTGACTATGTTGAGCGTCATATCGTCGCCCGTCTGAAGGTCAGCGAGGTAGAAGTTTGCCAAGCGCGAATCGCGACTGTTGTCGCCGGTGCTTTCGCCGTTGAGCACGGCGCGTATGTTGCCGCCAGTACGGTAGGGCGTAAAGTCGATAGTGGGAAGGTAATGCAGCGTATAGAGGCACAAGGCCGCTGCATAGACCCACGAATAGATGGACACCACCCATGCGTTGCGCTGAGAAATGACGCGGTGGAGCGGCATGGGGTAGAACTGCAGCATGGAGGCGCAGAGGAGGAGCGCCACGTTTTTCGCCAGCGTCTGTCCGTTGGTGAGATGCACAGCATCGCCGAAGCATCCGCAGTCGGCTACGGGATTGGTCTTGTATATCCACACCGTAATGGCGGTGAAGGCGAGCATGAAGAGAAACGCAATTCTCACGGCCAGTTTGCGGCGCACACCCAAGAGCAGATAGATGCCCAGCACAAATTCAAGGCAACCCACCGCGCAAGCGAGGAACTGCAGAAGGATGGAGTCTGCTGTGAAATGCGCGCCGAGGGCTACGGCATAGGCATGGAGCTTGTGGGTCATGCCCATCGGGTCGGCTATCTTCACGAAGCCCGAGAAGACGAAGGTGCAGGCGAGCACCATGCGGCAGAGCAGATGACCCGCGAGAGCCAAACGCCGAAGGAGTTTATTCGTTTTCAAGCGTCAACTTGATTAGGGCGAACACGGCGTAGTTCATCATGTCCATGTAGTTGGCAGCAATGCCTTCCGACACGAGGGTCTGTCCGCCAAGGTTCTCTATCTGCTTGGTGCGAAAGAGCTTCATAAAGATGAGGTCGGCATAGGACGAGACACGCATTCCGCGCCAGGCTTCGTCGTAGTCGTGGTTTTTGCGAATCATGAGGTCGAGGGCAGCCTGTGCCTTGGCGTCGTAGAGTTCCACGGCCTGCTCGGGCGTAATGTCCTCTTCGTTGGCGGCGCCGAGTTCAAGCTGAATGAGCGCCACGAGGCTGTAGTTGACAATGCCCACGAATTCCGGCACGATGCCTTCTTCCACCATGGCATGGCCTTTCATCTGGAGCGAGCGTATGCGGGAAGCCTTGATGAAGAGTTGGTCGGTCATGGTTTGCGGACGCATAATGCGCCAAGCGGCTCCGTAGTCGTGAAGCTTCTTAATGAAGAGGTCACGACAAGCGGCAAGTACTTGGATAAATTCTTCTTGGGTGGTCATTTAGTCAACTTTCGTTTTTGGGGTTGTTACGCTGCAAAATTACAACATTTTATCGTTTCGGCAAGAAACGTGCGCTATTCGTCTTCTTCAAGGAGCATGAAATCGCTCATTATGCGGTCGGATATGAAGAGTCCGCTGCGGGATATTCTAAGACATCTGTCCGCACCATCCTCCATCGCTCCGGTTTGGAGGTGCTGCACTGCGGTGCGGAGCAAACGGTCGCACCATTCGGCGGGGAAGCGTTTGCGAAGAGCGGGAAGACTAACGCCTTCGGCGGTGCGCAAGGCGGTGTAGACGGCTTCGTTGAACTGTTCTTTGAGCGTGAGATGCTCCATTTCATGGGGCGGACAGCCTTGGCTCTGCGTATAAGCCGAAAGGTCGGCGGCATTCATCCGGCGGGCGTTGCCGCCGTCAAAGGAGTGCGCTCCGGGACCTATCCCGACGTAAGGCTTTCCGTTCCAATAACCGGAATTGTGGCGCGACTCAAAGCCCGCCTTGGCAAAGTTCGACACTTCGTAATGCCTAAAGCCGTGCTTTAAGCATTCATCCATAAACATCTCATACTGTGAGAAAAACATTTCTTCATCTACCGACTCTACTTCTTCTCTTTCTACCAACTTTGCCAAGGGTGTGCCGCTCTCCACGCTGAGGGCATAGGAGGAGAGATGGGTAACGGGAAGGCTGAAGGCGGTTCGAAGATTTTCTGCCCACACTTCGGTGGTCTGACCGGGCAGTCCATAGATAAGGTCTATGCTCACGTTGGAAATGCCGCCACCCACGATGGTTTCCACGGCACGCACGGCCTGACGAGCATCGTGGCGCCGACGAAGAAAACGCAACGTGTCGTCGTTAAAACTCTGCACACCCAGACTCATGCGGTTTACGCCGAGCGCTGCGAGCCGATCCACAAAGGCGGACGTGATGTCGTCAGGATTGGCCTCGAGGGTTATTTCGGCATCGGGGGAGAGGGCGTAATGGGCGCGGACGGACTGAAGGAGCACGGCAATTTCTTCGGGCTGAAGGAGGGAGGGTGTTCCTCCGCCGAAGTAGACGCTCTGCACTTCACGGCCGGAGAGTTCGCCGCGGCGCTGCTTCAGTTCTTCACAAGCGGCGGCGACGTAGGCTTTTCTCACGTCGTTGCCGCTCACGGTGGAATAGAAGTCGCAGTAGACGCACCGGCTCTGACAGAAGGGCACATGGATGTAGACCATTCCTTTCATCACTCCTCGGCTTTAAGTACGGGAAGGTGGAGTTTGTAGCGCACGGCGAGCACACGGGTAAGGAACACTACACCGCCGCAGACCAGTCCAGCCGCCACGTTGTCAGCCCCGAGCTTGACACAGATATAATAGAACACGCCGCCCACCACGCAGGCGAGGGCATAGATTTCCTTGCGGAAGATGAGGGGCACTTCGTTGATGAACACGTCGCGGAACACGCCGCCGCCGGCTCCGGTGAGTGCGCCCATAATGATGGCCGTCCAAAAGGGAAAGCCTGCCACGAGGGTCTTTTCTATACCGGTGACGGTAAAGAGGGCGAGACCTATGCTGTCGAAGATGAACCAGGTGGGATTTTGCCGTACGAGGTATTTGCGGAAGCAAATCACCCACACCAAGGCAAGGGCGGAACAGATAAGGTAGAAGGGATTGTCCATCCAGAAGGGCGACTGCGAGAGGAGGAGGTCGCGCACGGTTCCGCCTCCGATGGCGGTGGTCACGCCCACCACGTAGGCACCGAAGAGGTCGAAGTGTTTGGCCGATGCCAAACGGATGCCCGATATGGCGAAGGCGAAGGTGCCGAGGAAGTCAAAGACTTGAACTAAAGTTATCACTTCAATTAGGTATTTTACTGAGGTTTAAGGGGTTGTATGTAATATGCTAATATTCAAAAGGAACAAAAGGGCGATGCGCATGGGGGAGCGATAGCACATGGAGGTGATAGCGCATGGAGACTTCGCCCCATAGGCGCTTGCCTCAATCGACGCACTTAGTTCACGCAGTTTGTGGGTGTGCCGGCAAAGAAGTTCTTGATGTTATCTACCAGTATGCGGATAATGCGCATGCGGGCTTCGGGAGTATCCCAACCGATATGGGGCGTGATGAAAGTGCGGGGCGCGGAGAGAAGCGGACAGTCCTCGCGCGCCGGTTCCGTCGTGAGCACGTCGGTGCAATAGGCTGCCATACGGCCATCGTGCAAGGCCTGCGCCACATCGCGCTCGTTGACGAGTCCGCCGCGTGCGGTGTTTATCAGCACGAGGTCGGGGTTAGCGCTTTGGAGCAACTCATCGTTTACAAACTCCTCATTGTCGGCCGTCAGCGGACAATTAAGACTTACAAACTTGCACTTACGGAAGGCATCGCGGAGCGATATTTTCTCCACGTCGGCGGGAAGCGCGTCCTGCTGTTTGGAAGTGACGGCATAGAGTTTCACGCCGAAGGGACGCATCACGTCGGCCACGGCCTTACCGATATTGCCAAAGCCCACGATGGCCATGGGTTTGTCCACGAGTTCTATGCGGTCGCGAAGCATGTAGCAGAAATCGGGACTTTTGCACCACCTTCCGTTGCGGTTCTCGCAGGTATATTCACCCACGGAGTCGGCCACTTCAAGAACGAACGAAGCCACCATCTGCGCCACGGAACGGCTGCTGTAGCCGGCACAGTTGCACACCGCTATGCCGTGGCGCCTGGCAGCGGCTACGTCTACCTTCTCGTAGCCCGTGGCTGCCACGCACACGAGTTTGAGGTCGGGAAGAAGGGAGAAATGGCTTTCGTTGAGAGCCGTTTTGTTTACGACGACCACTTCGGCGCCTTGTGCTCGCGCCACCACGTCGGCTTCCTGCGTGCGGTCGTAGAGAGAAAGGTTGCCCAATGCTTCAAGCATCTGGCGTCCGGCATCGTCGGTAATGACGGTATATCCGTCGAGGAAAGATATGTTCATTAGTTCTTTGGTATTTTAAGTAATGTGTAAAAAATAACTTGAGCATTTTTATTCGATAATCATGCAACGCATTCATCAACGACGGGCTGAACCAACGGTAATCAGTGCCAACGACGGGCTGAAAGCCCAATGAGCGCATAGCCCAGGGCAAGCGAAGCGACACCCTGGGTTTACAT
>CAVJJO010000081.1:0-13479 GCA_963649665.1 Bacteroidaceae bacterium | reverse complement strand
GATCCTGATTCTTTACTACCTTACAATTGCATAGAAAACAAATAAGCCAAAGTCTATCTATCAAGACTTTGGCTTATTTGTTTTTTACACAATACGGCTTGTATGGGATGCTTACCTTCAACGCATACGATACAGCGCCAATATACATGGAAGAATGTATATTGGCGCTGAACGTATGTTGTGAAGTGGGTTACTTGCGAGAAGTGTTGGTGGTCATGCCGTGCTGTACCATATATTCCGTGGTTTGCAGGAGGGAGAACACGTAGTCCTTCAGACTTTCGAATTCGTGGCTCATGGCACATTCGTGCGGTTGACCGTCGATAAGATTGTAGGCATATTCCTTCTTGAGTTCTGCATTGTAGACGTAGAGGCGTTTGCCGTCGCGTGCCGCAATGGTTTTGTCGGCAGTGTAGAATGCTGCGGGACGGGGCGCGTCGTGAAGTAAGTCGAGGCCGAAGTTGTTCTGCACATAGGGAATGCGCAAGAGGCCGAGCAACGTGGGAGCCACGTCCACTTGTCCGGCAAACTGCGTTCGCTCTTCCGGTTGCAGACCTGCGCTGTGGATAATGAGAGGGATGTGGTTGAACGATTCGGGTATTTCACAATCTGCCTGGCCGAGCAATTTGCCGTGATCGCCGAGAAACACGAAAATGGTGTTCTTGGCCCAACTCTCCTTGCTCGCTTTTTCCATGAAGTCGCCAATGCAATGGTCGGCATAGCGTACTATCTGCTGTTCTGCCGTAAGGCGACCGTCTTGAAACTCCTTCGGCACCACATAAGGCGGATGGTTGCTGATGGTCAGCAGCGTGGCAAAGAAGGGTTTCCCCGAAGCGGCATGCTTTCGCAGCACGGGCAGCGCGTAAGTGAAGAGGTAATCGTCCGCCACGCCAAAGTGGTTCACAATCTTCTCTTTGGGGTAGTTTTCCTGCGAATAGATCTCGTCGTAGCCGTTTGTACGGAAAAAGGCGTTCATGTTGTCGTACTGGCTTTCGTGCGTCATGAAGAACATGGTGCTGTAACCAGACTTTTTCAGAATGTTCGGCAGCCCCGTATAGACCGGAATGTCGCTGCCCTTCATCGCGTTGCGGAACATGATGGAAGGAAACGAATAAAGCGTGGCATAGAGGCCGTGGTTCGTGTGGTTGCCGGCAGAATAGCAGTTAGTGAAACTGAGCGAATGGCGGAACAATGAGTCGAGATTGGGAGTGAGGTGCTCGTCGTTGCCAAAGCGTGCCATGAGTTTGGCTGACATCGACTCCATCAGCACAATCACTACGTTTTGCCCCGTAGGCGCTCCACCGGTGGGCTGCACTTCACGGGCAATGGGAGAAATGCCTTCGATTCCTTTCCTATCATATAGTTGCTGCACCTTGCTGACGGCTTCGGCGTCGGGCATAAGATGGAGCGTGCGGTTTTCGGGACGCATTTCGTCGAGCGTGCTGTTGAGCAGAGCGAACATGGGGTTCACGCCCAAGTTGTTGAGCACAGGACTGGTGCAGAAATAGGCGGCGCTTACCTTTATCGGGTTGTAGCCCAAGCGGCCGCGAATGCCCAAGAAACAAAGGCCAAAGAGGCACAAGCTTATGGCGACTTTTGCCGCCAACGTTCCCCACTTGTGGGTCGTGGACGTTTGTGCTTGGGGCGAAGCGGCATGAGCGTCCTGCTTGACGTAGTGCTTGCGCAAGCGGCTTAAGGCAAAGCAGAAACCGAAGGTGACAAGGAAGTAAACGGCAATGTGCAGATAGTACGACGTCTCTCCGAAAATCATGCCGAAGGTAGTGCCGCCATATTCTGCCCAATTCCAAATGGAGGCATTGAGCATCTTGGAGAAATAGTTGAAATAAGGCGTGTTGCCGGCCGAAGCCATAAACACAAGTGCGTACCAAACGGCGAACCACACGTTGAGGCAACGGTAGACCGTGCGCTTCCACCAACCGATACATCCCATCACGCACACGACGACCAACGGGAGCGCCATCAGGTAGCACGCAATGACGTTGTCGAACCAAAGGCCGCGAAGGAAGGCGGTGGCCACGAGCCACGGATGGCCCGCTACGTCGGGAGTGAGCTGATGGCGTACGGTGCAGAAGAAAACGAGGCGCAGCAGAGAAAGCGCCGCAAGCGCCATGACGTGAACGCTAAGAAGATAGGAAAGGGGACGAAGAAACTTTTTCATTTGCAGGATATGAAATGACGCATCGGTGTGGGTCGATGTTGACCGAATGGCTATCAATGTGCAAAAGTAAGGCTATCTTCCGAGAAACGAGTCCCGCAAACGGTGCCTTTTTCCTGACACTACGTATGGAACATATTATAAACCGTGAAGAGCGTGACGTTTCCAAAACGTCACGCTCTTCACAACTTTACTGAGGAAAAGCAAGCACGCACGTACGTGCAATGCCCGATGCATGTACGTGCAATGCCCAATGCATGTACGTGCAATGCCCGATGCACGTACGTGCAATGCCCGATGCATGTACGTGCAATGCCCGATGCACATACGTGCGTTTGAGAATGAGGTATAGCCTCGTTCTATGATTGTAGAGGCTTATTGTGCCATTTTGCGCAGGCGGCGTATGCGGCGCAGACGTTTGTAGCTGCGCCAAACGCCCATGCCCACTTTGGGCCACGAAGGGATATGCTTCACGTTGCGGCGCACCATGGGAATGTCCCAAAGGAGCATGAGGAAGGCAAACGTGAGGGCTGCGAGCAAAGTCCATCCGAAAAGAATCTTCACGCTTTGCGCCACAAAGCCTTCCGCCACTTGGCTCATGAAGGCTCCCATATCTACGCGTGTAGCACTCATGCGTACCGCGTCGATGTATTGCGAACAGCGGGCAAAGCCGTCTGCCACGTAGTATTTTACGCCATAGGCATGCAGCGCAGCGCCTGCCAGTCCGCCCATGAGCATATGCAGCACGTTGAACACGGCGAGAGCCTGGAAGAAATGCTGGAACGACATGATGGCATGCAGGCACCACATGAACGCTATGCAGAGCACGGCGTAGGAAAATCCGCGCCAGATGAGCGGTATGTGGAGCTGTACGATGGAAAGTTCAGAATCCACAAGGAAGTAGAAACTGCCGGCATAGATGGCAAAGGCGAAGAGCGCGAAGGCTATGAGCTTGTACACGTTCCAGCGCATGAGTTTCAGCCATCCTAAGGAGAAAAGGCAACCCGCCCATATTCCGGGCAGCGACCATTGGTTGAGCCACTCGCTCGTGAGGTCGTCGTAGTGCATGACGGAACCGTAGTAGAGCGATTCAAGCACGTGCTCGCACGAGAAAAGCATCTCTACCACGCCGATGAGCAAGATTACGGGAACCACGTTGTGGTATTTCCACATGGTGGTTTCGAAGTAAGCTACGTCGCGGTGCCACATGTGGTGAAGCGCCCAGGCGAGATTGAGGAGCGATGTGCCGCAGAGCAGACGGAACGTGGAACTGTTCCACCAGTCCATCCAGTCGCCGTAGTTGAGAAGGAACACCACTTGCAGGCAGAGCACGAGCCAAAGTAGCGCTCCCGTCCAGTCTATTCCTTTTAGAGGAACAATCTTCGGCATGGCATGTACGGGGCGCGTCAGTATGGCCTGCAGGGCAAGCACAAGAAGCATGAGTCCGGCAATGAACCAGTGCATGTAAGTCCAGTGGGCATAGTAGGCAAACCACGAGGCAAGGTAACCGGAATATTCTATGGACGTGAGCAGCACGATGTGGAGCAGGGGAAAAAACACGCCGAAGTCGCGCTTGGGCGTCATCCATAGCTGTATGACGGACATGCACTCGAACGTGCCCTGTATCTTGGCCATGCCACACACCACACATGCCGCCCAAAGTACGGGCATGGGAAGATGAAGCAGCGCCACCAGGTTGCACGCAAGAATGACGGCTGCCGATGCCATGAGCAAGAACTTGTTGGTGAAGCGAAACTTCATGCGGAACAACACGGGGAAGTAGAACGCCATGCCGGCGAGCGTGCAGTAGAGACACATCTGCATGTCTTCACGCATGAGGCTCCATTCGCCTACCACGTCGCTCATGGCTCCAAGGTACATCCCGTTGGAAAACTGGAAGCAGAAGCCCAGTAGTACGTAAATCCACGGACGTACCCATTGCGGCACCCAGTCGTGGTACATGGGCATGGCAAACACCATGGGAGGTCCGCCTGCAGGTTTTTGATTGGGGTCAGACATTGATATCTATTGTTAGAAGGCTAAAGAACAACATTGTAGGATTTCAGTGGCGATTCGTGGAACCGCCTTACGGCATGACGGTGCATTCCACGTTCATGCCGGCGCGGAGGCGCTTTGTGGCTTCGTTCTCCTTGAGGCGGATGCGCACGGGAATGCGTTGTTCCACTTTCACGAAGTTGCCCGTGGCGTTGTCCTGCGGCACGAGCGAGAACGCCGAACCCGTAGCGTCGCTGATGCGTTCCACTGTGCCTTCAAACTCTACATCAGGCACGGCGTCGGCTTCTACTTTCACCACGGCGCCCGTCTGGATGTTCGGCAACTGCGTTTCGCGGTAGTTGGCCACTACCCAAAGGTCGGAGTTGTCCACAATGTCCACCATGGTCTGTCCGGGTTGCACGAGTTGTCCCTCGTGGATGTTCTTCTTTCCGACCACGCCGTCGGCCGTGGCAATGATTACGGTGTAGGAAAGGTTGAGGCGTGCGAGTTCTACAGCCGAACGTGCCACGTCGATTCCCGCTGCGTTTTGCGAGAGGCGATGTCCTTGCTCCTTTTCGGTGGAACGGAGCGTGCCGAGACTGCGCTGCGCTTGTGCGTAACGTGCTTCGGCGGCGAGACGGGCAGTGTGTATCTGGTCGTATTGCTGTTGCGTGACGGCGTCGTCTTTGAGAAGCTGGGCGTAGCGCGAGTCTTCGCGGCGGGCATTCTCGAGTTGCACGCGGGCTTCTTCAATGCCGGCATGGGTCACGTGCATGGTCTGGTGCGTGGTTTCGATTCCCGAGCTTACGGCTTGCTTTCCCGCCAATGCATTGGCAAGGTCGGCTTCTGCCTGTGCCAGCCGCAAGCGGAATTCGCTGTCTTCGATAATCACGAGCGTGTCGCCTTTGTGGACTTGCTGATATTCGGCAAAACGTATTTCCTTGATGAAACCCGAAACGCGTGTGTTGACGGGAGTGATGTGTTGCTGCACGGTAGCGTTGTCGGTGAATTCGCCTTTGCCGAAGTGCACGAAGTGGTCCACTACGAGGTAGGCGCCTGCGGCGACGATGAGGAGTACTATGGCGTTGTAGAAGATGCGGAGGATGGTTTTCTGTTTCATTGCTTGCGGATTGTCAGAGTGAAGCGGTTACATATTTGAGGTTGTAGAACGAGTATGCCACGTTGATGCGGGCATTGACCAAAGCGAGTTGTGCGTCGAGTTTCATGTTGGCGGCATCGGTAAGGTCGGTCACGATGGCCAGGCCGTTTTTGTAGCGGTTGCTTACCACGTCGTAGTTCTCCGAAGCAAGCTGTACGCTCTTCTCGCAGGTATGGAGTTGGGTGCGAGCGGTCTGGAGGTTTACGTAGGCTGCGTGTACGGCATCGCTTACGCCTTGCTGCGCCGCGGTGAGTTGGTCGTTGGCGTGCACAGTGGCAAGTTTCGCTTCGTTGATTTTCTTTTTCGCCTTGTAGAGAGAAGAGAAATTGTAGCTCACGCCCACGCCCACGTACCAGTAGTTGAGGTTCTTGTTGAGGGGCGGCACTTCTATGGTGACGGGACCGTCGAGGTGGTCTTCGGCTACGATGGCAAATTTTGGAAGACGTGCCGCGCGGGCTATCTTCTCTTGCGTGCGGCTCATGTCCACGCTGAGGGCGGACTGCTGCAACCCGAAGTGGTTCGTTGCGGCGAGTTGTTGCCAAGCGGCTTCGCTGCCGGCTTCAATCTGGTCCACGTTGAAGGCTTCTTCTCCCAAGAGTGCAATGTGGGCGGAGTCGTTGCCGAGCGCGGTGAGCAGTTGTTTGCTCACGATGCTTTGGCGGTCTTTCACGGAGGTTTCGCCAAGCGTGATTTGCTGGAGCTGGAGTTCGTAGCGCGTCACGTCGTTGCGGAGCGAAACGCCCTGCTCACGTCGGTTCTTCATGAGGGTGATTTGCTCGTTGGCCTGTTCGCGGTTCTTGGCGTAGACTCTCTCCTGGTTGCGGAGTTCGTGGAGCTGGAAGTAGAGACTTGCGAGAGCGAAGCGCACGCGCTGCTGCTCGTCGGCGGCGGAGAGGCGTGCCATCTGTGCGCCTTGCTGCGAGAGTTCTATGCTGCCTTTGATTGCGCCACCGGCATAGAGCACCTGCTCGGCGCGCAGGGAAAAGTTGTTGCCGTAGTGGGGCATGGGTGCAGAGGTGCTTTCACCGAAGTGGCGGTTCCAAATGCGTGCATTGCCGAGGTACGACACCGACGCTGTGCCGCTTATCTCGGGGAGTTTCTGTGTTTGTGCCGAAGCTATTCCCGCGTCGGCTTGGGTGATGGCTGAGCGCATGCTTTGCAGCGTGGCGTTGGAACGGTCGGCTTGCAGGAAGAGTTGTTTCAGTCCGTGCTGTAAGGCCGGCGTTTGGGCAAGGGCCGTGTGGCACGGAGCTAGCAAACCTATGCACACGGCTATTGCAGTGCGGCATTTTGCGTGCTTGTTCATAAAATGTGAATTGAGTGGATGATGGAATAAATAACGGTAGGACGGCCTCGTTTGCTTTTGGCTTTAGCAAACAAGGGGGTACAACGTGTGTGCACTGCATTTCCTGTGAAATGCAGTTGACGGGTACGGCGCTCCTGGACTGAGCTTCTGCAACTCAGGCCTTAGCGAAGGAAATAGAAATAACGGGTATTAAAACTGTACACAAACTCCCCACTGATGGAACTTGTGCACTTTGTTGAAGGTACGGATAAATGTTCGCTGAAAGTTCAGTGACATAAGGTGTAGAAGTTTTCTTAAGCAGCGTGACAACGTGTCGGCTTTGTGCACAGTGAGTAAGTACTTTACAAAGCCTTGCTTGCTTGAAAACTGCTGCAAAGTTACAAATTTTCTGAAAAACAGTCCAAATTTAAAAGCCCCGGCATGCGCGTTGGCATGTCGGGGCAAATAATTGAAAGATTGGTTCGCAAGGCTTTATTTGCTTTCGCTTTCAGCCTTTATTTGCTTGTTGATTTCTTTGATTTTCTCTATGATGACGTCGAGGTCTTCCTTGAGGCGTGCCACTTTCTTCTCCACGTCGGCCACGAGCGAGTTGCCTTTCTTGGAGCTTGAGCGGAAGAAGGTGAGGTTGGTTTCGTAGGTCTGAATCTCCTGCTTCTTGGCATCGAGTGCGTTCTGCAGGCGGGTGCGTTCGCGTGAGAGTTCGGAACCGCCCTTTTCGGCTACGTTGCGGCGGAAGTTGTCCATGCGGCGACGTCCGGCGCTTTCGTGGAGCGAGTTGTAGATTTTGTCGCAGAGCTCACGGTAGCGGAGATATATCTTTTCCTTCTTGCGGTAGGGCACATGGCCTATTTCGCCCCACTTGGCCTGTAGGTCGCGCACGGCCTGCAGCTGGTTGTCGGCGGGTTCTGCCACGAGCTTCTCAAGTTCGGCGATTACTCCTTCCTTGAGCTTGAGGTTGGCCTCTTCTTCGATGCGCTGACCCTTGTTGGCCTCGTTCTTCTTGTTGAAGAAAGCGTTGCAGGCGTCGTTGAAGCGCTTCCACACGGCATCGCTCATCTTGTGTGCTACGGGGCCGATGGTCTTCCACTCCTTCTGGAGTTCTACGAGTTTGTTGGTGGTAGCTGCCCAGTCGGTGCTTTCCTTGAGCGCTTCGGCTTTTTCGATGAGCGCGTTCTTGGCGGCGAGGTTGCTGGCGAGCTGTTCGCGCATTTCCTTGAAGTAAGCGGTCTTGGCCTGGAAGAAACGGTCGCAGGCAAGACGGAAACGCTCGAATATTTCGGAGTTGACCTTACGCGGTGTGAAACCGATGGTCTTCCACTCGTTTTGCCAACCTATTACCACTTTGGAGAGTTCGTCCCACTGGGCGTAGGTCTTGGCGTTTTCGTAGACGAGGGTCTCTACTTTCTGGCAGAGTTCAGTTTTCTTCTTGAGGTTTTCCTCTTCCTTCTCCTTTATTTCGAGGAAGTGGTCCTGATGGCGCTTGTTGATGAGTGTGGAGGCGTCCTTGAAACGTTTCCATATGGCTTCGCGCTCTTCTTTTGCCACGGGGCCGGTCTCGCGGTATTCTTGGTGGAGGTTCTGGAGCTGGTGGAAAGCGGAGATGGGGTCTGCCACGTCGGCGAGCTTTTCGGCGGCTTCGCAGAGGTGTGTCTTGATTTCAAGGTTTTTCTTGAAGTCGTAGGCGCGCATTTCGTGGTTGAGGCGCAGCTGGTCGTAGAACTGTTCCACGTAGAGCTGGTAGTTCTTCCAAAGCTCGGTAGCGTTTTCGGCGGGAACGTTCTTTATTTCTTTCCATTCGGCCTGGAGCTTCTTCACTTCGTCGTAGCCTTTGTCGGCATTGTCGGGCGAAGCGGCGAGTTCCTTGATGCGGGCAATGATTTCCTGCTTGCGGTCGAGGTTTTTCTGCATTTCTTTTTCGAGCTGCTCGGCCAGTTTGGTGCGGAGTTCGCGGATGAGCTGGAGCTGTGCCTTGAAGTTTTCTTCTTCGGTGTCGGGGGCGGGCACGAATTCTTCGGCATTGCCTCCGGCGTTGACAAACTCTTCGCGTGCGGCTACCACTTCGTTGCTGCGGAGCCGGTAGTAGAGCGACTTGAAGTGGTCGAGCGTGGAGCGGTCCACTTCACCTCCGGAGTAGACGATTTGCTTGAGCCGTTCTATCACCTCTGCCTTTGTGGTGGGTTCGGGCTCGCTGGCGGGCTGAGGCTCGGCGGCCTCTGCTGTTGCCGTTGAAACTTCGGCTTCGGCAGCGGGTGCTTCCTCGGCGGGAGTTTCGGGGGTTATGGATTCAGCCGTGGCGTCGGCTGCTACTTTCTGTTCTTCTACGTCTGTAGGATTTTTGATTTCGTCCATAAGGCTTTGGATGGGGTCGGTGGTCAGTTGGGCGGTGCGGTTTTCTTATCGTGCACGGCTTGTGCTGACGTTCATAGAGATAAATGTTTGTTGTTTCGAGCCGTAGACTCGAGTTGCAAATGAAAGTATTTCTTTTTTATTGACCAAACGTTTGGCTTCCAAAAGTGGCGTGTAGTGGTTAAATCCACGTTTTCCAACGGAAAAGTCCGTAAAAGAGTCCGGTGACCACGATGGAGAGCACGATGACCACGGGGAATCCCCACCAGACGGTTTCCATGCCGCTCACGAGGTTCATACCGAAGATGCTCGCGATGAGTGTGGGGAACATGAGAATGATGCTCACGGAGGTCATCTGCTTCATCACGCCTGCCATGTTGTTGTTGATGATGCTGGCGTAGGTCTCCATGGTGGAGTCGAGGATGTTGGTGTAGATGTTGGTGGTTTCGCGTGCCTGGTTCATCTCGATGGTGACGTCTTCGATGAGGTCGGCGTCGAGTTCGTCGACGGGCAGCTTGAACTTCAGTTTGGAGAGCAGCGTTTCGTTGCCGCGTATGGAGGTGATGAAGTAGGTGAGGCTGTCCTGCAGGCGCGAGAGGCCTATGAGGTCTTCGTTGTCTATTTGCCGGTCGAGGTTGCGCTTGGCTTCTTCCAGCAGCACGTTGATTTGCTTGAGTCGCTTGAGGTACCACACGGCGGAGGAGAGGAAGAGGCGGAACACGAGGTCGACGGAGTCGGTGAATCCCTGATTGCGCTTTTGCTGGTAGGAAACGAAGTCGATCATCATGTTGGTCTCGAAGTTACACACGGTGATGCACACGCCCTTGTTGAGTATGATGCCCATGGGGATGGTGGTGTGCGGCGTGCGTGATGCCACTTCTTTTACGTAGGGTATGCGGAGGATGATGAGTGACCATCCTTCGTCGTATTCATAGCGTGAGCGCTCGTCTTTGTCTCGGATGTCGTCGAGGAAATAGTCGGGGACGTGGAGTTCGTTGACGAGGAAGTCTTCGTCTTCGGGGGTGGGACAGGTCACTTGTGTCCAGCAGTCGGGAGTCCACTCGTCGAGTGTGCGAAGCGTTTTGTTGTAGTTCCAGTAGGTACGCATAAGAAAAAACAGGTCGGTATGTTCCGGAAATTTGTGTGTTGAATGGTGGTTCGGACATTTGTGGTGCCCGTGCCAAGGCGCATTGCCGTTTCCCGACGCGAAACGGCTGCTTTGGTTCGTGTCGGCGCAGGTTCTGGAAAGTGTGTGTGCCAACGTTGACGGAGTGCCTGTTTTCGGTCGGTATCAAACGTGAGTTTCCGCGTGATAGTCGTCCATTTATTGATTCGTCGTTTGGGGTTCGTTGCTTTTAGACGGGGCAAAAGTAAGAAAAAATGTGGGAAAGCGTAGCTTCGCGAATGTGCAAAACTGAAAAACCGCTCCGTCATGCATTTCACAATGCTACGGAGCGGACTACGTTTTTTCAGACAATGGGTCTGCTACAAATGTTTATTTTTTTGATGGTGATTTCGGGGTAGGGTGAACGGGCTTTGGGGTGACTGCCGGAGTGGAGCCGTGCGGTGCGGCTATTGCCGGTGCCGCTACGGGCACGAGCTTCACGAGACGAATGCTGAATCTGCTTGTGGCGCGTCCGTTGGGCGACGTTTGGCCGATAAGTTCCGGACGGTTGGTGAAGCCCACCTTCAGTGTGCCGCCTTTGTGGTAGAACACGTCGCTTTCGGCGTAGCTCCATTTGTCGACGAGCTTTTTCAGTCCTCTTTCGTTGTATTTCCACGCGCTGTCGGTGAGCAGGCCGAGGCGCTCCATTTCTTCAGCGCTTTTGTCGCGCAGGTTGCCGTGCGTGCCTTCGGGTACGTATGCTGTGGCATAGTTTGTTCCGTCGGTTGTGGCATAGGCGAGGGTTTGGTCGCCGTTGGTGCGGCCCACTACGGCGAGCCGGTAGTAGCCGGCGGGCTTGTTGTAGGTGGAGGTGAAGTGCACCTTCATCGGTTGCGGACTTTGAGTGTCGTGCTCGAAATAGAGGTAACGTACGTCATCGTTGTCGTCATCGTAGTCGTCATCTCCGTCGTCGCTGTCGTTAGAGGAGCGGCAGTTGCGGGGTGTCCAGTTTTCGGTCCTGTACAGACAGTAGCCTTCGGGATTGCAGTGCTCATAGGCGAGAATGTTCCATCCCTCTATTTCGAGGTCGTCGCGTTGGTCGTTCAAGAGGAAATAGCCGCCGGCAGAGTTCTTCTTGATCTTGTATGTGTTGCTTTCCTGCTTTATGCGCACCGTGGTGGCAATGGTGCACGACAGGGCGGCTGCAAAAGAGATAATGGCGATTATGAAGAGCGTGAATCGCTGCACGGCGCTCATGGAAGAGCGGTGCGTGGGTTTGAACATCCATCGCAGCAGGGCATAGATGACGATGCAAAGGAATGCCGTGCCGAAAGCTGTGGCGCCCCATATGCCCCATTGTACGGCGGGCACGGTTTGCATGAGCATTATCCACTCTTCGTCGGCATCGGTAGGCATGGCACACATGGGATAGAAGAGGAGAAAGGCAGCGAACGTAAGCAGACCGATGAGGGCGCCGGTGGAGAGAGCAAGGAAGAACAGCTGTATGAGGAACAGTACGATGCGTCCGAAAGTTCCAGCCACGCTGTGCGCCGTTCTTTGGAACTGTGATGACGACACGTAGTTGCGTGCCGCTTCGGCCTGTTTCATGAGTTCTTCGTTGAGGGTGGCGGGGTTCACGGGGCGTCCTTGCATGAGCAGACGTTCTTCGGCGGTGTTTGCCTGAGGTATGATGGCCCACGCCAAGAGGTAAACGATGCCCATGGTGGAGAAACTGACGAGGCAGAGCAGTACGCAGATGATGCGCCAAGGCAGTGGGTCGGTGGCACCGAAGTATTTGCTGAGGCCGCTCATCACGCCGCCTATTATCCGGTCGTCGGCGTCGCGGTAGAGTTTGCGTTCGGTAAAGAAGCCTTTGCGCTTTTTCGCTTCGTCGCCTGAGGGCTGTGCGGGAGGTTCGGGAGGCGTTGTGCCGCCCAGTGTGTCGGCTTCGGCAGTGTCGGCTTCGGCAGTGTCGGCGTTTGCGGCGGCTTCCTCATTGGGCAAGCTGCCGTCGTCGGCAGATTCTTCGTCCATTTCTTCGGGATTGCCAATGCGGTGTATGATGTCCTGCACGTGCTCTATGCTGATGGCTTCCGTGCCGTTGGCCTTGAGGTCGGAGAGTATTTCCGCCACGCGGTGTTCTATGTCGTCGGCTATCTCGTCGCCGCCGTCGCGCTTGGCGAAGTAGGCCTTCATGTTGTCGATATACTTCTCTAGAAGCATGCAGGCGTCTTCGTCTATGGCGTAGAGCGTGCCGTAAAGGTTGATGGTGATATTTTTCTTCATGATGTGTCGTGTGTTGTGGAGGTTAACGAGAGGGTGATGACGCTGCTGCGATTGTCAGTGCGTTTCTTCTGCGCAGTCTTCTGCTGCGGCTGCAACGTGTTCCGCACTGTCGTCGGCAGGGGAAGGCGGCGGAGCGGTTTCCGTTTTGCTCTTGAGCACGCCCACGGTGTAGGCCAACTCGTTCCAGGCGTTGTCGAGCTCGTTGAGAAAGGCTTGTCCGTCGGCTGTCAGCGTGTAGTATTTGCGTGGCGGCCCTTGCGTGGACTCTTGCCATTCGTACGCCAGCAGTCCGTCTTTCTTCAAGCGTGTGAGGAGCGGGTAGAGTGTGCCTTCGACCACTATCAGTTCGGCTTCTTTCAGCTTCGTGATGATGTCTATGGCGTAGCTCGCCTGACGGCTCAGTAGGAGCAGTATGCAGTATTCCAGCATGCCCTTGCGCATCTGCGATTTTGCATTGTCTACGTTCATATGTGTAACAGGTTTGTTTTACGCTTGCGATGCTTCGGCAACGGCCGTTTGCCGAACTCGCACTGCAAATGTAGGTAAAACATAAGTACATTGCAATGCAAGGTACTCGCAAAAGTGGAAAATTTAATATATATTAAGCATAAACGTAGCTACTCAGGTGGGGGGTAAGCGTTAGTGCGCAGCGCATGGAGGCGAAGCGCATGGAGGTCAAGACTCCAGTCTTGACTGCTCTACACGCCTCACGGGGTCTTTTGCGTAACTTCCCATTCAAAACTTTGCGCTTATTGTCAAGATGGAGTCTTGACCCCCATGCGCGTTGCACCACTATTGCGCAAGTTCTTTATTGCACTTTTCTAAATCTCAAGCTGCTAAGTGAATGTGCACCAACGCTTACCACCACTAGAGTAGCTACAGACAGAGTGAAGGAATCCTATATTTGTTAATTGTGCACCCTTCGTTTTTTCGTCCGCGTGCTTCAAACTAGAGAGAATAACGATGGTTTTTGGTTGCTTTTCAGCAAAAAGCTGTTACTCCAAGGCATCCCGTAAAAATTCCCCCTAGCCCCAAAATGTTGGGCCTAGGGGGAATTTTTGGTTCATCCGACATTTCGAGTGATACGGCAGTCGTGCAGCGCATAGAGT
>CAVJJO010000080.1:0-13481 GCA_963649665.1 Bacteroidaceae bacterium | reverse complement strand
TTCGCCTTTTGTAATCGTGTAGAACTGTCAAGACTGGAGTCTTGACCTCCATGCGTTTCGCCCCCATGCGCTTCTCCCCCATGCGCTTCGCACTCACGCTTATAGTTACCTGCATCCGCAAACGAACCTTTCAATTGTTAATTTCGCGCCCTTCATTTTTGCGTCCGCGAGCTTCAAACTAGAAAAAGCAGCTATGGTTTTTTGCCTCTTTTCAGCACATTTCTGCCACTCCAAGGCACGTTCTGAAAATTCCAAGGCAGCCCAAAACGTTGGGCCTAAGGGGAGTTTTTTCTAGATGCCTTGGAATTTTCACGAAAAAGGCAGCATTTTTTGCTCCGGCAGGGCGTTTTATGCAGCAGCATGCAGCGAATTTTAAATATACACGCATTTTGATGCAATATGATGCATAATTATGCGCGCTGAAAATCGCGTATTTGCGAGCAGATGTGCGTTTGGTGATTTCTGCGCGATTCTCAGTGTTAAAAAAATGGACTTTGGGAAGCGTATGGAGCGAAGCGCATGGGGGCAAAGCGCAAGAAAGCGAAGCGCAAGGAGGCGAAGCGCATGGGGGCGAGGTTTTGCGCCGCCCATGGGGGTGACGTTTTCAAAACGTCACGCTCTACACGGCCTCACTGAGGCTTTTGCATGCTGCGCTTTGAAACTTTGTGTAGAACTGTCAAGTTGGAAACTTGCCCCCCATGGGCGAGTGTGGCTTCGCCTTTTGTAATCGTGTAGAACTGTCAATACTGGAGTCTTCCCCCATGCGCTTCGCCACATTCCCCTCACGCGCGCGTTCCTCTTATTTACGCGCTCCCTCCCCCAAGCCACGGGTTTTGCACATTATTTATAGCCTAATGAACGAAATTTGTAGGGTGAAGTTGTCAAATAAGATGTAATTTTGCCACATCTAACAATCAACAAAACTACAAAAGCGCGGAACGAGCCTCAGCCGCTCCTCCGTCACTAACCAACAATCGCAGAAAAATGAACTGGTTAAAACATTTCGTTTACACCTCGGCACTCTCCTGCGCTGCGCTGCCCCTCGCTGCGCAGAACAACGTGGTGCTCAACGTCGACGCCGGAAGCCGCGGCGCCGACATCGGTAAACTCCACTACGGCATTTTCTTTGAGGAAATCAACCATGCCGGTGACGGCGGTCTCTACGCCGAACTCGTGCAGAACCGTTCCTTCGAGGACAACACCTCTTCAGCAAGCTCATGGAGCGCAGTGAACAGAGGCAAAATAAGCCTCGTGACCGACGGACTCCTCAACGACGCACAGAAGCAGGCACTCAAACTCACCTTCAACGCTGCCGGCGACGGCGTGCAGAACTCCGGTTTCTGGGGCATGAACATCGTGAAGGGCAACGAGTATAAGTTCTCCGCCTGGGTGAAGAACTCCGAAGGATGGAACGGCAAACTCACCGTGCAGCTCAACTCCTCGAAGAAAACGAGCCTCGGTTCGGCTGAGATTACCCTCGATGCTGCCAACAAGGAATGGACGAAAGTCACCGCCACCATCACCGCCACAGGCAGCGACGCCGCCGGCACGATGAGCATTCTCGGCAGCAAAAGCGGTTCCGTGGTGATTGACGTGGTAAGCCTCTTCCCGCCCACCTACAAAAACCGCGACAACGGCTGCCGCCCCGACCTCGCCGAAAAGCTCGAGGCCATGCACCCCGCATTCATGCGTTTCCCCGGCGGCTGCTACGTGGAAGGACAGAGCCAGAACGGACTCAAAAACCGCTTTGAATGGAAGAAGACGGTGGGTCCCATCGAGGAGCGTCCCGGCCACATGAACGTAAACTGGAACTACAACGTGAGCGACGGTCTCGGTTTCCACGAAATGCTTCAGCTCGCCGAAGACATCGGCGCAGAGCCACTCTTCGTGGTGAACATGGGTATGGGCCACGGCTGGGTTCAGCCCTACGACCAGATTGAAGAATACATCCAGGAAGCGCTCGACGCCCTTGAATACTGCAACGGCGACGTCACCACCAAATACGGCGCCATGCGTGCCGCAAACGGTCACCCCGAACCCTTCAACCTCCGTCTGCTCGAAATCGGTAACGAGAACTACAACTACACCTTCTCCAGCAACTCCGACCAGAGCGACCACTACGCCGAACGCTACCGCGCCTTCTACGACGCCGTAAAGGCCAAGTACCCCGAAGTGATGTGTATCGGCAACGTGGAAGCATGGGGCACCGACAACCCCTCATGGCGCAACAGCCACCCCGTGGACGCCGTGGACGAACACTACTACCGCAACCCGGCATGGTTCGCCTCGCAGTACACGAAGTACGACGCCTACGACCGCTCACGTCCTAAGGTATATGTGGGCGAATATGCCGTGACGTCGAACTACGGTACCAACGGCCACCTCACCGCCGCTCTCGGCGAAGCCGTCTACATGCTCGGCATGGAACGCAACTCCGACATGTGCATCATGAACAGCTACGCTCCTATCTTCGTCAACGAAAACGACCAGAAGTGGAAGCCCGACATGATTCGCTTCAACGCCAGCGAGAGCTACGGCACTCCTTCTTACTACGTGCAGCAGCTCATGCCCACCCACGTGGGCAAGCAGAACGTGAAGTGGACTGAAGAGGGCAACTCACAGACCATCGGCGGAGGATTCGGCCTGAGCACCTGGAGCACCGTGGCTACCTACGACAACCTCAAGGTTACCGCTGCCGACGGCACCATGCTCTTCCAGGACACCTTCACCTCCCTCGGCGACACGTGGAAGAAGCAGGACGGCGGCAACTGGTTCGTACAGGCCGGTCAGCTCAAGCAGGGCGACGCCTCCATGCAGGGCAAGTTCATCTACAACGAAACGGCTGTGGGCGACAACTACACCTTCGAAGTGGACGCCAAGAAGCTCTCCGGCAGCGAAGGTTTCCTCGTGGCATTCAAATACAAGGATTCCGACAACTACCTCTGGTGGAACCTCGGCGGATGGAGCAACACGAAGCACGCCGTAGAGTACTGCAAGAACGGTTCGAAGACGACACTCGCCACCGCAGCGGGCAGCATCACCACCAACAAGAGCTACAAGATTCGCGTGGTGGTAGCCGGTTCGCACGTGCAGTGTTACCTCAACAACGAGCTCATCCACGAGTTCGACATCCCCACCGAGCGTAAGGTCTACGTGGCTTCGTCCATCGACGATGCTGCCAAGAAGATGTACGTGAAGGTTGTCAACACGTCCTCCGACGCCGTGCCCGCCACCATCAACGTTAGCAACGCACGCATCGTGGGCGGTAAGCTCACCCTTCTCACCAGCGCCGACGGCACCGACGAGAACACCATGGACAACCAGACCAACGTGGCTCCTGTCGAAAGCGAACTCTCCAGCTTCAACGACCACGACTTCACTTACGAAGTGCCCGCCTACTCGCTCAACATCTTCACCCTCGACCTCGAGGACATCACCCTCCCCGACAATGCCGGCAAGGACGCTTCAGCAAGCGACCTCAGCCGCGTGAAGGAATATCTCAAGGCAAACACCACGAAGCTCAACTTCCTCCATGCCGATGCCAAGCTACCCACTTCCACCAACGACGGCGAAAGCATCAAATGGACACTCGACGAGAAGGAGAACGGCTACGTTTCTCTCTCCGAAACCACTTGGAGCGCCATGCTCAAGGTGAACAAACAGCCCGAAGGAAAGAGTCTGCAGGCTGCTACGCTCAAGGCCACCGTCACCCTCGCCGACGGTTCGCTCGCCAAGGTTGACGTGCCCGTCACCCTCGCTCCCCGCGACACGGAATACGGCTACCTCTACTGCTTCATGAACCCCAACAAGGAAATTACCAACTTCGCCCTCGGCACCCTCGCCGACCAAGGAAAGAAGTTCCAGGTGCTCCTCAACGGCGAAGAGGTGTTCAACACCTCCGAGCTCGCTCAGATTGAACACGGCACGCGCGACGCCTACCTCCAGAAGGGACAGCGCGAAGGCGAATATTTCATGACCACCACGGACATGAAGAACGCCGTGTCCGGCGTATGGAGCAACTACGGCATGAACCTCCTCCGCTCCAAGGACCTCATCCACTGGGAAAGCACCACCTTCGACTTCCGCAAAGGCAAGAGCATTTTCTCCGACCCCGAAGCCACTACCGATGCTTACAAAACCGACGCAGCATACGCCAAAATGTACCGCGTGTGGGCTCCGCAGTTTATCTGGGACCCCACAGCCTTTGAAGGCAAGGGCGGCTACCTCGTCTACTACTCGCTCCTCTCAAAGAACGACGGCGACAACCACGACGTGATCTACTACTCCTATGCCGACGCCGACTTCAAGACGCTCACTCAGCCCCGCGTGTTCTTCGACCCGGGTTACGCAGTGATCGACGGCGACATCGTGTTCAACCCCTACGACTCGCTCTACCACTTCTTCTATAAGCGCGAAGGTGCCAGCGGTGCCGACCGCGGCATCTACGAAGCCACTTGCAAAGTGCTCGTAGGCGGCACGTGGGAAGAAAAGCTCCACGTGACCAACGAAGGCTCAGAACAGGTGGAAGGCTCCAGCGCCATGCGCCGCATCAACGAGGACATCTACAACCTCTACTACATGCGCTACTCCGGCGGAAGCGCCTACAAGGTGTGCGAACTCGACAACCTCTGCTTGAACCCCACAAGTTCGGCAGCGCTCCAGGGCACAGGTTCCTTCCAGCACGGTTCGGTGCTCGCCATCAACCAGGACGAGTATGAAGTGCTCCAGGCTTGGAGCGACCTCCGCGACCGCATCACGGAAGCCGAAAGTTTCAAGAAGGAAAGCGGACTGCCGCTCTTCGACGAAGCCCTCGCCAATGCCGAGAAGGCACTCGCCAAAACTTCCGTGGAAGAACTCCACACGGCGCTCCCCGCTGCCATCAACGAACTGCTCAACGCCAAGCGCAGCTACATTGAAAGCCTCGTAACCGACGGCAAGGCCGACCTCACTGCCTTCATCGTAAACGCCGACTTCAGCAACGGTTCTGCAGGATGGACCGGTACGGGGCTTACCGCAGCCAGCAGCGGCGTGGCAGAACAGTGGAACAAGACGTACGACACCTACCAGATTCTCCAGAACATGCCCGCCGGCACTTACACGCTCACGGCTTCGGGTTTCTACCGCAACGGTGGCAACGACGCTGCCCACAGCGCCCACGTCAACGGCACGGAACAGCTCAACGCGCTGCTCTACATGAACGAAGCCTCCACGCCGTTCATGTCGCTCTACGACGATGCCGTGACCTCCTACACGTGGTCGCCCTACACTTACCCCAACGGTGTGTCGGGTGCCAACACGGCTTTCAACACCGACAAGAACTACGGCGGCAACGAAGTGGTGCTTGAACTCAAGGAAGCCGGCGACATCCGCCTCGGCGTGAAGAAGTCCGTGGCCGTCGACAGCGACTGGAACTGCTTCGACAACTTCCGCCTCTCCTTCAAGAGCAACAAAGGCGACGGCATCCACTCCGCCACTTCCGCACAGGGCAACGTGGACGTTTACTCTGCTTCAGGCCTCCTTCTCAAGCGTAGCGTGAAGAAAGCCTCAGCCACCACCAACCTCCCCTCCGGCGTCTACATCGTAGGCGGCAAGAAGGTGGTAGTAAAGTAAAGGTGGTGATAAAGTAACAGAGATTGTAAAGTAAAGCACATCTCTTCGCTACCGCAACGAACACATTCAGGGTTCACCCCCATGCAAGCAATTGCCTGCATGGGGGTGAACTTTTTTGCGTTAGGGATAAGCATGGGAGCGAAGCGCATGGGAGCGAAGCGCATGGGGGCGAAGCGCATGGAGGTCAAGACTCCAGTCTTGACAGCTCTACACGTGTTCGTTCAAACGACATCATAAAAACGCCGTGTAGAGCGCGAGGTTTTGGAAACCTCGCCCCCATGCGCGGGCTAATCGCCGCTCATGGGGGGACGTTTCCAAAACGTCACGCTCTACACGAGCTTTTCAAAGCGCAGGCACGCAAAATCTACGTTACAACCGCTCTCTTCAGTCAAGACAGGAGTCTTGACCTCCATGCGCTTCGCCCCAAGTTCTCGCCCCCGAATCCATCTACTATAGGACGAACATCCATAAAAAACGCCCTTCATTTGAAAAAACTTCCCTTAACGCTTTGCAGTTTCAAATAAACTCCGTACTTTTGCATCGCTTTCGGAAAGAAAGCAGCACATGGTGCCTATAGTTCAGTTGGTTAGAGCGTCAGATTGTGGTTCTGAATGTCGTGGGTTCGAGTCCCACTAGGCACCCTTCCCAAGCGAGTCTTCTTCAAGGCTCGCTTTTTTGTTTTTACAGTTCACTATTGTGTACTGTTGAAAGATTTAGTAATATTGCAGTGCGAACGAAAATCGCATATGAACTTCATCTAAATCTACAACCTACAACAATGGCGAACAACGAAATCCGCGAACGAAACAAAGTCGCCAGAGAATCCCTTGGAAAATTCTTCTACAACTTGGCAAAAGTGATATTTACAGCCATGGTAGCAAGTTCCATCATTGCATTATTTGCAATGGATAACGAAAGTGCATGGACCACAATAGGGATGCTTATACTCGGTTGCATATTCACATTCATTTTAGCTTACGCAGGAAATTACATTCTAAAACATTAAAACTATGAACCAGCTATCCTTGTTCTTCGCAATAGGCATCGTATGCGTAGGAGCTTTTCTTCTTTGGCTTCGCACCCCCAAGGGAGAAAAATGGCTAAAGAACCTTTGACTTTCCATTCCTACAATACCCAATACAAAAGAAATCAGCATCTCCTCCCAAGCGAGTCTTCTTCAAGGCTCGCTTTTTTGTTTTTACAGCCCACCAAGCACTACGCCTCCGTCAGCACAATCTCCAAGTTTTTCACGGTTTGCAAACTTCCACAGGGATATTTTTATACATTTGCAAACTAATCCAAGACAAAGGCTATCATTTTGTCTACAAAGGATCCTATCAAGCAAACAAAATACGTACTGCATATGAAGCATTTTACCCCATCGCTTACCCTCGCATTCACCCTTGGCGCATTGGCGCTTCCCGCCCAGGCCAAAGAATTCAGTTATCTCGAGACATTCGACGACGACACGCACTTCACCCAAAACGCTGCGCTTCCCGACGGATGGCTCGCCAACGATGCAGCAGAACCCATCAAACGCTACAAAGGCACGTGGACGGGCAACGGCACACACTCCGGCGACTACGTGCTCGGCACACTACAGACGAGTTCGCAAGGGCGAGACGAATGGGTTTTCTCCAAAATGCTTACACTCAAAGCGGGCGTGACATACACCGTAAAGTTCTGGCTCGTGATGCCGGGCGGTGTGGCAGCTCCATTCAACAACAACGTGGCGGTGAAAGCCGGCACGGCACAAACCGTCGAAGCGTGCACCACAACACTTGGCGAAACGGGCAACACGAAGATTTCCACCTGGACCGAACAAACCTATGAGTTCACGCCCGAAGCCGACGGCAACTACTGCTTCGCCCTGAACCTCACCACGCCGCTCTACCAGTCGGGCGCCATCAGCATAGACGACTTTGAAGTGAGCGGCAACGAACCCGACGACGTTCCCGCCCCCGACCCCGACAAGGTGGTCAACGCCCTGCCCTACTCGCAATCGTTCGACAACGAAAACAACGACTACGACGGCAAGACGGAATATGTGCCGCACGGCTGGCTTTCCACGGGTTCTTTCCCCTTCCGTACCGCCAACATTGAAGGCGTAAAAGCCAAGGACGGCACCTACTACGTGGTAGCGCCCGAGAGCAACATTGCCCGCACCGACCGCCTCTACACCTCGTTCTTCCGCCTCAGCAGCGACACGGCCTACGTGGCTGAGTTTTGGCTCTACATGCCGGGCGACGGTGAGAGCAAGAGCAACTTCTCGTTCACTGTGGGTGAAGAGCAGGACGCCGACTTCCACACTGCGCTCCTTACGAAAGAGGAATATGCCGCAGAAGGTTGGCAGAAATTTACCGTCAGTTACACGCCCGACCACACGGGTTACTATTGCTTCAGTTTCGCCCTTGGCGGCGAGGCCGTCAATGCCGGAGAAGTGGGCATAGACCTGTTTACGCTCACTGCCCCCGGACTCATCAGCAAGCCGCGCGCCGACTTTGCCTTCAACGGATACTTCAGCCAGATGAACAGCCACCTCACCGTAATTGACGGGCAAGAAATAAAGATGGTGAACCGCACCACCGACGGCGAGAAGTATGAATGGCTCATTCCCGGCGCCAATCCGCAGAATACCGACGAGGAGAATCCTTCGTTCTCCTTCCCCAACTCGGGCACTTACACCATCCGCCTCAAGGCCACGAACGCCAAAGGCGAAAGCGTCACCACGCAGACGGTGGACGTGGACGTGGTAGACCAGGACGCCATGCTTCCTCTCACGGTTTACAATCCGTCCAGCGAAACGCTCATGGGACGCGACAACATTCCCTATTTCCCCACGGCAGAATATGCTGACTACGCCACGGGTGTAAACCACTACTACACCCACATCGCGGAGAAATTCGACCTGCCCGAAGGTCACACCTACAAGATTACGGCACTCACCACCTTCCTTTGCTGCTACAGCCTCGCCAACCGCGACGCCGCTACGGAAGCCGACAAGGAAATACGCTTCGTGCTCTACGGCATGAAAGACGGACGTCCCGACCTCTCGCACGTCTACTCTTCCACGAAGACCACCTTCAAGGATTGTCTCGGCACGATGGGACTTGCCAAGGCGGAGGTGCGCACACTCACACTTCCCGAACCGCTCACTGCCAACGGCCCGTTCTTCCTCGCCATGGAGTTCGACAGCACCGTGGTGCTTGACGACCCCGACGCCAATCTGAGCCGCACCATCGTGGGACTCGGCGGATTCAACCACAAGAGCGGAGTAAGTTCGCTTTACGTGCGTCCCACGGCAGTGCCAGAAGGTTGCGCTTTCGTTCCCGACGGCGGATATTGCCCCGTTGACTCAATAGATAGCGAATTGGCAGGTCTCGGTCTCAACGTGACGGCATGGATGAGTGTGGACAAGAGCACAGACGCCATTGCCTACGCACCGAACGGTGCAGTGGCTTTCTCCGCCCGCACCGAAGGCAACGACTTGCTCGTGAGCGGAACGGCGGAAGGCGAACAGATTACCGTATGTGATGCCGCCGGCCGCATGGTAGCCACGGCAAAAGCCTCAGCCGCGCTCAGCCGCGTAGCCATTTCTGCGCTCCCCGCAGGCGTTTACATCGTGAATGCAAAGAGCGGAAACGCGAAGTTCATTGTAAAATAAACAAAAAGGCGCAGCGCATGGAGTCTTTCCCCAGGCGCTGCGTTTCATTCTCATATTTCCCTTGAAAAAGTCACTACTCCTCATAGCCCTTTTGGCCGGTGCAACGGCAGTGCACGCGGTTCCGGCCTATCCCAAACCCGTCACGGTGCGCCAACCCGACGGAACGTTTGTGACGGTGCGCCCGTGTGGCGACGAACGCATCCATTGGACTGAGACGCCCGACGGATTCACCCTCCTGCGCGACAAGGAAGGTTTCTTCACCTTCGCACAACCCGACGCCACGGGAGCGCTGCAGGCTTCAGCATTACGCTACACCGGCACGACAGACGAGGCGCAGCAGCGCGGCATACGCCCCAAACTGCGTTTTTCCTCCAGCCAGACGAAACTGATGAAAGAGCGGTTCGGCACATTCCGCACCTACAGCAATGCCCTCTCCGCAAGCAGCGCGGTGCACACGCTTGCCAACGCAACCGCCACACCGCCCGAAGGCATGTCCATCGACGCCACGTTTCCCACCTCAGGGAAACGCAAACTGCTCGTGCTTCTCGTAAACTTCTCCGACACAAAGACGACCTACAAGGCGGAGAACTTCCACAACATGATGAACGCCAAGGGCTACAACGGCACGGGCTCTTTCCGCGACTACTATCTGGAACAGTCGCACGGCAAGCTCGACATCGACGTCACCGTGACGGACTGGATACAGGTGCCGCACGCCAAAGCCGTCTACAACACCGACAATGCGCAGAACCTCGTGGTGGAAGCCCTTCAGATGGTAGCCGACACGCTCGACCTCACGCAGTTTGACAACGACGGCGACGGGGTGCTCGACGGACTGGCCGTCATACACCAAGGTTACGGACAGGAAATCACGCAGGACACGGGCGACATATGGTCGCACAGCACCGTCATCTACGGCACCACCATAGGAGGGGTGCGCGTGGCACGCTACACGATAGAGCCCGAACTGCTTTCGGGCAACGCCATGGCGAACCCCGGCGTGATTTGCCACGAATTCGGCCACAACCTCGGAGCGCCCGACGTTTACGACACGGACTACAGCGGTTCCGACGGCGAGTTTTGCGGCACGGGAGCATGGGACCTGATGGGTTCCGGCGCATGGAACGGCACACTCGGCACACATCCTGCGGGCATTAACGCTTGGCAGAAGTGGGTTTGGGGATGGGTCAATGCGGTGGAACTGACTGAAGACGCCACCATCGGCGCGCTTGGCGCGGCACAGGACGACGACACCGTGTACAAACTCAGCACAAGCACCGAGGGCGACTACTTCATGATGGAAAACCGTCAGCAGCGCTCGTTTGACGGCGGTCTGCCCGGCCACGGCCTCATCATCTACCACGTCAACGAAAACATCATCAAGGAGAAACTGCAGACCAACGACATTAACGCCACTTATCCGCAAGGTCTCTATACGCTCTGTTCCGATGCCGGAGTCGACCCCGACCTTCGTCCCGCCTCGTTCGGCGACGTCAATTCGGCGGCAGCACCCTTCCCTTCGGAATACGGCCATACGGAATTCACCGACTTCACGCTGCCTTCGAGCCGTTCCATAGAAGGACGTTACGCCTACTGCGGACTGCACGACATCAGCGAGAATGCCGACGGCACCGTTAGCTTCTCCTTCCGCCGCGAAGCAGAGCCTCCCAGTCCTACGGCATTCCAGGCCAAAGCACAGGACGGCAACGTGCATCTCACCTGGAGCGAGCCCGCCCCCGACGACAGCCGAAGCATACACCATTATAATATATACCGCGACAAGACCACCATTGCCCGCACGCAGGAACTTTCGTTCACCGACCTTTCGGCACCTACGGAAGAAACCGTCTGCTACGAAGTGGACGCAACGTACACCGACAGTCTCAAGTCGCGGACGCAGAAGGCACAACTGCGCGTTCCGGGCAACAAACTCACTGGGCTCACCGCCACGAACGAAGCCAACGGCGTACGGCTCAGTTGGGACATCAGCAAGACGCTTCAGCGCGCAGAGGTGTTCAACGACCGTCTGCTCATGTTTGACGACTACACCGACGAAGTGGAAGTGGCGAACCTCTACACGCCTGCCGACCTCAGCACCTATGTGGGCAGCACCATCACCCGCATGGCGTTCGTTACCATCCAAGGTCCCGCCACTCTCGCCGTGAAGTTGCGCATCTACGAAGGCGACGCCGACGGAAAGAATCCGCAGCTCGTGTCGGAACGCAGCGTAAAGGAATTTGCCGCGGCACAGCTACGCGACGTAAAACTCACGCAACCCGTAACCATCCGCGAAGGCCACTCTTATTGGCTCGCGCTCAACCTGCAGCCCACCAACGGCTACGTCACGCTGGCCTGCGACAGCAAACAGCTCACGCCGGGCAGGGGCAATCTGGTATGGGAAGACGGACGTTTCGTGGAGGTGGAACAAGCACAGGGCAATTTCTACGTCACCGCCACCGTTGCTTCTCCCTCGCAGAGCAGCGCCACGCTGCAGACGATGGACTTCAGCGACGAAGCGTACGACGTGGACCTCGACCTCATCTATCCGCGCGCGTTCTCCGTATACTGCGACAACGTGTTGCTCGGCCAGACCACGGCGCTCGGCACGCTCATCAGCGGACTTGACAAAGGCACGCACCAGTTTAAAGTGGCTTGCCGCTACGCCGGCAACAACGAAAGCGCTGCCCTTTCCGTAGAAACGCAGACGCTCAACGCCATCGCGCAGGCCGAAGCACCGAATGTAACCATTTCTGCCTCACACGGACATCTCACCATAAGCGGAGCGCAGGGCCACATCTCCGTCACGGAAACCAACGGACGCACCTGCGTCTTTGCCTCTGCCGCCACACTCGCCGACGCGGTATTCGCCCCTGGCGTGTACGTGGTGAAAGCAAACAACGTTTCGCAGAAAGTGATTGTAGAATAATATTTCCCCATACAAAAAGCATCAAGGCTGCATGGCACGACAGATTGAGCGTGCAATGCAGCCTTGATGCTTTTTGGCTTTTGGAAAGTACGTCAACTGAAACTCTGCAGCAATGCGCTCAGATTGACGGTGAAAAGACGTACGGCGATGGCAAGAAGAATGATGCCGAAGAACTTTCTGAGAATGTAGATGGTGCTCTTGGAAAATATCTTCTCCACGCGGTCCGTCCCGCGCAGCACGCAATAGACGAACGCCATGTTTATCAAGAGACCGATGATAATGTTCACCTGCGCATATTCCGCACGCAGGGAGATGAGCGTAGTAAACGATCCCGCACCGGCAATCAGAGGAAACACCACCGGCACGAGCGTAGCCGACTTGATGGGACCCTGGTTCTTGAATATCTCCACGTCGAGAAGCATTTCAAGCGCCAGGAAGAAAATGACGAGCGAACCCGCCACGGCGAACGACTCTATGTCCACACTAAAGAGTTGGAGAATGACGTCGCCGGCAAAGAAGAACACCAGCAATAGCGCGGTGGAAATGAGCGTGGCCTTCAAGGCATTTACGGGACGCCCCTGCTGCTTGAGCGTGATGAAAATGGGAGTAGACCCCAGTACGTCTATTACGGCAAAGAGCACAATGAAGGCGCTCGCTATCTGCTGAACGTCTAAACGGGAGAAAATGTATTCAAGAGACATTGTTTGGAATATGTTTTTTGGAATTTACATTTTGTCAAGCAAGTATACCCTTGCGACGGATTTTCATGGCAAAATTACCAAATCCGCCACGATTTCCAACGTTTATTCCTTACGTTTCTCATTTTATCCAAAATGACAATAATAATCTGCGGAACTTATGCGCAATTTGGGTGCAACGCACATGGGGGCAAGACTCCGTCTTGACTGAAGAGGGCGGCCTTATGGAGGTTATCCGCGGAACTTAAACGGACGAATTCCGTTTGAATTCCGTCTACTTTCCGATGATATATATTATCCGCGGAACTTAAACGGAATTTAAACGGGCAAGCTCTGTTTGTGTTCCGTCTACTTTCCGATGATATATATTATCCGCGGAACTTAAACGGAATTCAAACGGACAAGCTCCGTTTGTGTTCCGTCTACTTTCCGATGATATATATTATCCGCGGAACTTAAACGGAACTTAAACGGGTAATTTCCGTCTGAGTTCCGTCTACTTTCCGATGATATATATAATCCGCGGAACTTAAGTGAATGTCAAAAAATAACTTGAGCAGTTTTTGATTCGAGAAATGTGCCA
>CAVJJO010000079.1:0-13786 GCA_963649665.1 Bacteroidaceae bacterium | reverse complement strand
TGGCGCATTTCTCGAATCAAAAACTGCTCAAGTTATTTTTTGACATTCACTTGACTGCTCTACACGAACGTTCTCGCTCATGGGGGTCAAGTTTTCAACTTGACTGCTCTATACGATGATTCAAGGCGCAGTCACGCAAAAGCCTCAGTGAGGCCGCGAAAGAGCGTGACGTTTTGAAAACGTCACCCCCATGGGTGGTAGAGTTCGCGTTTCGCCCCACACAATTGCGTATACAAACAAGTCCGGCAGAACGCTGTGCACTTTCTCGCACAGTCTTCTGCCGGACTCATTATATATAGGCGTGCCTCCGCGTTCTATTTCGCGGTGTCCTGCTGCTTGCTCTGGGGGCGACGGTTCGCTCTGTTCTGCTCGCCGTACTTGCGCATCTGGCTTATCTGCTCCTGCGTGAAGAACTTCGCGTACTTCTTCTCGTATTTCGCCTTGAGCTTGTCCATCTTCTGACGGTTCTCTTCGCTCATCTGCGGACGGGCAGGCGCCTTCGCATCGCTGCCGTTCATTGCCGGCGGGTTGCCCTCGGGGCGCTCGCCTCTCGGGGGCATGCCTTCCGGACGTCCGCCGCCCTGAGGTCTGCCACCGCGCTGCGGCATGAGTTCTCGCATGGCGCTCTGTTCGCTTTTGTAGACGGAGACGAACTTCTTGGTGGTTTTCGCGTCGAGGTTCATCTGCTGTGCTATGCGGTTGGCTTGCTGCTCAATCATCGTTTCGGGCGAAATGTGGTTTCGGCTCTGTGCCGAAGTCGTGGTGCTTGCCATCGCCAGTGCGGCTGCAAGCGCGAAAGTCATGATGGTCTGTTTCATAGTCGGTATGTTTTTTTTGATGTTTGTATTTATTCTGTCCTTTACCCCTTTGATGCCCACCGCACCGAAAGGTTAAGTCCGCATTTCGGGCTTTCGCCACGAACCGCACGTTTTCAGTGGCAAATCGTCCGATTTAGAGATTTTTGATGCGGCTTGGCAGTTTATGGGGCGAAGCGCATGGGGCATTTTTAGTCGCTCATGGGGCGAAGCGCATGGGGGTCAAGACTCCAGTCTTGACAGTTCTACACGGCCTCATGGAGGCTTTTGCGTGGCTTCGCCTTATATTCTTCGCACTTATCTGTCAAGACAGGAGTCTTGACCCCCATGCGCTATCGCTTCAAATCATCGTTTGTATCGTTCATTCGGCTCTCGCATCACCCCCTCATTTTTATAATTCCCAAACTATTTCTCTACACGTTTCCAACCAAAACCGCCCCATAATGCTCAGTAACTTGCCAGGCAGTGCTTACCGCTAACATATTTTTTGTAACTTTGCCCCGACAAAACGCATGCCTCCTTCAAAAGAGCCTTCGCATGCGCCTGCGTCATTCCAAGAAGAACAAACTCCTACTAATCGAATATAGCTTTCAGAAATGGAACATTCCAAAGAACTAATGAACCTTGCTGCCGACAATATACGCGTGCTGGCCGCAAGCATGGTGGAACGTGCAAAGTCCGGACACCCCGGAGGCGCAATGGGCGGTGCCGATTTCATCAACGTTCTCTACTCCGAATTCCTTAACTTCGATCCCGACGAACCCACGTGGCGCTGCCGCGACCGCTTCTTTCTTGATCCCGGTCACATGTCGCCCATGCTATATTCCCAGCTCGCACTCATCGGTAACTACACCATAGACGAACTCATGCAGTTCCGTCAGTGGGGTTCACCCACGCCCGGCCATCCCGAGCGCTGCCCCGAGCGCGGCATCGAAAACACCAGCGGTCCCCTCGGTCAGGGTCACACCTATGCCGTAGGTGCCGCCATAGCAGCCAAGGCGCTCTATGCCCGCACAGGCAATCCCGGTTTCAAGAAAGAAAAGATTTACGCCTACATCTCCGACGGTGGCGTGCAGGAAGAAATCTCTCAGGGTGCTGGACGCATAGCAGGTCACCTCGGTCTCGACAACCTCATCATGTTCTTCGACGCCAACGAGATTCAGCTCTCCACCGAAACGGCAGCCGTAATCTCTGAAGACACCGGCATGAAGTACCGCGCGTGGAACTGGAACGTGCTCGAGATCGACGGCAACGACTGCGAACAGATTCGCGAAGCCCTCCGTCAGGCCAACGAAGAAACCTGCCGTCCCACGCTCATCATCGGTCACTGCGTGATGGGTAAGGGCTGCCGCAAGGCTGACGGCACTTCCTACGAACACGACTGCAAGACCCACGGCGCACCCCTCGGTGGCGACGCCTACACCAATACCATACGCAACCTCGGCGCTGATCCCGAAAATCCCTTCGTGGTACGTCCCGAAGTGGCAGCCATGTATGAAGAGCGCAAGGCAGAACTCCGCGCCATCGTGGCAGAGCGCAAAGCCGAAGAGGCTGAGTGGGAAAAGGCAAATGCCGAAAAGGCAGCCCTCCTCGACGATTGGATGAACAACCGTCTGCCTCAAATTCCCTGGGATACCATCGAGCAGAAGCCCAATTCACCCACGCGCAACGGCTCTGCAGTGTGCCTCTCTCTCCTTTCGGAATACGTGCCCAACATGATTGTGTCGTCCGCCGACCTCTGCAACTCCGACAAGACCGACGGATTCCTCAAGCATACCACCGAAATCACCCGCACCAACTTTGCCGGAGGCTTCTTCCAGGCAGGCGTTTCGGAACTCACCATGGCTTGCGTGTGCATCGGCATGATGCTCCACGGAGGCATCATCACCGCCATGGGCACCTTCTTCGTCTTCTCCGACTACATGAAGCCCGCCATCCGCATGGCAGCCCTCATGGAAGTGCCTGTGAAGTTTGTGTGGACCCACGACGCCTTCCGTGTAGGTGAAGACGGTCCCACCCACGAACCCGTGGAGCAGGAAGCGCAGATTCGCCTCATGGAGAAACTCAAGAACCACAGCGGCCGCGACAGCGTGCGTGTGCTCCGTCCCTGCGATGTCCACTCCGTCACCCAATGCTGGAAGATGGCCATGGAAAACATGGACACCCCCACGGCACTCATCTTCAGCCGCCAGAACGTCAACGACCTCCCCGAAGGTACCGACTACGCCGGAGGTGTGAAACACGGCGCTTACGTGGTAGTCAACGAAGAACAGCCCGACGTGGTGCTCCTCGCTTCAGGTTCGGAAGTAAGCACCCTCGTTTCTGCAGCCGAGCTCCTCAAGGCCGACGGCGTGAAAGCCCGCGTGGTAAGCTGTCCCAGTGAAGGACTCTTCCGTTCGCAGAGTGCGGAATACAAGGAAAGCGTCATCCCCCACGATGCCAAAGTGTTCGCCCTCACCGCCGGACTCCCCTGCATCTTCGAAAGCCTCGTGGGCGCACAGGGCAAGGTGTACGGACTCGAAAGCTTTGGCTTCAGCGCACCTTACAAAGTGCTCGACGAAAAACTCGGCTACACGCCCGAGAATATGCACAAGGAAGTGCTCGCCTTCCTCGGCAAGTAAATCCGCATATACTTTAAAAGGGTAAGCACTCCGCTCCGCAAAGCGAGCAGGGCGCTTGCCCTTTTTCGTCTTTTACATCCAGTACCGAATGAGCGTCGCATGAGGCGAAGCGCATGGAGGCGAAACACAAGGAGGTGAAGCACATGGGGCGAAGCGCATGGGGGTCAAGACTCCAGTCTTGACAGCTCTACACGGCTCTTCCCGGCCCTGCACTGCCCTTTCTAACTCTTCCTTGCCCTACACGGCCCTGCACTGCCCTTCCCAGCTCTTCTCATCCCTTCCCAGCTCTTCCCGCAAATCACATTTTCTGTATTCCCCTTATTATATATATAAACCCCAATCACTCATGTCATACCAGATAGGACTCGCCAGCGACCACGCCGGCTACGACTTGAAACAATACGTAAAGCAGTATCTCGAAGAAAAAGGCCTCACCTATAAGGACTACGGCACTCTCTCCACCGACAGCTGCGACTACCCCGACTTTGCCCACGCCCTCGCTGAAGGAATGGAAAACGGCGAAGCCGAAAAAGGCATAGCCATCTGTGGAAGCGGAGAAGGCATCAGCATGACCCTCAACAAGCACCAGAGCATACGCGCCGCCCTCGTGTGGATTCCCGAAATAGCCCACATGACCCGCCAGCACAACGATGCCAACGTGCTCGTCATGCCCGGCCGCTACATCACCACCGACACCGCACGCCAAATCATGGACGAATTCTTCGCCACCCCCTTCGAAGGCGGACGCCACATCAAGCGCATCGAGAAAATCCCCGTAAAGCATTGAGCATAGGTAAGGCATCAGAGGGTGCAATCTTCCTATCAAGAATTAGAGAATTGAAGAATCGTTCTCTTTTCTCGGAATAAGTTATGCTTTAAAAATAACTTGCGCAATGTTGCTGCAACGCGCATGGGGCGACGTTTCCAACCGCGCATGGGGTGACCACGCTTTTGCCCCTTCAGGGCGCAAAGCCGCCGAAAACCGAAACCCAGGGCGTTGCCCTGGGCTAGGCGCAGGTTGCCCTTTCAGGGCGCATGTTCTAGCTAGAGCAAGCGTGAAACTCAAAAAGTAAAGCCGCTTTCGCGCTCCTATTCTACAAATAATGGAATTCAAGTTTCTTATTTAGCGGGAAACGGCCTGAAAGGCCAAAAGCGCCTAGCCCAGGGCAACGCCCTGGGTATAAAACGTAGCGAGAATGCGCCCTGAAAGGGCAAAAGCGTAAAACATGGCACAATCATTGAGTAAACTCTACATACATTTGGTGTTTCACATCAAAAATACGAGTCCGCTTATTCGTGAGACAGACCTTGAGCGTGTTCATTCTTACGTCGGACAATTGGTCAACGCTATAGGTTGCAAGGTAATGCAAGTAGGTGGTGTATGTGATCATGTACATGTATTGTATCTATTGTCAAAGGATCAGGCAGTTTCGCATGTCGCAGAGGAAATAAAACGTAATAGTAGCAGATGGATAAAATCCATTGATTCCTATTATAGTTCCTTCGCGTGGCAGAATGGCTATGCAGCTTTCTCGGTTAGCCAATCCGTAGTAGAGAAGACATTGGAATATGTGAAGAATCAAAGTATGCATCATAAGAAAATCTCATTTCAAGACGAATATAGAATGTTCTTGAAGTCATATGGGATTGAATATAATGATGAATTCCTATTTAAAGATTAACGCTTTTGCCCCTTCAGGGCGCAAAGCCGCAGGAAACCGAAACCCAGGGCGTTGCCCTGGGCTAGGCGCAGGTTGCCCTTTCAGGGCGCATTAAGTCAGCAACTTGAATTAATAATACTGAATATCAAAGTTTTGCAAGCGATGTTTCGTTTACTCGCGCAAAAACGCTATCTTTGCAGCCGTTTAAACCGAAATAATATAACAACAACACGCTAACATGACTAAAGCAGATATCGTTTCAGAGATTTCCAAGCGTACGGGCGTTGACAAGCAAATCGTCATCGCATCCGTTGATGCCTTCATGCAAGTCATCAAAGAATCCATGGTACGCGAAGAGAACGTTTACCTCCGCGGCTTCGGCAGCTTCGTAATCAAAAAGCGCGCACAGAAAACCGCACGCAACATCTCCAAGAACGTTTCCATTATCATTCCCGAGCACAACGTAGCCGTGTTCCGCCCCGCTAAGGACTTCGAACTCAAGAACAAAGGCGAAATCCGCGAAGTGCCCATCGAGGGATAACCCTCTCACCAGAGAATAAAATAATCCACATAATTAACCACTAAACGTAAAAGCCATGCCTAACGGTAAAAAGAAAAAAAGACACAAGATGTCTACGCACAAGCGTAAAAAAAGACTGCGCAAGAATCGTCATAAGAGCAAATAACATGCTCCGTTGACTTCTTCCGCGAAGTCGAACTGACGAGTAAACGAGGTTTGTAGGTTCAACAATGTTGCAACATAGCTCGTTTGCTCGTTTTTGCTAATAACAACCCCCGCAATGCAAGCCCGCCCGTAGCCCGCTTCCCCCCTTGGCGCGAGAGCCACGACACGAAGGGAACACCTTATTATATATAAGGGCCACGCAAAAGCCGCATTGCAAAAAATCCAATTCATGACAAGCGAAGTAATCATCGATGTAACGCCGCGCGACATCTCCATAGCCCTGCTCGAAGACAAGCGTCTGGTGGAATTCCAGCGCGAAGGGAAAACGGAGAACTTCGCCGTAGGCAACATCTATCTGGCAAAAGTGCGCAAGCTCATGCCCGGACTCAACGCTTGCTTCGTGAACGTCGGTTACGAGCGCGACGCGTTCCTCCACTATCTCGACCTCGGAACGCGCTACCGCCACCTCGAAAAATACCTCCAACTCCTCGGCGACGGACGACGCAACTTGTCGCTCGACCACCTCGGTAAAAACGAAGAACTCGAAAAAGACGGTTCCATTGCCAACACACTCAAAGTGGGGCAGGAAATACTCGTGCAAATCGTAAAGGAACCCATCAATACCAAAGGACCGCGACTCACCAGCGAACTCTCCTTTGCCGGACGCTTCCTCGTGCTCATGCCCTTCTGCGACAAAGTCTCCGTCTCCTCAAAAATCAAAAGCGGCGCAGAACGCACCCGTCTCAAGCAACTCATCCAAAGCATTAAGCCCAAAGGCTTCGGCGTGATCATACGCACCGTGGCAGAAGGCAAGCGCGTGGCAGAGCTCGACCAGGAAATGCGCATCCTCCTCGAGAGATGGGAACACGTAGTGGCGCAAGTCAAGAAAGTGCGACAGGGAAAAGCCAAACTCCCCTGCCTCGCCTACGAAGAAACAAGCCGAAGCGTAGCCCTCCTCCGCGACCTCTTCAACCCCTCTTACGAGAACATCTACGTCAACGACACACGCGTGTTCAACGAAGTGAAAAGCTACGTGTCGCTCATCGCACCCGAGCGTAAGGATATCGTGAAGCTCTACAACGGAAAAGTGCCCATCTTCGACAACTTCTCCGTGACGAAACAAATCAAGAGCTCCTTCGGGCGCACCGTCACCTACAAACACGGCGCCTATCTCATCATCGAACAGACCGAAGCGCTCAACGTGATAGATGTCAACAGCGGAAACCGTTCAAAGTCCGCCGAAGGACAAGAAGTCAATGCCCTCGACGTCAATCTCGGCGCCGCCGACGAAATAGCCCGCCAACTACGCCTCCGCGATATGGGCGGCATCGTCGTGGTCGACTTCATCGACATGAACGTTCCCGAAAACCGCCAGAAACTCTACGAGCGCATGGTAGAGAACATGAAGCAGGACCGCGCACGCCACAGCATCCTTCCCCTCTCCAAGTTCGGCCTGATGCAGATCACCCGTCAGCGCGTACGTCCAGCCATGAGCGTCAACGTGGAAGAAACGTGTCCCACATGCTCCGGCACGGGCAAGATACGCTCCAGTCTGCTCTTCACCGACACACTCGAGAGTAAAATAAACGAGATGGTCAACAAGCTGCACATCAAGCGCTTCACGCTCTACGTGCATCCCTTTGTGGCCGCCTACATCAACCAGGGCGTGCTCTCCATGCGCCGCCGCTGGCAACTCAAATACGGATTCGGCGTAAGGGTGATGCCTGACCAGCAACTCGCCTACCTGCAGTACAGCATTCACGACCACAACGGAGAAGAAATCTCCATGGAGGCTGAAAACGACATGAAGTAAGCACATCATTCCCGCTTAAGGATGCCTGCGCAAACCATTCCGCCATCCTCAAGCCACACACACATCAAAGGCAATGCGATTACCCCTCCGGCAATCCCATTGCCTTTTTTTACGCGCATTTACCCAAGCCCCGACAAAATCGTTTCACAAAAAAATCCCTCATCCCTTTCACTTTTGTCTGCAAAACTCTTGTATATATACTATTAAAAGGCTTAAATTTGCACTTCATTAGTGCACATTTTTTTTATTGTCTATTCTTACAATCCGCTTAGAACTGTTATGGATAACGACAGACAAAACATTTTACAGAACGAAGAAGAAGAGAATTTCAACATCCTGGAGTTTCTTACCATCCTGCTTTCCAATTGGTATTGGATAGTGCTCTCCGTAGTCGTAGCGCTCAGCATAGCCTATGTCTACATACTCCGCACCCCCGCAACCTACACGCGAAGCAGCGAACTTCTTATCAAGAACGATGAAAAATCAGGAGGCTCGGGCGCAGCGGCCCTCTCCTCGGAATTTGAAAACCTTGGTTTCCTCCGTAACAACGCCAACGTCAACAACGAAATAATCACCCTTCAGGCACCCGTGCTGATGCAGGAAGTGGTAAAGCGCCTCCATCTCGACGTGTCTATGTCCGTAAAGAGAGCGCTCCACTACGTGCCCGTCTACGAAGGTCGCCCCGTATCCATCCTCCTTCCCCAGGCCGACGACAGCGACGTCTGCTCCTTCAAGATGCGCCTCAAGCGCAATAAGACCGCCGAACTCTACGACTTCCAAACCGTAGACGAAAATGGAGAACTCCAGGAGGACGAGAAGAAATATGTGGTGCGCATGAACACGCTCGCCCACACTCCGGCTGGCGTAGTGGTCATCCAGCCCACTGCCGACTGGGGCAAAAACTTCACCGACGAGGAAATCTACGTCACGAAGAGCACCGTCGAAGGCGTAGCCGCAGGTTACTCCGCCTCGCTCTCCGTGGACCTCAACTCAAAGGAGAGCACCGTGCTCAACGTTGCCCTCACCGACCAAAGCCCCAAGCGTGCCGACGACGTCATCCTCAAACTCTTTGAAGTCTACAACGAGCAGTGGCTCAAGGACAAGAACCGCATAGCCGAAAGCACCTTCGACTTCATCACCGAGCGTCTCAAGTCGCTCACCAAAGAACTCGGCGACGTCGACCAGCAGATCTCCGACTACAAGAGCTCTACGCTCCTTCCCGACGAAACCGCCGTCTCATCCATGTACATGAGCGAGAGCGCGAAGAACAACGACCAGATTCTCACCCTCAACAACCAGCTCGGCGTGGCGAAGTACATACGCGAATACCTCGCCGACAAGTCGCGCAGCGGCCAGTACCTTCCCACCAACACCGGCATCGGCAGCACCGGCATAGAGGAAATGATAGCCAACTACAACAAGTGCGTCTCCTCCCGCAACCAGGTGCTCGACAACAGTTCCGAAGCTACCCCCATCGTGCAGAAGATGGACAACGACCTCGCACAGCAGCGTCAGACCATCATGCACTCCCTCGACAACCTCATCACCCAAATCAGCTCCCAGCTCCGCAACTGGGAAGCCACCGAGGCAAAGACCAACGAGAAGATAGCCACCGCACCCCGCCAGGTGAAGAACCTCCTCTCCATCGGTCGTCAGCAGAAGGTGAAGGAACAGCTCTACATCTACCTCCTCCAAAAGCGTGAGGAGAACGAACTCTCCCGCACGTTCACCGCATGGAACACGCGCATCATCCAGCCCCCCATGGGCAATGCCGCTCCCGTTTCGCCCAAGAAGAGCATGGCGATGCTCATTGCCTTCGCCCTCGGCATCTTCGTGCCCGCAGGCCTCCTCTTCATGCGTGAAAACCTCAACCACACCGTGCGCGGACGTGCCGACCTCGCCGGCATGAACACCTCGCTCCTCGGCGAGATTCCCATGCTCCGCAAGGGCCGCTTCGGCCGTGTGTCAATGAACAACACCGACCGCACCGTGCTCGTCAAGCCCAACAGCCGCGACCTCATCAACGAGTCGTTCCGCATAGTCCGCACCAAGCTCGACTACTACCTCAGCTCTGTGGGCGGCACAAACAAGGTGGTCATGCTCACCAGCTTCAACGCCAACTCCGGCAAGACGTTCATCACCATGAACCTCGCCATGGTCATGGCGCTCAAAAACCAGAAAGTCATAGCCGTCGACCTCGACCTCCGCAAGGCATCGCTCTCCAAGAGCATACATTCGCCCCACAAGGGCGTGAGCGGCTACCTCAGCGGCTTCGACACCGACTTCCACGACTCCATCGTACGCAACGGCATAGGCGACAATGTCGACGTGCTCCCCGTGGGCGTCATTCCGCCCAATCCCAGCGAAATACTCCAGAACGGACGCCTCGAAACGCTGCTCAGCAAGTTGCGTGAGGAGTACGACATCATCTTCCTCGACTGTCCGCCTATCGACGTAGTGGCCGACGCCAGCATCATTGCCAAGGACGTCGACGTCACACTTTTCGTGGTTCGTGCCGGACTTATGGACCGCCGTGCCCTCCGCGACGTAGACACGCTTGCCAATGAAGGCACCTACAAGCACATGGCTCTCCTCCTCAACGGCTCACGCTACATCAGCTCACGCTACGGCAACTACCGCTACGGCTACAGCTATGGCTACGGCTACGGTTATGGCTATTACGGGGGGGAAGAAAAGGAAAAAAGGTTTCAGACTAAGCCATAAGACCCGCCGACATATAGACCATAATTAAGTTTTTAGTGATATAATGTGATTTGAAAAAGGGCTGAATTACCGTTTCGGAATTCAGCCCTTTGCTTTTGTGTCGGGGAATGGAGGAGTATAAGTTACAGGTTAGTTGTACACCCTGTAGCAGGCAACTAACGGAAATCTTGTCATAGTTTAGTCAGTTGTACACCCTGTAGCGCATCCATATCAGGCCCTGCTCCTTCTGCTGCACGGAGAGGAGCGAGAGTTTCTTTTGTATGTAGGGCATCGATGCGCTCTTGTCGAAGAGCGGAATGGCGTTGAAGTCGCCGGCGAGCCCGGGGTAGAGCACGAGGCTCAGTTCGTCTATCATCCCCTGGTTGAGCATGGCGCTGCTAAGCACGCTGCCGCCCTGGAGCGAAATGGACTTTATGTCAAACTCGCGGTTGAGCATCTCCAGCACCTGCCGGAGGTCCGACGTGCGTTCCACCACGATGTACGACACGTTCATGCCCCGCAGATACGAGAGGTAGCGCGGCGTGGCAGTTGCGGCATTGAGCACCGCCACGATGTTGTCGCCCTTGAGGAAGGTGCTCGTGTAGATAATTTCCGATTTGGGGTCGATGGAGATGAACAGGCGCTTCGACTGCCTGTCGCCTGCGTAGCTGCAGCAGCGATTGACGGGCGCGTCCTTCTCTGCGTCGCGTTCGAGCGAAGGGAAAGAACCTATCTTGTCGGGGAATATTTGCGTCACAAGGCTCTTCCCCAAAGTCCAGGCATCGGTGCCGAACGTTTCGTCGAGGTCGCGAAACATGGTTTCCATGTGGTCGGCGCAGGAAGCGTCGCTCACTGTGGTGAAGTAATGGGATGGCTGGATTTGTCCGTCTACAGACGTCATGACATGGCAGATAACTTTCGGTTTCATAGTCTTGTGCGTAGTTTTAAAGTGTGTAATCGAAGAGTGGAAATGGGAATGTGCGGATGGGCTACGCGGGGCGTCGCCACATGTTAAAAGAAATCCGACATTCGCGCAGAACTTGTCTGCTACGCTTGCAAAAATATGATGCGCCGAAAGAAAGGTTGTTACCTTTTTTACTGATTGCATTACCTCGTTTCCCTTTTAAGAATCTTTTTAAAAAGAACGAAGTCTGCCGCCCATGGGGGCGAGGTTTTCAAAACCTCGCGCTCTACACGGCCTCGCGGAGGCTTGGGCATTGCTTCACTTTTCATTGCCGTGTAGAACGTGACGTTTTGAAAACGTCACCCCCATGGGCGGTAGACTTCGCCCTCTAAGCTTCTTCTTTGCTTCCTTTACGCTTCCCCAATGCGCGCTCTGAATTCGTCTTCGCTGACAATGGCGATGCCGAGCTTGCGCGCCTTCTCGAGCTTCGACGGTCCCATGCCTTCGCCGGCAAGGATGAACGACGTCTTGCCCGAAATGCTACCCACGTTGCGTCCGCCGTGGCGCTCGATGAGTTGCTTGTATTCCTCGCGCGAGTGATGGGCGAAGGTGCCGCTGATCACTACGGCCTGCCCTTCAAGCGCATTGGAAGCCAGTTCTTCGCGCACCGTCTCCATCTGCAGACCAGCTTCGGCAAGGCGGTCAACGAGCTGCGCGTTGCGTTCGTCGGCGAAGAACGCCACCACGCTCTTGGCGATGGTTTCGCCGATGCCCTCCACCTGCATAAGGTCGTCAAGGCGCGCTTCGCGCAGACGTGCCATGCTTTCGAAGTGGCGCGCAAGGCTCTTTGCAGCCACCTTGCCCACGAAACGGATGCCCAAGGCGTAGAGTACGCGCTCGAACGGCACGTTAAGGCTCTCCTTTATTCCGTCCACCACGCGCTGCGCCGACCGCTGGCGCGAGCCGTCGGCACCCGTCAGGTCGGCAGTGGTGAGGCGGTAGAGGTCGGCGGCGTCGTGGATGAGCCCGCTCTCGAAGTAGCGGTCCACCGTTTCGGGACCTATGGAGTCGATGTTCATGGCGTCGCGGCTGATGAAGTGCTCGATGCGCCCCTTCAGTTGGGGCGGACACGCCGTGTCGTTCGGGCAGTAGTGCGCCGCTTCACCCTCGTAGCGCACAAGCGGGGTGCCGCATTCGGGACAAACCTTGATGAATTCCACCTTCTCGCCCAGCGCCGCCGTGCGTGCTTCCTTGTCCACACCCACGATTTGCGGGATAATCTCCCCCGCCTTCTCCACGTAGACGTAGTCGCCGCGGTGAAGGTCGAGCTCGCTGATGATGTCCTCGTTGTGGAGCGAGGCGCGCTTCACCACCGTGCCGGCAAGCAGCACCGGGTCCATGTTCGCCACCGGAGTCACCGCCCCCGTGCGTCCCACCTGGAACGTCACCTCGTTGAGCAGCGTGCGTGCCCTTTCGGCCTGGAACTTGTAGGCAATGGCCCAGCGCGGACTCTTTGCCGTGAGTCCGAGACGCGTTTGCTGCTCCAATGAGTTCACTTTCAGCACAATGCCGTCGGTGGCCACGGGCAGTTCGCGGCGGTGCACGTCCCAGTAGTCGATGTAGTCGTAGATGTCCTGCAGGGAGTGGGCGAGGCGCATGTGGGTAGATACCTTGAAGCCCCATCGCCGTGCCTCTTCAAGGCGTGCCAGGTGGTAGGGCGGGAGCGTCTCGCTGCCGAGCACGTAGTAGAGATAGGCGTCGAGCTTGCGTTTTCCCACTTCGGCGGACTTTTTGCTCTTCAGCGTGCCCGAAGCCGCATTGCGCGGGTTGGCGAAGAGCTGTTCCTCGCGCGCTTCGCGTTCGCGGTTGAGCCTTTCGAAGCTTTCCCACGGCATGAGCACCTCGCCGCGCATCTCGAAGTCGGCGGGGCAACCGCTGCTCTCGGGGAGTTCGAGGGGAATGGAACGGATGGTCTTCACGTTGGCCGTCACGTCGTCGCCCTTCGTGCCGTCGCCGCGCGTCACGGCATATTTCAGCCGGCGGTCTTCGTAGACGAGCGAAATGCTCAGACCGTCGAACTTCAGTTCGCAGCAGATGTCGAACGGTTCGCCGCCGAGCCCCTCGCTCACGCGTTCGTAAAACGCCTGCAGGTCAGCGCGCGAGTAGGTGTTGCCGAGCGAGAGCATCGGCGTTTTGTGGTTCATCTGCACGAAGTCGTGGCTGAGGTCCGACCCCACGCGCACGGTGGGCGAATTGGGGTCGGCCATTTCCGGGTGGCGTGCCTCAAGTTCGGATAGTTCGTGCATGAGGCGGTCAAACTCCTGGTCGGAGATGGTCGGCGCGTTGTTGATGTAATAGTTGTGGTTGTGCTGGTGAAGTTCGCCGCGCAACTGCGCGATGCGCTGCGTTTCCTGTTCTTGAAGAGTCATGGGGTAGGGGATAAGGGGTGAAGCGTGTTCGGCGCAAGAGATTGCATCTGCGCATTATGCAGTAAGTGAATGTCAAAAAATAACTTGAGCAGTTTTTGATTCGAGAAATGTGCCACGGCGGGCTGAAAGCCCAACCTGCGCCTAGCCCAGGGCAA
>CAVJJO010000078.1:0-13816 GCA_963649665.1 Bacteroidaceae bacterium | reverse complement strand
ACGCTTGGGGAAGCCGTGTAGAGCGCGAGGTTTTGGAAACCTCGCCCCCATGAGCGGTGCACCAGCCACTCTTCTCAACGGCTCATGAGGGGAAGGTTCCCAACGGCTCATGGGGGTGACGTTTCTAAAACGTTACTGTTTTGCGCGGAGAATTACTCGCTCATGGGAGCGAGGCTTTGCCTTATCCCCACACCTTTTTGGCGATGCGCTGCACAAGGTCGACTTTGGCCCACTGCTCTTCTTCGGTGAGTTTGTTGCCTATCTCGCATGAGGCGAAACCGCACTGCGGACTGAGGAGAAGACGGTCGAGGGGAATGTATTTCTCTGCTTCGTGGATGCGTGCTATCACGGTGTCTTCGTCTTCGAGGACGGGCGACTTGGTGGTGATGAGGCCCAGTACCACCTTCTTGTTGCCCGAAACATGTTTCAAAGGTTCAAAGGTGCCCGAGCGCTCGTCGTCGTACTCCAAGTAGTAGGTGTCTACGTTCTCCTTGCCGAAGAGGAACGGCGCCACGGGGTCGTAGGCTCCCTTGGTGGCGTAGCAGGAGTGGTAGTTGCCGCGGCATACGTGCGTGTTTATGGTGAGGCCTTCCGGCTTGCCCTCTATGGCGAGGTTGTTTACGTTGAGATATTTGAGCGCTTCGTGGTTCAGCGTGAAGCCGCTGCCTGCCATCGACTTCCAGAAGTCGTCGTCGACGATCATGCCCCATGTGCAGTCGTCGAGCTGCACGGTGCGGCAACCGGCTTCGTAGATTTCATGGAAGAAGGTGCTGTAGGCCTTGGCTATGTCCTTTATGAGGTCTTCCGTGTTGGGGTAGAATTCGCGTGTGTTCTTCACGTTGTCGCCGCGGAAGAGTTCGGCGAGAAACTGTGCGGGAGCCGGCACCGTCTGCTTGGCCTCGATGCCTTCTTCTTCAAACTGCTTTACGAATTTGTAGTCCTCGATGAACGGATGGTTCTCGCCGCTGATTTTGCCCGTGAGGCAGAGCGAACCCTTTGTGGTCTCTTCGCCGTGGAACTGGTAGCCGTGGTCGAGCTCTATGTGCTTCACACCGTTGAAGCCCCACATGAAGTCGAGGTGCCAGTAGCTGCGGCGGAATTCTCCGTCGGTGATGAAGTGCAGGCCGTGGGCTTTCTGCTTTTTCACGAGGTCGGTGATGAGGCGGCCCTCAACGGCGCGAAGGTCCGCTGCGGAGATTTTGCCTTCGGCATACTCTGCTCTTGCCTCCTTGAGTTCTGCGGGGCGGAGGAAACTGCCCACTACGTCGGTTCTGTATGTTTGGCTCATAATGTAGTTGCTTTTTGTACGTTTTGATTGATATTGACTATGTTTGTTTTGCAATTGCGGTTGCAAAGGTATGGCTTGGCGGCGCTAATAACCAAATGTTCTTTGCATTTCGGGATAATATGCTACTTTTGCTGACTGTAAATCGATTTTGCAGAATAATATTTGGCAAAACAACATAAACGCGAATGGCAACACAAGAGAAACTTGATGAAACAGACGTGAAGATGCTGCGCTTGCTGCAGGAGAATTCTCGTCTCACGGTAAAGGAATTGGCGGCGAAGGTACATCTGTCGCCGTCTCCGGCTTTTGAGCGTCAGAAGCGCCTTGAGCGTGACGGATTCATAAAGCGTTATTCGGCGGTTGTGGATCACCGCAAGCTTGGCAACCATGTAATCGTGCTGTGCAACATACGCCTCAAGCAGCACACCCACGACCTCATCCAGCAGTTCATGGACACGGTGCAGAGCATAGACCAGATTACGGAGTGCTACAACACCACGGGCGACTACGATTTCCAGATAAAGGTGTATGCGCGCGACATGGAGGCTTATCAGGACTTTATGCTCAACACGCTCGGCAACATCGACTGCATCGGTAGTCTTCACAGCATAATAGTGATAGGCGAAATAAAGAATTCCCACTGCATTCCTGTGGCGAAATAGTGGTGGTTCGGTTGTTGACAGAAGTCTTTGATTTCGGAAAAGCGGGCTGAAAGCACAAAAGCGCCTAGTCCAGGGAGTTACCCTGGGCTAGGCGCTTACTGGCCTTTCAGGTCTTTCAAGCCTTTCAAGCCTTTCAAGTCTTTCAATCCGTTTCTCCTATATTCCCCAAACTTGAGTCATTGTCTGAAGCTCTTGTGCTTCTCAAATCTTGTCGAGTCCGCGGGTGTATTTGAGCCAGTAGTATTTGAGCGGGTTTTTGTATTTGAGCTGCTTCCATGGACGGCTTTGGTGCGGGCGGTGAACAACGGGTAGGGAACAGAAAAGGTAGTTGGTGAATCCGTTGCGCAGGGCTTCGTGGGAGATGGTCACGTCGAACCAGTTTTTCGACGCGTCGAGCTCCGTGAAGGGAAAGCTGCGGAGAAACTGCGGCGTGAGCAGCGAGCAGCAGAAACTGCAGTGCTTCTTCGTGGCGTAGACTTCTCCCTCGTGTCCGCGGGCATAGAGGTAGGGGTAGTTGACGGCGCCTTTGTCGTCGACGGTGACGGAGGCTGCAATGCCGCAGTCGGTGCGTGCAGTGGCTCCGTCGAAGAGTCCTTGAAGGGTGTCGGGGCGCACTTCTACGTCGCTTTCTACGATGACGAGTGCGGCGTCGGCCTCAATGGCTTCCTGCTGGGTGCGCTGAAGCACGAGCAGGTAGTTGGGCGAAGGGTGGTCGGTGAGGTCGCTGAGGTTTACGAGGTTGAAACCCATCTCGCGGGAGGCTTTCTCGAGGCGTGCCGTGTTTTCGGGCGTGGAGAAGTCGTTGTATATCGTGTAGGTGAAGGGTACGCCGATGTGGCTTGCGAGAACGGCTTTCACCGTGAGCAGCGTGGAGTCGATGGAGTCCTTCACCGGCGTGATGATGTGCATTGATTTCATGAGCGTGTGGGGATAGGGGTGCTGTGCTTTGGCTGCAAATTTATACATATTCTGCGAGATGTAGCGTGGGGAAAGGATTTTGCGGCCACACAGTGGCTTTAAACAATGTGTGGTCGCTCTTTTCAGTCAAGACGGGAGTGTTGCCCCCATGCGCTGCGCATCGAAATGGCGCAAGTTGGTTTTTGCATATCATTTACGGCAATTAAGCCCCGCATTACTCCTTTCGCGGTGCTTGCCTTGTGCCTGCCGGGCAAAATGTATAATTTCGCATGGCAAAAACGAACTACGATGAGTAAAACCGACACAAAGACTTCTGTAGGCAACAAGGTGGACATGCTCCACGGTCCGTTGCTGCGGAAAATCATAGTATTCAGTCTTCCCCTTGCTGCCAGCAGTATGCTGCAGCAACTCTTCAATTCGGTCGACGTGGCCGTGGTGGGGCATTTCGTGGGTAGCCGAGCTTTGGCCGCCGTGGGCAGCAACGCCCCTGTCATCAGTCTCCTCATCAACCTGTTTATGGGCATTTCGCTCGGTGCGAATGCCATCATTTCGAACCACATCGGGCAGAACGATTCCGAGCGCATACGCCGCGCAGTGTCGACCGTGGGGCTGCTTGCCCTTGTGAGCGGCGCGGTGCTTCTCGTGGCCGGTCAGCTTGTGGCGCGCCCCATTCTTGAATGGATGGACACGCCGCCCGAGGTGCTCAACATGGCGGTGCTCTACTTGCGCATCTATTTCCTCGGCATTCCGTTTTTCATGATTTTCAACTTCGGCGCCGCCATACTCCGCAGCATGGGCGACACGCGGCGGCCGCTCTACATACTCGTGGCGGCAGGCATTGTGAACACGGTGCTGAACCTCGTGTTTGTGCTTTGCTTCGGCATGGGCGTAGAGGGCGTGGCTATAGCCACAGGCATTGCCAATGCGGTGAGCGCAGCCACTATGGTGTGGCTGCTGCGGCGCGAGGCCGACCCGTTTCGCCTTCATGTGCGGAGCATAGGCCTGGACCGCCGCGAACTGAAGCGCATGCTCCAGATAGGCGTGCCGGCAGGTTTGCAGGGCATGATATTCAGCGTGTCGAATGTGCTCGTGCAGTCCACCATCAACAGCTACGGGGCGAGTGCCGTGGCGGGTTCGGCAGCGGCGCAGAACTTTGAGTATTATTGCTACTTCCTGGTGACGGCGTTCAACGGTGCCGCCATCACGTTCATTGCGCAAAACTATGGTGCGCGGCAAATGCAGCGCGTGAAACGCATTTTCTTCCTCTGCATGGGGCTTGCCGTAGCGTCGTGTGCCGCGTTGAACTGGACTTTCATCCTTGGCGAAGAATTCTTCCTCAACCTGTTTTCCACCGACCCCGAGGTTCACGCCTACGGCATGGAGCGCATGCACATTGCCCTGGCTTTGCAGAGCCTTGCCTGCAGCTACGAGATTTCGGGCTCTTCGCTCCGCGGCATGGGGCGCTCGCTCCGTCCCACGCTTTTCACCGTGGTGGGCACTTGCCTTTTGCGTGTGGCGTGGGTGTTTCTCGTTTGTCCGCACTGGCACGGGTTTAAAGTGCTCATGGCGGTCTATCCCGTGTCGTGGATTCTTACGGGCGCCATGGTGCTCACGTCGTTCATTGTGGTGTACCGAAGGGAAAGCCATCGGCAAAATGCAGCAGGCGTTGCGTGAAGAAACGCTTGTAACTCTAGGTTGCAGACTTTGAGGATTTACTCAGGTGGGTAAGAACGTTGGTGCACGTTCACTTTGCAGTTCGATATTCAGCAAAGTTCCATAAATAAATTGCGCGGTTGTGGTGCGCTGCGCATGGAGGTCAAGACTCCCGTCTTGACTGATAAGCGCGAATTTATGAAATCAAAACGATTGCCGCGCGCTTTCTGCGCATTGTCTAATGGCGTATATCTACAAACTGAGGCAAAGCCCTATGCTTGAGCTTTGCCTCAGTTTTGTTTGTTTCTGTATGTTTTTTTACGGGTGATTTCTTTATTCAGGTATCACGTTGGTGGTACCGCTCACGTAGGTGTAGGTGCCGTCGACGGAAATGCCTTTGGCCTTCTTGCCGGTCACGCTCATGGAGATGGTGCCGCCGTCGAAGGTGAAGTTGCCTTTTACCTTAATGCCGCGGCACTTCGATTCGTCCTCTTGGTCCTTGTTGTAGGTTGTGCCCGTGACGTTCATCTTTACCAAAGTGGCGGTTTCGGTCTTTTGGCTGATTACGAGGTCGGTGCCGGCACTGATGCCTTTCGTTCCCAGACCGCTTACTTCAGCGCTGAGCGTGCCGCCGGCAATGGCAATGGCGCTATCGGCTTTGAGTCCTTTCACGTCGTCGGCCGCTACGTCCATCGTGAGCGTGCCGCCGTTGAGTAAGGCCTGGCCGTTGAGTTCGTCGGTGGCATCTTTCGTGATGCTTACGTCCACGCAGTCGCCTTTCGTGCCGCTTACGTTGAGTGTGCCGCCGTCCTGACGGAAATATTGCTGGATGTGCAGACCGTCGTTTTCGGCTTCGGTCACGTTGAACGTGCCGAACGAGGACTTGAACCACGTGTATTCGTCGGAGGCATAGGCGTGCTTTGTGTGGCCGGCTACGTTGAGCGTGCCGCTTCCCTTGAATTCGGCATGGCCGTTGATGAAGAAGCAGGCTTTCTGCGTGCCGCCTGCGGCGTCGGAAAGTGTGTTGACCGTGCCGTCGGTTACTACTACGTTGATTCGCTTGCCGCAGTCGACGGTAATGGCTGCGCCCCGGGTGTTGGTCAGTTCAATGCCGTTGAGGGTGAGCGTGGACTTGTATGGTCCGTCCATGTAGAACGAGCCGTCGGTGCTGGTGCCGTGGAGGGTGTAGTTGATTTCCTTGTCGAGTGCGTCGGACGCTACGATGTTTACATCGGCTGCTGTGGCGGTGGCCTGCAAGAGGGCTGCCACGTCTTCGCTGATGGTCAGACGGGCTTTACCATCGGCGGCATAGTAGACGTCTACGCTGCTTTCGGTGTAGGCCGATTCGTCCACGGTGATGCTGTCGACTTCTGCGAGCGTAAACTCGTGGCCTTTTACGGTGAGCACGCTGCCCGACGAGGAATAGGCCATGTCGCCAACCGTTGCGGCGGAGAATGCCGTGCACACTTGTCCTTGGTGAACTTTCAGCGTTTGTGCCTGCAGCGTGGTGAATGCGGCAGCAGAGAGGAGGGTGAGTAATAGGTGTTTCATGACTGCGGTGCTTTATTTAGCCATCAGTTTGAGCACCTTCTGACCCACTTTCACTACGTATACGCCGCTGGCGAGTCCTTGATGGGGCATTTCGCGTCCGTCGAGCCCGTATACGCTGACGGGGGTGCCGGCGGGAGCCGTTACCTGCAGTGTGCCGTTCACGATGGAAGCCGACACGCTTTCCGTGGAGGCTTGGCTGATGGCAGTGGCAGAAGAGCTAAAGTACATCTTCGCCATGTTGGCAAGGGCGAAGGTTGCCGTTTCGCTGCCGTTGGTTGCCACGAGGTTGCCGTCGGCAAACGTCAGTTTAAGTCCCGATGTCTTGAGGCTTGTTTCCGAACCGTCGGCTTGGCGGAACGTAAGGTAGCTGTAAGATTGTGCGGATGCCGTGAGGCCGAGGGCCAGGGAGAGGCCCAGTCCGAAAAGACGTAAACTTTTCATATCGTTAGGTTTAGAATTTAAACTTGTATTCTATGTTTATCACGTGAAGATTGCCGCTGCGGTCGTCGTCTTCGTCGTGGTTGTTCTGGAACATGTAGGCGAAGTCGAGACGGTGCTTTTTGCTGACCTTCCACTCTACGCCTACCATGTAGCGGCTTTTGTCGAGGGTCATGTTGTCGCTGAGTTCGTTGAAGATTTCAGCCGACACGTAGGGTGTGAATGCGCAGTGGCGTATGTTGTATTCTGCCGTGAGGCGCGAACGTAGGGTGTGCTTGTCTTTAGCCTCCTTGTCCTTTGTGGTCTGCTCGAAGCGCGAAAAGCTGTGCCCGTTGTACTCGTAGATGTCGCCGCTGAAGGAAGGAATCATGGCTTCGGGTATTTCGGAGCGGTACTTGTCGCGTGTGGTGGTTGCTGCCACATAGTGGGAGTAGCGGTAGCGTTCGCGCAGGGAGAAGGTCCACCGGCCGACGCCTACTTTTCCCGTGACGTCGAACGTGGCACGGTGACGGCCGCGCCAGTAGCTGTGGTCCACGTTGTAGCCGCTGAACGTGGAGGTGCCGCCGTCGTCGTCTTCTTTGTATTTGATGTCGACGTCTTCGTCGCTTCGTGCGTCGACGTAGGTGTAGCCAGCGCCGAAGGAGAGCCATTTGAATGCTTTGTATCCTACTCCGACTCCTACGTTCCAGCGTGCGGCATGCCGGAGCTTGTCTTCGGCGTTGAATCCGAGCGAGAAGTCGGCGGAGAACTTTTTGGTGAATTGCTTTTCCAGGCTGATGCCGGTCCATACGCCGAAATCGTCCTCTGCGGCTGCGGGGAGTGCGGCGCAAGCTGCGAGCAGAAGGGGAATGACACGTTTCATAGGCAATGAATGAGGTGCGGGAGGGGATGTTAGTCGTTGGGAAGCTTGAAGAGGCGGTCTACCGACTTGATGCGGCGGACGGGGTCGACGTAGAACACGCGGATCATGGTCATGTCTGTAAGGAAGTCTACGGCGCCTACTTCAACGCGGGTTATCTTGAGTCCGAGACGCTCTTCAAGGTCGGCCTTGAGTTCTTCGTAGCGTTCGGGTTTGATGAGGTCGATGTTGTCGTACTTCACGAATTTGCAGCCTTCGCTGTTGGAGGTGAGGAAATTTTCGCATGCCCACACGCAGACCACGAAGACTACGTTGATGACGAGCTCTTCGAGGAAGGTGATTTCGTGGCAGCGTCCGTTGAGCACGGAGAGTGCCACGAGGAAGAAGAGGTAGGTCATTTCGCGGATGGGCACGCTTTCCGTGCGGTAACGGATGATGCCGAAGATGGCGAAGAGGCCGAGTGCCGCTCCGATGCCCATGTCGTTGTTGTTATGGAGAAGGAGGGCAATGAGCATGAATATGCTGACGGAAAGGAGTATGAACGTGAAGTAGTAGTCGCGCCGGCGTCCTTTGGGATAGTAGAAGAAGTGGACAACAATCCATGTTACAAGCGTGTTGAGCAACAGGCTTGCAATGATCTCGCCCATGGCTGCCGTCAGGCTGAAGTTTTCGGGCGAGAAGAAGTGGTTCCAGAAGTTTGTCATTGTGTTGCAGGGGTTTTAGGGGGAACTTAAATGTTACGATGGGATTGGTTGCAGTTCTTTATTTCCCGGCCACCTTGCGAATTTTCACGAGGCGCTTTTTGAAGCGGTTGGCGCGCAAGGTGTTGTCGGTGACGGAGGCTCCAATGCAGTATTTGCTGAAGCCGGAGGGTTTGATGCGTAGTTGCCGCAGTATGGGTATGATGGGCGAGGCTACGCGTCCGTCGCGCTTGAGCTCTACGACGACGATGTTGTTCATGTCGGTGTCTTCGCCCGTGACGATGTTGTGGAAATGGATGTCGAAGTCGATGGTCAGGCGTTCTGTCTTTTCGTGGTTGACGAGCGTGATGCGGTTGAAGCGGTTGCTGACGGTGGGTGCCACGTCGTGGAAGGTGAATCCGGTGGACTGCTGGAGGAAGTCGTTGCCGGCGCCTTCGTTGACTACGCTTTCGAGTGAGGGGACGGCAATGCGCGTTTTGGACGTTTTGCCGTGGTTGTCTTTTTTCTTTACTTCGAGGAAACTGATGTGGCTTTCGAGATAGGTGCGCACGCGCACTTTTTGGCGCGGCTTGCGCCCCGTTTCGTGCTGGCGGTACATGGCGTTGGTGCCGATGGTGTCGAAGTAGGTGGTGGCATAGCCGCACACGCGTTTCTCGCCGATAACTTGCGCGTAGTAGCTGGAACGGGTGAGTTCGAGCAGTTTGGCAAGCGTGGCCATGTTGGTCACGTATTTACAGTCCGTACGGTTCATGAGCCTTATGGACTTCATTTCGTCGAGCGTGATGGGTGGCATGGCGCCGGCGAGCTGTTCTATGTGCTGGTCTGTTGTTTCCATTTTGGTTCACTTTGCTTGTGCTTCCTTGCCCGGCGAAGGTTAAGGGTGGAAGAAAAGGGCCGCTGAAACGGGCACCCTTGGGTCTTGGACAAGTACGTACGGCTCACGAATGGACGTGGCACATGGGCAAAGTTATTGATTTTAGGTTAGTTTGGCAAAGAACCTTATTGTCTTTTATCTGCGCGAAAGCGCCATTTGTTTGCAGAAAATTAGCCTTTCGTGCGTTTGCCTTTCGGATAGACAATAAAAAAGCGGGGCTTGGTTGAAAATGCTTGAAGAAGGCTGATTTTCTGCAAACTTGGCGGGCTTTAAGCCTGTTCTTTGTCTTTTTTGTTGAGTGCGGCGGCAAAGCTTCGCGGCACACCGGTTTCGAAGTGAAGGGGTTCGCCGGTCATGGGGTGGTAGAAGTTGAGCCGGAAGGCGTGGAGGGCGAGGCGGCCTATGGGGTTGTCGCCGTTGCCGTATTTGATGTCGCCGCAGACGGGGTGGCCGAGGTCCTGCATGTGGACGCGTATTTGGTTTTTGCGTCCAGTTTCGAGCTTGAGTTCCACGAGGGAGTGGCGGCCGTCGGTGCGCATTTGGCGGTAGTGGGTGACGGCATATTTTCCGCCGTTGTCTATGGGTGAAGAGTAGGTGAAGTAGGCCTTGTTGTCCTTGAGCCAGCTTTCCACGGTGCCTTCTGTTTGCTCGAGTTCGCCGGATACGAGTGCCATGTAGCGGCGGTCGGTGACGATTTCGCGCCAGTTGTGTTCCAGTATCTGTTCGGCTTCGAGGGTTTTGGCATAGACAAGGAGTCCCGAGGTGTCGCGGTCGAGGCGGTGTACCACGTGGGCGGTGCATTTCTGGTGGGTGTGGTGGAAATAGTCGTCGAGCACTTTTTTCACGCAGAAGGCGTGGTGGTCTGATGCCATGGAGAGGATGCCGACGGCTTTTTCTATGACGATTACCTGCGGGTCTTCGTATACGATTTTTACGAACTTCGAGCGCAGTTCGCCTTTGGGCTTGCGCTTGGATATTTCCACGAGTTGTCCGGGGGTGAGCTCAAGGTCGAACTGGCGGACTATTTTGCGGTCCACGCGCACGCCTCCTCCAGAGAGAATGGCTTTGGCGCGGCTGTGGCTTACGCCGTCGAGTGCGCGCTGGATGAATTCGAGGAGCCGGGCGGGTTCTTTTACTTTGAAGGATGTATAGCGAAGTGCTGAAGAGTTGCGCATGATGGTTGGTGTGTGTGGGGAATGTTGTGTTGCAAATTTACAATCTAAGGCTTGAAACGGCAAGCAACGGGCAGTTTTGCACAAAAGAATTCGGGTTTATGCTTTTTACGGAATGGTGTAAAAGCATAAACCCGAATGATGAGGGCGAGAATGTGCCGGTCAACGGCGAACTACTCTGCTGCTTCGGCTTCTGCGGTTGTGGCCTCGGCTTCGGCTTCGCCGGCAGTTGCCTGCGGCTGGCTTTCGGCGGGTGCTTCGGGAACTGTTTCCTTGGCTTCGGCTTCGCCCTTCTTGTTGTCGGCAGGATTGCTGAAGGGGAAGAGTTCGGGATGTTCGATTACCTCCTTGAGGTTCTTCATCTGCGTGTGGTTGGGGCTTTGCTGGAGTCCTTCTTCGAGCATGGCGAGTGCCTCTTCGTCGCGGTTGAGCTTATGGAGTGCGAGGGCCTGCTGCCAGATGTAGAACACGCGCTTAGAGGTGGTGTTTACTTCGGGACGGGTGAGAATCTTCTTGGAGAGTTCAAGGTAGGTCTCGTAGTCGTTGAGCGGGAGGTAGAAGTTTCCGGCGAGGAACTGCAGCGTGGAAAGGTCGTCGGAGAGGTAGCTCTTGTATTTGTCGTAGGCTGCAATGGCGCTTTGGAAGGCTTTTTCGGCTTCTTCGGGCGTGTCGACGCGCTTGTAGCGCATCACGTAGATTTGCAGCATGTCCTTCACGCAGCTTTCCACGCGCTGACCGGCGTGGAGGGCCTTGATGTAGAGTTTCTCTGCTTCGTCGAAGTTTTTCTCAAGCGAAGCGCGCTTGGCTTTGGCGTAGAGCACGTCTTCGTTGAAGAGGTTTTCTTTTTTGTTGACGGGTTGGGGTGCCTTGGGGGCTTTGGGTGCCTTGGGGGCATTGTAGGGCTTGGAGGGCTTGGGGGGAATGAAGCTCTTCACTTCCGCCTTGAGGTCGAGTGCGTCGCGGTTGTTGGCATCGACTTTGAGAATGTGGTCGAGGAGCATCTCGGCGGTGGTGAAGTGTCCCTTCTCGATGTGGGCGTCAACGAGGTCGAGGAGTTCGTCGATGGGTGCGGGGGCGTGTATGCCGAATGCCACGTAGCCTACGGCATTGCGCTTTACGGAGTAGACTACGGGCGTGCCCACCTTGACGTTGCGCTTGAGCGAGTCGTCTACAATGCTGAGGAGGTTGAAGTAGAGGTCGGAGTTGAGTTCGTCGTCGTGGATGAAGCCGTAGTTCTTCATCGGGTTGAAATGGGTGATTCGTCCCATGGGGGGCACCTCATTTACGGTGTTGGCGTTGCTCGCGTTGTTTTCCTTCTTGTTGAAGATGTAGCCCTTGTTGAATTTGGGGTCTACTTTCTGAAGATGTTCAAGGGAGATTTTACCTACCACTTTCACTGCGGGAGTGGACAAGGCGCCGGTGAGTGCGTTGCCGTCTTCAGGAGCGTCTTCTGGAGTGAGCACGTCGGCAATCGACGTTGCTTTTTCTTCTTCCTCCGCTTCGGGCTCGGGTGTGGGTAGCGTTTCTTCGCTGGGCTGTTCCTGCGGCGCGGTGGCTGCGGGAGTGTATGTGTTGCTGCTTGCGTCGTGGGGCAAAACGATGCTGCCGGGTTTGGGGGCGGTGAACGAGCGCACGTCGGCGGTGGCTATTCCGCAAACGTTTCCGTTGGGGAGGAGGAGTACAATGCCGTTGTGGTCTACGAATACGATTTCACCTGAGGTTTTTCCTTCGGAGCAGCAGATTTCGATGCTGTCTCCTTTCTTGTAGTTTGCAGCTATGAAAGAAAGCATAGTTTGAGAATTTATTAAGTGAATGAAAAATGTGCCCGTAGCGTAGGCTGACGGTTGCTTGGGACTCAGCCTGTGGCGGGCGGTCTTGTTTTTTTGCTGTAACGGTAAGGGCTGTTAGAAGTATCCTTCGCGCTTTTTCTGCTCCATGGACGCTTCCTGGTCGAAGTCGATGACGCGTGTGGTGCGTTCGCTCTTTGTGGTGGTCATCATTTCTTCCACGATTTTCTCTATGGTGTCGGCCTCGCTTTCGATGGCGCCTGTGAGCGGCCAGCAACCGAGTGTGCGGAAACGTATTTTCCGCATTTTTATCTGGTCGCGGTATTGTTCGGGCAGGCGGTCGTCGTCGGGCATGATGAGCTGTCCGTCCATTTCAACGGTGGGGCGCTCTTTGGCGAAGTAGAGCGGCACGATGGGTATGTTCTCGAGTCGGATGTACTGCCATATGTCGAGTTCGGTCCAGTTGGAGAGGGGGAACACGCGTATGCTTTCGCCTTTGTGGACGCGTGCGTTGTAGATGTCCCAAAGCTCGGGCCGCTGGTTTTTGGGGTCCCACTGGTGAAACTGGTCGCGGAAGGAGAAGATGCGCTCTTTGGCGCGGCTCTTTTCCTCGTCGCGGCGCGCTCCGCCGAATGCTGCGTCGAACTTGTGCTTGTCGAGTGCATGGAGCAGAGCCTGCGTTTTCATAAGGTCGGTGTGTACTTTGGAGCCGTGGGTGAACGGACCCACGCCAGCTTCGAAGGCTTCCACGTTGCTTTCCACGATGAGGTTCCATCCGTGTTCCTTGGCATACCAGTCGCGGAAGGTGAGCATTTCCTTGAATTTCCACTTGGAGTCGATGTGCATAAGTGGAAAGGGCGGACGGCCAGGCGCGAAAGCCTTTTCTGCCAGGCGCACCATGACGCTTGAGTCCTTGCCGATGCTGTAGAGCATGACGGGGTTTTCAAACTCGGCGGCTACTTCACGAATGATGTGTATGGATTCTGCCTCAAGCTCCTTGAGGTGACTCAGACTGTAGTTTTCAGACATGTTCTCGATGGATGTTCTAATGATTTCAAAACGCCGTGTGGACGCTTTGAGGGTTTGGGGAGGCGGACTTTGCGAATCGGCCTTGTCAATTTGTTTTTATGCGGCAAGCATGTTCCTCGGAGGGTATGCTTGCCTGCTTTCTTTGCCCATTAAATAATGAGTGCACCGCAAAGTTATGCTTTTTTTCGGAAATGAGGCTTTTGGCCGTAATTCTTTTGACGTGACGGCTGTTTGAGCGCCTTTTTCAAGGTGCTGGCGCAGGGCGGTGAAGCGCTCCAAATACCGCTTTTTTAACACTGAGAATCGCGTAGAAATCACCGGACGCGCAGCCGCTCGGAAATACGCGATTTTCAGCGTGCATAATTATGCATCTTGCTGCCGCGGAATGCGCATATATTCAGAATTCGCTGCATATGGCTGCATAAAACTCCCCGTCGGAGCAAAAAATGGAGCCTTTCGCGTGAAAATTCCAAGGCATCCAGGACGAATTCCCCCTAAGCCCAACGTTTTGGGCCTAAGGGGAATTTTCACGAGATGCCTTGGAGTGACGGAAATGTGCGGAAAAGAGGCAAAAAAGCATTGGTCTTCTTTCTAGTTTGAGCCTCGCCGGCAAAAAAATGAAGGGCGCGAATTTAACAAATGAAAGGTTTGTTTTATATAGGCTCAGCCACGTCTGCTCAGTACGGCTTTTCCAGGCGAAGCCTCTCTAAAGTTTGCGTGAGTTTAGGGGGATTGCCTCCATTCGCTTCGATAGAAAATGTCGTTTGAGTATGTGTCAAACTCGTTTTTTCCGGTTGCATTGAAATGTTGAATATTTCACTTTTCCAATCCGCAGCCTATCATGGAGAGAGCGAGACGCATAGAAAAGTACGGTGACTTGCTTC
>CAVJJO010000077.1:0-13837 GCA_963649665.1 Bacteroidaceae bacterium | reverse complement strand
AACGCCCGACCCCTACGTCCCGAACGTAGTGCGCTACCAACTGCGCTACTTTCCGATTGCGGTGCAAAAGTATGCAATTATTTTCTTTCTTGCAAGCCTTTGCACCTTTTTCTATTGACGGAAGAATCCGTTGTCTATACGAACAGCCTTCGTGGAAGGTGTGGCAGACACTGCGCTCACACTTACTGGAAGCCATACGTCCATAGCGCCCGTTCCGCGGTGTGCCCAAGCATAATAGGGAATGAGGCGGAGCGTGACGTCCTTCACTGCGAGTTTACCGTCGGGGGCATAAGAGAGCGACTGTGCGGGAGTGGTAAGCGCCACATAACCGCCGAACTTTTCCTTATCCACTGCCAAAGCAAAGGCTGGACGCTGATTGAGAAGCACGGAGTGGATGTTGAAGTCGTTGTCGGGCCATTCGGCACAGTATACTATAGGACCGCGTTGCACTGCGAGTCGTCCTTCATCGGCTTTCACTTCCTTATGTGCACGGAGGGTGCGCACTGGAGTGTCAAACGTGAGTTCTACATTGTCGCCCTTTTTCCATTTGCGCTCCACCACAAGGTAGCCGTTCTCTTCACGTGCTACGAATTCCTTTCCGTTGACAAGAAGTTTGTAGGGCGCAGCGGAAACGGAGTCGGTAAATGCATAGAGGTCGCTTGGCACGGGTTCGCCTTTTGCCCAACCGGGAACGCGAAGGCGTAAGGCAAATGTGCCGCTTCCTTTGGCAAGACTTACCTTGGCATAGCCCGTCCACGGATAGTTACCTTCCTGACGGAGCGATATGTTGCGTCCGTTCACCGTGAGCGTTGCCTCTGAGGCAATGTAGAGATTCACGTAGGCTGACGCACCACGCACGGCGTAGACGTAGCCTGGAACGGAAGGAAGAAAGCGGGCAATGTTCGACGGACAGCAAGCACAGCCGAACCAAGCGTCACGGTGATAATTGCCGTCAGAAGAAAGGGGATTGGGATAGAAGAATGAACCGCCGTCGAGCGATACGCCAGAGATGAGTCCGTTGTAGAGAGTACGTTCCATCACGTCGATGTACTTGCTCTCGCCGTGGAGCAGAAACAGGCGCTGGTTGAGGTATACGTTGGCAATGGCAGCACATGTTTCGCAATAAGCTGTAGCATTGGGCAGTTCGTAGTTCTTGCCGAAAGCTTCACCAGCACTTGTAGCACCGATGCCACCCGTCACGTAGAGTTTCCGGCTTACGATGTTTTCCCAAATGCGGTCAATGGCATGAAGCACGGCAGTGTCGCCCGTAAGGGCTGCCACGTCTGCCATTCCCGAATAGAGATAGCCTGCACGCACGGCATGACCTACGGCTTCGCTTTGCTCTACTACGGGAAGGTGCGACTGGGAATACTCGCTGCGGTGCGAGGTGCGACCACGTTCGTTCACGAAGTAAGTGGCCTCGTCGAGGTAACGCTTCGTTCCTGTAGCAAGATAAAGGCGCACGAGCGCCATCTCTGCTATCTCGTGACCGGGCACGATGTGGAGTTTTCCTTCCTCGGGACCAATGGCACGGCATACGCAGTCGGCGTAACGGCATGTGATGTCGAGAAACTTTCGCTTGCCCGTGGCTTGCCAGTAAGCCACTGCACCCTCAGCCATATGGCCGAGATTGTAGAGTTCGTGGCTGAGATCTTCCTCCAGTTCCCACCTTCTCGGCCCCATCCAGTCGTGAGGATGTGTGGGGTTCATGGTGCGCGACGTATTTAGATAACCGTCAGGTTCCTGTGCCGCAGCCATAAGTTCCACGATGGAGTCAATGCGTGCTTCAAGCGCTTTGTCGGGATAGGTGTGGAGCGAATAGGCTGCACCTTCTATGCTCTTGTAGACATCGGTGTCATCGAATGGAAAACCTTCCACTTTGTAGTCGGTGCTGGGATGGGCCGCCTTTACGAAGTTGTCGTAACGTCCGCTCTCGCGACATTTGTCGAAAGCCAGCGGTAGGGTCACGTCGTGATGTGCCTTGAGTCGCGCACCCCAAAACGTGTCGGTGATCTTCACCTGCGTAAAGGGTACGGGGGTGAAGGGATAGCCCGTAGCGTTTTGCTGCGCCTGTGCAGAAAGCACGGAGGAGGCAGCAAGCGCCAGCGAGAAAAGAATATGTCGGTTCTTCATTGTCATGAGTAAATGTTATTTTGCGCTTTCCGTGATGACGGCGCCGCCTTCTGCGGGAAGCGTAAGTTTGAGTTTTCCGTTCTTGCTTACCTTAAACGTTGTGGCATTGCCTTTCACGCCGTCGGAAAGCAGTCGCACTTCTTTGCCTGCAAACATAGGGAGTTCAAGCACAGTGGTGTTAGCCTCCTTGGCAGCGTTGATGGCTGCTACATACCATTTGCCTGCGTGACGACGCGCAAATGCAGCATAGCGTCCAGGGTAACCGGCAAGGAATTGCGTCTCGTCCCATGTCGTCGGCACCTCGCGCATGAAGTCGAGGGCGTAGTCAGGTTGGTTGGTAAGGTTCGCAGGAGTGAGTGCAAAGTTCTGCACGGCGTTTTGGAAAAGCACGGCAAGGGCGAGCTCAAAGCAGAGACCTGTGCGACGCGTATTGCCACTGTCGTTGCCTGGACTCATGCGATTATTGAGGAACGTGCCACCAAACTCCATCGAACCCAAAGTGTTGCGGATGAAGGGATGGAGTGCTGCATTTTGCGCTTCCATGTCGCAGAAGTGCTGCTGGAAGATGAGATTCTCGGAAGCGAGCACGGCTTCGCTACCCACATAGTTGGGATACATGCGTTCCCATCCGCGAGGTATGGTGCATCCGTGGAAGATTACCGTAAGACCAAAGTCGTTAGCATCGGCGAGGATGTCCTCATAGAGACGCATTGTATCCTGTTTGTCACCACCGAAGAAGTCTACCTTTATTCCTTTCACGCCAATACTCTTGAGCCAAGCCATTTCCTTGCGGCGCACAAAACTGCGATCCATGCAGTTGATGGGCGACTGAGTGATGTCGTTCCAGTAACCGCTTGAACTGTACCAAAGCAGCAGGCTCACACCCTTGGATGCGGCGTAGCGGGCAAGCTCTGCCATACGTTCACGACCTATGTTCACATCCCAACCGCAGTCGATGAGCGTATATTGGTAGCCCATAGCGGCAGCGAGGTCGATGTGGCGCACTTGGTCGTCATAGTTGATGCTGTTGTCTTGCGAGATAATCCAGCTCCATGTACTCTTGCCGTAGGAATATGACTGCGAAGCAGGGAATATGGGGTCCACTACGTCCCAAGTGATTGTTGTTTCAGCGATTGGCTTGAGCGTAGAACCTACGGTGAGCGTACGCCAAGGTGTAGAGCCTGGAAGGGCGAAAGCTGGTTCGGAAGTTCCGTTGCCATTGTTCTCTTCTGCCATAGGGAAGGCTATAGAGAAAGTGCCGTCGGCAGAAGCATCAGAGAGGCGCGAGGCGCAATAACGGGAGTCGACTCCTGTTTCGCCTATGAGCACCCATCCGTTATTGCCTTCATGGAAAAGGCAAGGGAAGGTGAAACCGTGGCCATATTGCGAACGTTCAGTCAATGGAGCGTCGAGATGATATTCCTCCTCATAACTTGGTTTGGTTCGCTTCCATCCTATCATAGCATCGCTCTGCGGACAGAGGAATGTAGTGGTTGTGGAAGGAAAACGGAATCCAGTGGCTTCATTCATGATGCGTATGCTGCCAGTTTCACCTGCACGAGCCACATTATAGCGGAATGCCACGTCATTGTTGCTCACGTGAAATGTGATGCTCATGTCGTTACCCTTGTTGTTGCTGACATGCAGTGTAAGTCGGTTGGCATGAACACTGACAGAAGAACGCTTTATGCGGTCGCAGGAATAAACGGTGTCTACTGCGAAAGTATCGCTGCCCTTGAGAGTCAAACTGTCACGATAGTTGCCTATGTTGGCGATGAAGCCGAGGGGCGAGGGAAGAAGCATCTCCTTTCCGTCGTATGTGACATTATATTTCAGACTACCATTATCATGTTTGTATATTCCTACGGCGAGTCGTCCGTCGGGACTCTTCACGCTCACATCCTGAGCTGAAACACAAAGGGGAAGCAGAGCCAATGCTCCGCAGATGATGGAGGTTTTCATGGAGAGAATGTGGTGTTTAGCGGTTGTACTTCTTTTCGAGTCGTTCCATTTCCTTCTTCGTCACGGGAATGACGGTGCCGTGGCGTGGATGGAAGTTCATCGTCACGGCTTTCGTGGCTGGCACAAAGTGGCTGAGGTCGGTAGTCTCGCAGAAGTCGTAACGTCCGTTCATGTAGACATCATACATGAGGATGTACTTGTCCTGACCGATGAGTTTGAATGTGCCTGCGCCTTCCACAGCCTGGTCGGTGAGTTGCTTGTAGCCCTCTTCTTCGGTCCAGTTGCCGGAAGTGAGAGAACGAGTGGTAGCCACTTTTATACCGTTGCCGTGACCTTCTGTCTTATAGAAAAGGTGGTATACGCCATCCTTGTAGACGATGTCGCCGTCGATGCACGACTTCTTGTCCTTCGGCATGAAGAGCACTTTGGGTTCTGCCTCAATGTCAGTAAAGTCCTTGTTGGCATAAGCGTAATAGATGATGTCGGCGCCTTTGCCATACTGCATAGACCAATAAATCATATACTTGCCAGCCTCAGCATCGTAGATGGTCTGAGGCGCCCACACGCGCTTGAGGTCTTCCTGCTTCTCGAAACGCTTCTGCATGTTTACCACGGAGTGTGTCCAGTTGACAAGGTCACGGCTCTTGAGGAGTACCATGGCTCGATTGGAATCCCAACCGTTTCCGCTCACCATGTCAGTGCATACCATGTAGAACGTCTTGCCGTCCTCACCACGAAGGATGTGAGGGTCACGCACGCCGCCAGTGGAACTGATCACTCGGGAGTCGAGCACGGGTTTGCCTCCATTGAGGGCGGTGTAGTTGTAACCGTCGGGACTGAGGGCATAGCATACTGCTTCTTCGCTGATGTGGTTGCCTGTGAAATATACGAAGAGATAGCCGGCATAGTCGGCAGACTTTGCAAAAGTGGTTTGCGGTACGAGGAGAGAGAGTAGCGCAAGTATGAGAAATGAAATCTTTTTCATTGTGTTTTGAGATAGGAGTAAGATTAATGATTTCAGGAAGAGACTCTTTACTTTAGAAGTTCTCCAACCTTGAGTTTGTCGCCGCTGAGGTCGACTTCAAAGAGATGGGGCACACGGACGTACTCGCCGTTGACGTCTTTGTGGCTATGGATGCACATGAGCGTGCGGCCGTCGAAGGTGCGGAACATCATGCTGTGTCCGAAGTTGGGTGGCGTGATGGCGTTAGGCTCTTGTGTCCAATTGCCATCGAGACGTCCGTTGTCGGAATAAGCCACACCTTGCACGTAATCGTGAAACACCCAACTTGTCCACACGCAGCCAAGTCGTCCCGTTGCGGTGCGGAAGAGGTAAGGGCCATCGGTCACACGGTTGGGCTTGATGCCTTCGGGCATATTCTCGCGACTCCAAGGCGAGTCATAGGCACGAAACATGATGTGCGGCTTTTTCTTCGCAATGCCCTTTCCTATGTCGGCTTTGAGAGGAAGATATTCCACAGTGCCATTGTTGTTCTGCAACCATTCATGGCAATAAACCATGTATGGCTTGCCGTCTTCCACCCAAAGCGTAGCATCGAGCGTGAGCTTGCTGGCTGGAGTGAACAACTTGTCGGTCTCCTCGCGGTAAGGACCTTCGGGCTTGTCTGCCACAAGAAGATGACAACCGCGGCGGTCAAGCTTGCGTCCGTCGGCATCGGTAAATGCCGCATCGGCATTGGTAAAGGTGGCAAAGTAATAGTAACGACCGTTCCAAGTGTGGAGTTCGGCTGCCCAAATCATGGGATGGTCGCCCATCCACGACTCTTTGTCGGTGTAAGCCACACGCCACGGTCCGCTCCACGTCTTGAGGTCGGGACTTTTCCAAAGGAGTCCGCCCGTGCCGGTCATATAGTAGGTATGGGAGGCAGAGTCGGGAAGGATAAAGGGATCGGAAAGACGGATGGAGTCGAGGGGGATATTCTCGCGATAATCCTTGCAGCGCTCTTGCGCCGTGGCTGTAAGGGAACTAGTCAGGGCAAGACAAAGCGCCGCACCCTTCGTGCTTCGACGAAGGAATGATGTCAATGTATGGGATAATGCAGTCATACTATTTCATTCTATAAACACCGAAGAAGTGCTTGGGCAGTTCCAATGTACAAGTGCCGTCACCATTGACGGTAACGGGCATGGTGCGTGGCACAATGCTTTCGGCGTCGAAAGTGTTCGTGGTGTTGAGGTCATCTGCCTGCAGATAAGTGCAAGTTCCACTCTTAGGCAAATGTTTCGTGCCTTTGAAGGAGAGCGTGACGGTAGCTGCAGAGTCGGTGACGTTGACGAGCTTCACAAGCGTTTCGCCCGTGGAAGCATCGCGCGAGGAAGAAGCGTAGAGTCCGTCCTGTCCTGTGAGTGCCTTGCCGTCGGAAGTGGCGGAAAGGATGGTGCTACCGGCGTTGAGCGAATAGAGCTGCTGCACGTAGTAGTTGGGCGTACGCAGTGAGCGGAGGTTGTCGTACCAAATAAGGTCGGGATTCCACTGCCATGCATCGACGTGGGCGAAGAGTGGTGCATAAGTAGCGAGGCGCACCACGTCAGCATTGCGCTCGAGGCCAGTCATGAAGGCGGCTTCGGCGAGAGCAGCACGGAAGTTGTTGGCTTTTCCCGTGGGATGGTCATGGGCGGCATATTCTCCGGCAAATACTTTCGGGCCCTTGCGGTCGTAGTTGTCGTAGCGGGCGGCATTCTGCAAGAACCAATCGGGGGTCATGTAGTAGTGCTCGTCCACGAGGTCGGCCTTGAGTCGCTTCATCTCAGGCCAGAGATAGTCGAACTTGTCACCGTCGGCGCTGGGACCTGAAGAACCTACAATCTGAATGTCGGGGTAACGCTTGCGGATAGCCTTCACGAAAGGTTCAAGACGTTCCACGTATTCCTTGCCCCACTGCTCGTTGCCGATGCCGATAAACTCCAAACCGAAAGGTTCGGGATGCCCCATATCGGCGCGCACCTTGCCCCACTTGGTGGTGGTGGCACCATTGGCAAACTCTATAAGGTCGAGGGCATCATCAATGTAGGGTTGCAGACTATCGACGGGCACTTGCTCGTGGCTTTCGTACTGGCAACTGAGACCTACGCTGAGGATAGGAAGCGGACGCGCGCCGATGTCTTCGCAGAGTTGGAAGAATTCATAGAATCCCAGACCGTAGCTTTGGTAGTAGTCGGGGAAGGCGCGGTACTTGAAGGTGTAGTTCCAACGGTTTTCGTTGAGCGGACGATTCTCCACGTCACCGAGGGTATTCTTCCACTGGTAGCGTGTAGCAAGGGAGTTGCCTTCCACTACGCAACCGCCAGGGAAACGCATCACGCCAGGATGGAGGTCGCGGAGTGCTTCCACGAGGTCGCGACGGAGTCCGCCCTTGCGACCTTTCCATGTGTCGGTCGGGAAAAGGGATATGTGGTCAACATCTGCCGTACCCTTCTCACGCATCACCACACGCAAGCGTGCTTTTTCTTCGGTGCGGGGAGCGGTGAAGGTGAGGGAATATTTCTTCCACGTTTTGCTGTTCACGCGTATCTGCTTCTTGGCAAGTTGCTGTCCGTCGGCACCGACGAGTTCCACGTCGAGCGTGGCATGGCGGCCTTGGGGCGCGCGGCCGTAGAGACTGAAGTCGTAGGTGGCGCCGTTCTTCAGACCGATGCCGCGGAAGCCTTCATTGTCGATGCCCGAACCGGTGAGCTGACCGGTATAGGTGATGCGTGCGTAGTAGGGATTGCGACTGAAGCAAGGTTCGTCGTTGCGTATTTCCACTCCTCCCACGGCAGTCCAGCCGGTGAGGTGTTGGGGGAAGTCGAAGGAGCGGTTCTTTACGAGTTCGGCATAGAGTCCGCCGTCGGCGCCGAAGTTGATGTCTTCGAAGAACACGCCGTACATGCGGCTGTCGGCCTCAGCCACGGGGTTTCCGAGGTCAACGTTGAGATTCACGTTCTTCGTTTGCGCCCCGACGGCGATGGCCGTGGCGAAGAGAAGAGAAGCGAGGGTGATGTGTCTCATAAATTAATGTGGTGTTCGGGAAACGGCCTTGGCAAAGAAAGCAAACGTAGCGCAAGCCGTTTCAAAAAAGAAAAGCCGGCAAGCCTCGGGTATACGGCGAAAGCCATTCCGCGGCACTTGCCGGCTCTTTGCAGCAAATGCAAAGTGGGTTGATTACTTCACATAGATTTTATAGTCCTTGATGGCACCGGGCACGGAGCTTTCCATGCGGGGCAGATACTGCATGCCGCTGATGCTGTGCTTTGCGCCAAGGTCGATGACCACGACGTGGGGGAACTTCTTTCCGGCTTCGGTGCTCCAATAGGTCGACTCCTGAAGGTCGAAGATTTTGTCGGCAGAGCGGTTCACGCCTGCCACGTCTTCGCTGTCGGCATAGCCCACGGTCCAGGGTTCACGGGAGAGGCGTTCGCCGTTTTCGTCGAGCATGTAGAGTTCGGCAATGCAAGCGAGGTCCTTGCCGTCGACGGCGTTAAGGGCTTCGATGCATACGTAGCGTCCGCTGACCTTCTGTCCGAACTTCACTTCCTGCCATCCGTTGCCGGGCTTGAAGCTACCTGTAGCCACGGGCTGTGCATCCTTGAAGCGGTCGTAGGCGGCCTTGTCGGTGTGGGTGAGGGGTTTCTTCACCTGGAGTTGGTCGAGGAGGGGCTTGTCGAGTCCTTCGCAGCGGGCTTCGGTAGGACCTACCACGTCGAAAACGAGCACTTCGTTCTGACCCTTCTTCAGCCAGCAGCCGGGCACGTAGAGCGTCTGCTGCGGACCGATTTCCCAGATGCGGCCGAGGGCTTTGCCGTTGACGTAGACGAGGCCTTTGCCCCAGGTTTCGAAGTTGAGGAAGGTGTCGTCGGTCTTCTTGAGGTTGAACGTAGCGCGGTAAACGCCGGGCTGGCGCTGGCCTTTGCTGTCCTTCACGCTCTTGGCGTCTTTGAGAGTGGAGAAGTTCATCTGCTTGTAGAAGTCGTAGGTGTCGGCAATGTTGAACACCGTCCAGTTCTTGAGGTTGCACACGTAGTCGTAGCCGGCTTCGTTGAACGACACTTCCACCTTCTCGGTGATGCCCTTGTAGTCCTTGATGGCTCGGCCGAAGTTGATGCGGCCCATGGCTTCCACGAGTATGTCGAGCTGTGCGCCCTGGCGGCAGGCGGGGAGTTCAAGCTCCTTCTCGCCGTTGCGGCGGTCGAGTTTGCCTACATACACACCGTCGACGTACACCTGTGCGTAGTCGTGGGCGTCGCTCACCTTAAGCGTACCGCCGTTCTTCACTTCGGGAAGCGTGGTGCGGTAGAGTATGGAACCGAAGCCCTGGTCGTAGTCCTCCATGGTCTTTATCTCGCGGTCGGTCTTTGCCTCGGGCAGATTGCTGAAGAGGGGAGCTACCTGGGTAAAGGTGAATGCGGGCACGCTCATGCTCTTGATGGTGGCGGGCACTTTGGCCTGCTTCTCGCCGTACATGTATTTTGAGAGCGTGTTGCGGAGCTGCCAGTACTTCTCGGTGGTCTGGCCGCTCTCGCTGATGGGGGCGTCGTAGTCGTAGCTGGTCACGTCGGGAGCGAAACCGGGGGAGTTGGCTCCTGCCCAGTGTCCCCAGTTGGTACCGCCGTGGGTCATGTAGAGACTGAAGGAGATGTTCTTTGAAAGCATCTCGTCGATGCCGGCTATCATGTCCTTTGCGGCGCGCGTTTCGTGGTTGGCTCCCCATTTGTCGAACCATCCGCTCCAAAACTCGCTACACATGAGGGGGGAGTCGGGACGGAGTTCCTTCAAGCGGCGGAACTGGTCGTCGATGTTGGCACCCGTACCGAAGTTCATGGTCCAGGTGAGGTCGTCGAGACCGTTGTTGGTGAAGTTGGACGACCAGTCGCACTGGAAGAGGGTGACGTCGCCGTATTCCTTGCGGAGCATGTCGCGAATCTGGCCTACGTATTTCTTGTTCACGCCATAGGAACCGTATTCGTTCTCCACTTGAATCATGAGGATGGGGCCGCCGTTCTGCACGGTGAGACCGCGCACCTGGTCGGCAACGGCTTTCTCAAACTTGCCTACGCGCTCGAGGAAGTAGGGGTCGTCCTCACGAAGGCGGATGTCCTTCTTCTTCAGGAGCCACCAAGGCAGACCGCCCATTTCCCATTCGGCGCATACGTAGGGACCGGGACGGAGAATGACGTACATGTTGTTTTTCTGACAAAGACGGATGAACTCGGCAAGGTCGTTCTGTCCGCTGAAGTCGTACTGGTCGGGCTGGGGCTCGTGGGCGTTCCAAAAGACGTAGAGACACACGGTGTTCATGCCGAGCGCCTTGCAGAGCTTGATGCGGTTGTCCCAATAGGGTTTGGGAATGCGGGGGTAATGGAGCTCGGCGGCCTTCACCACGAAGGGTTTGCCGTTGAGCATGAAAGTGCCTTTGCCTGCCGCGAAGGTGCCTTTGTCGGCCGTGGCAGTCTGGAGGGTCGCTGCAGCCTGGCTTTCGAGCGGAAGGAGCGTGGCTCCTGCCAAAGCGAGGGCTGAGAAGAGGGTGGTTATTTTCATAGATGTGTATCTTTTTGTTGTTTCATTAAGTAACGGTTAAAATCAAGTGGGCATACATCGGCATCAATGTTACAGGTCAAGAATTGGAGAATTAAATAATGTCCGCAATCATCCTGAAAAGGCAGAATTACGAGAAGGCTTGACAAGTCAAGCCGAAGAATTCCCCATTCATTCCGAGGAAAGAAGAATTCTCACTCATTGAGAGAAAAGAAAGATTCTTCAATTCGCCAATTCCTAATACTATAATGTAGGTTCTACGGGGCGGATGGTGCCGTCGGCGTTGAACTCGAGTTTGTCTATGCACACTTCGCGGTTGTAGCCCGCTGCGCCGTCGGCCATCTTCACTGCGTTGGGGCGGTGGAAACGGTGGTAAACGATGCGCCACTCGTCGGTGCCCTCAAGCTGAATGACGGAGTTGTGGCCCGTGCCGTAGATGCCCTTGTCGGGGCGCTGGCTGAGGATGCAGTTGTTGGACGGCACGCTGATGGGACCGAGGGGTGAAGTGGCGGTGCCGTAGCACACGCGGTAGTTGGGGTCGCGCGTGTCGTTCTCCGACCAAAGGAAGTAGTAGATGCCCTTGCGGTAGAACACGTAGGTGCCTTCATTGTAACTGCGCGAAGGGGTGAGCACGCGCACGGAGTCGGCGTTGAACGACGTCATGTCGTCGTTGAGTTCCACGCCAGCCATGTAGCCGTTGCCCCAATAGAGGTAGTACTTGCCGCTCTGCGGGTCGCGGAACACGTCGGGGTCTATTTCCTGTCCCCACGACTGCCCTTTGGGATGGCCTTTCACGAGGGGTTTTCCCAGCGGGTCGCGGAAGGGACCTTCGGGTTTGTCGGCAACGGCCACACCTATTTGCTTGTCGGCCGAATAGTAGTAGAAATACTTGTAGTCGGTGCGTGCCTTCTTTCCTTTGCCCTTGGTGTAGGCGCGCTCTATGATGCAGGGTGCCCAGGCGTAGTCGTTGGCCCAGGAGAGATCCTTACGGAAATCGAGTATGGTGCCCTCGTCGCGCCATTCCTTGAGGTCGGCGCTGGAGAAGGTCTTGAAGTAGTAGCCGCTCCATCCGTCGAAACCGTCGGACGTGGGATAGATGTAGTAGCGGTTGGTCTTATGGGAATACATCACTTCGGGGTCGGCATAGTAACCGCGGAGTGCGGGATTGTTCTTGTTGTCGAAAGGCACGTACTCGCGGTCCACGCCTTCGGTGGTCATCTCCACACGTTCCATGGTGCCGTCCTTGCGGTAGTGCAGGTAGTCGGCACAAACGCTGCGGCTGTAGCTTCCGCCCTCGCGTTCCAGTGCGCCGTTGTGGTAGAAGAGCACCCACTGGCCGCGGAACTGGGTGATGGCGGGGTGGATGGTGTTGCTGTTGCCGGCGGTCTCGGTGAGGAGACCTTTGTATTCGTAAGGGCCGTCGGGGCGGTCGGCCATGGCATAGGCGAGTTTTTCGGGAAATCCGGTGGCATAGGTGAGGTAGTACTTGCCGCCGCGCTTGTGCACCCAGGGGGCTTCTTCATATTTGCCTCCGGGAATGTCGATGCGCTTTATCTCGCCTTCGGTTTCTATCATGTTTTCCTTCAACTTCACGCAGTAGCAGAAGCCGTTGCCCCAATAGAGCCACGCCTGGCCGTCGTCGTCGATAAACACCGCGGGGTCTATGCACACCCACGAATGGGTAGCGCCCTTGCAGTCGGCGGGGGTGACGAGGGCATGCCCCAAGGCGTCGCGAAACGGGCCTTCGGGACGGTCGGCCACTGCCACGCCAATGCCGCAGCAGTTGGTGCTGATGTAGAAGTAGTACTTGCCGTTGCGCTCTATGGTCTGCGCCGCATAGGCGGCTCCGTTGCGGTCCCACTTGAAGTCCTCGATGCGGAGGGGTGTGGGATATTCGGTCCAGTGGGTGAGGTCGGTGGTGGAATAGACTTTCCAGTCCTTGAGTTTATAGCCCTTCTGGTTACCGGCGTAGTCGTGGCCGGTGTAGAGCCAAAGGGTGTCGCCCTTCACCATGGTGGCAGGGTCACAGGTGTACTCATGGGTGATGATGGGATTGCCGTGCGACTGAAAGTGACGCAGGGTGTCGGCCTCCTCTGCCTGCTGCGCATGGAGCGGAAGGGGGAGGGCAAGAATGGCTGTGCCGGCAAGAAGTAGCGAGGTGAGGGTCTTCTTATTGTTCATGGCGAAGGGGGATGTTGCGTGTGTTTTGGCTGTCGTGATGTGCTTTTACATAAAACTTCAGTGCGCGTTTGCTTGTTTTACATGGCAAAATTAAGAATAATGCAAGTTATCCGAAAGCACAAATTCGGCATAAGGGGGTAATTATACGTCAGAAAGGGCATTTTTGAGGGGAATGGGGAGGAAATGGAGCGCATGGGGGCGAAGCGCATGGGGGTCAAGACTCCTGTCTTGACTGACGAGCGCGAAGAGCAAAGCGAAGCCACACAAAAGCCTCCGTGAGGACGTGAAGCCGTGTAGAGCTGTCAAGACTGGAGTCTTGACCCCCATGCACTTCGCCCCAAGCACTCGTCTCCTCATAGGAGGGGCGTCTTGCCTTCGCCCGAGCCTCGTTTAAGCCTCTTTTGCCAACGTTAATTTTGTGACTTTTTCTTGACAATCGGCTTGCTCAAACTAGAAAAAAGAAAGGGCTTTTTGAAGCGGCAAAAGCCTCGTTTTTCAACTTTTCGGCAATTTGTCTGAATTCCCCTTAGGCCCAAAATTTTGGGATGCCTTGGAATTTTTCCTAGATGCCTTGGAATTTTTGCAAGAAGCAGGGGATTTTTGCCTCGCACGAGGGGCAATTCGCCAAAAGCACCGCAAGATATGCTTATATATATCAACGTATTTCTATATAATGAATTTCTCCATGCGCTGAGAATCGCGTATTTGCGAGCGATTGTGCGGTCGGTGATTTCTACGCGATTCTCAGTGTTAAAATTCGGAGGCGATTGGCTTTCTACGCTACGCATTTGGGACTATAACGCATGGAGCTGAAACTGTAGGGCGAACAAAAAAATATCTACGCCCTCAACCTCTCGTTGAAAACGTAGATAACTATTCGTAATCGTCGGCATTTTCTGCCGACGAGCGTTTCGGTACATTTAGTAATGTGTAAAAAATAACTTGAGCAGTTTTTGATTCGAGAATCATGTAACGCATTCATCAACGACGGGCTGAACCAACGGTAAACAGTGCCAACGACGGGCTGAA
>CAVJJO010000076.1:4391-14077 GCA_963649665.1 Bacteroidaceae bacterium | reverse complement strand
TTCGCCTCATGGAGGGGTTTGCTATTATCGTGTAGAGCGTGACGTTTTGAAAACGGCCTCACGGAGGCTTTTGCATGGCTGCGCTTGGAATGGACGTGTAGAGCGTGACGTTTTGAAAACGTCACCCCCATGAGCGAGCGTGCTGCGCTTGGGAATATCGTGTAGAGCTGTCAAGACTGGAGTCTTGACCCCCATGCGCTTCGCCTCATGGAGGGGTTTGCTATTATCGTGTAGAGCGTGACGTTTTGAAAACGTCACCCCCATGGGCGAGCGTGCTGCGCATTATATTATCGTGTAGAGCGTGACGTTTTGGAAACGTCACCCCCATGGGCGGGAAGCTTCGCCAACAAAAAATGCGCATGCTGATGCATGCGCAGTTATCGTTTGTTTGCCTGGCCGTTGGTTATGCGAGGACTTTGTCGTAGACGGGGGGTGTGTCGACGCCGTGTTTTTGGAAGGTGGCGGCAATGTAGGCCTGCTGGTCGGGGGTGATGGCTTTTTCGCCTTCTTTCATGTGGTAGTAGAGTCCGCGGCCGAAGTGGTCGATGAGTTCTTGCTTGATGGCACTTGCCGTGGAGGTGCTTACTTCGTCGTAGATGTTGGTCATGCCTTGGACGAGGGGTCCGGCAGAAGATTTTGTGTTGTTCATCTTATAGTTTGAGTTACGTTTTTTGTGGTGCGAAGTTAATAAGAATTGCGCATATGTGTAAGACTGCGTATGTTGATTTTTTTTGAAACGTACGCAGAGGGGGATTACTGCGGGAGTATCTTTTTGAGGAGGAAGGAGGGTCGGCAGCGGAGGAATATGCCGGCTGCGAAGGAGAGGTCGGTGGAGCGGTGCTCGAGGGTGGTGAGGGGGAGGTTGTCGGCGGTGGTGGCGGTTTGGGCGGTGGTGCAGGGGAGTGTGGCGAAGGTTTCGGCGGAGATGCCCCAGGAGAAGCCGCTGCCGAGGGGCTGTGCGTATTCGGCGCGGAAGGTGAGGGTCTGCGGGCGGCGGTAGGTGAGTGCGTCTTCGTCGATGCTCATGGTGCCGTAGAGGGGGTTGCCGTAGAGGGTGACGAAGTTGTCTCGTGCCCAGTAGGCGGCGCGGAAGTTGAAGCGGCTGACTTGTGCGGTGGCGGTGGCGTAGATGCCGTGGCCGCTCTGGAAGGGGAAGGCGGTGCCGGCTTGCTGGCGGAAGATGGCGAGGTCGGCTTCGAAACCGAGGGCGACGGGGATGCGGGTGCGGAGGGGTATGGTGACGCCGGCGCCTACGGCGGCGTTGAGCCACGTTTTCACCTGTCGGTCGGGGGCGTCGGGATTGATTTCGCCGCCGCGGTGCTGGAAGATGGCCTGCACGGGGAAGTAGAGTTTGGTTGCGCTCTTGATGCTGAGGGGCTGGAGGCGTGCGGAGAGGCCGTAGGCGAAGGATTCCTGGCGGTCGTCGCCGCGGAAGATGAAGGTTTGCCAGTCGACCCAGGTGTCGAGGGTGATGTGGGGGCGGCGCACGATGACCTGGAGTCCGGTTTCGGGGTCGGAGGTGAGGTTGGCTTCGTCGGAGTAGAGGGGTTGGATGAGCTGGTGGTTGGCTTTTCCGTAGAGTGTGCCGAGGATGACGTCGACGCTGCGGTGGGGACGGAGCTGTGCGCGAAACACGGGCACGCAGTGGAAGCCGCTTTGGCGGTGGGTGCCGTTTTGGGTGGCGAGGGTCTGGTAGTTGTAGTTGGGGTAGCGGTTGGAACCCCAGTAGTGGAGGAGGTGGAGGCCGAGTTCGAGGCGGAGGTTTTTGAGGGGCTGGTAGGTGAGGGCGGGTTCTATCCACATGCCGGGGAGGGTGTAGCCTTTTACGAGGCGACCTTTGTATTCGTTGTCGCGGAGGAAGGCGAGGGCGTCTATGCGGAGGCGGAGGTCGCCCTGGTCGGGGCGGCGTATGTCGGTGGGGGTGAGGTAGACGAGGGTGTCGAGCTGGGCTGCGGCACTGAGGGGGAGGAGGAAGAGGAGAAGAAGGAGTATGCGGGCCATGGGGAGTGAGGGCAGCGTGGGGAGGACTGCGCTATATATAATAATGGGTAATGGGGAGATTGGAATGGCAAAGTTAGAAAGTTTTTTGGGATAGATGGGGAGATGAAAAGTAAAGCGCAGCAAGTAAAAGGCCTGAGGGGAGGCTTTTTGCTTGCTGCGCTGGGATGAGGGTTGGGCATGGGCTTCACTCACATGGCTGGGCATTGACATTCGCGATTGTCTGTCAAGACTGGAGTTTTGACCCCCATGCGCTTCGCCCCAAGGAGCTTCGCTTGGATGTATCGCGCTTATCTGTCAAGACTGGAGTCTTGACCTCCATGCGCTTCGCCCCCATGCGCTGCGCCTCACATGGGCTGCGCCTAACATGGCTGCGCTCTGAATGAACGTGTAGAGCGTGACGTTTTGAATACGTCACCCCCATGGGTGATTGAAAACGTCACCCCCATGAGCGAGCCATGTAGCCCTTTAAACTCCGATGGAGATTACAGCGCCACTTTGGCGGTGCGCCGTGCCTTTTGGTTGCGGGCGCGGACGATGTAGTTGCCGTGGGGGAGCGGGAGGGTGAGGTTGGCGGCGTAGGGTGCGAAGCGGTAGAGCTGGCGGCCGGCGGGGTCGGTGACGGTGACGAGGGTGAGTGCTCCGCCTTCTGCACCGCTCACGTGGAGGGTTCCGGGCGTGGCGGTGATGTAGGGACGGAAGTCGAGGAGTTCGTCGGAGGGATCGTCGGGTTGGCCATCGAGCGCGAGAATGTAGTAGCGTCCTGCCGTGGTGGCGGGCACACGGTAGGAAGCCGTGTCGGCACCGCAGAGGGTGAGCGGATGGAGTTCGCCGGTCACTTCGTCGAGGAGGGCGAGGGTGGCGTCGAAGGAGTCCATACCGCTGATGCGGAGCGTGACGCTGTCGGTCGCTGCGGAGGTGATGCCGAGGGGCACACGGCGGAGGCGGCGGAGCGAGTTGACGGTGACGGCGGCACTGTCGGCCGTGGTGTAGACGGTGGGGCAGTCGGCGGTGGCGGTGTTGAGGAGGGTGATGAGATCCTCGCTGTCGCGGTAGCCGTCGGAGGCTGCTGAGGTCTGGCGCACTACGGCGGCGCTGCGGTCGGCGCCGTGGACGGCCTCTATATATAAGGTAGGCACAACGTCCTCGGCGGTGGCGGTGGCAGTGGCGGAAGTGGTGCGTACTCCCCTACCCTGCTTGGCTGCGGCGGCAACGGGGCGCGTGAGCACGTGGGAGGAGGTGTACCATCCGGCGTCGGTCTGCATGTCGGCGGTGAAGGTGACGTCGACCGATGTGCCGTCGGCGGTTGTTTCCACGAAGAAACCCTGACCGGGTGCCACGCATCCGGGGTCGGCGGCGGAGCCTACGGTGATCCATGTGTCGTCGTTGCGGATGACGGCGGTCTGCCCTTCTGCGGTGTAGAGCCAGTAGCGGGGTTTGAGCTGCGGGTTGGAGGAGAAGAAGAGTTCCATGTCGAGTCCGCAGGGGAAGGGGTTACCGGCGAGGAAGATGTGGCTTGCCGCGGTGGCTGCCGTGAGCGTTTGGGTGAACGAGTCGGCGGTGGTGAGCGCGTCGGTGTTGAACCGTGCGGTGCGGTCGAGGGTGTCGGTGGATGCGGTGGTGGCGGTGCGCTGCGCCGTGGTGGTGTGGTGGTCGTAGGTGCCGTCGCCGGAGAGGGTGTAGTAGTCGAAGGCGGTGTCGTTCTTGGGCAGGCGGAAGAGGGCGGCGGTGTAGTCGTCGGTGCCTACGGCTTTCGTGCCTACCTTGAGGGAGAAGCCTCCTGCGGCGTAGGACACGTCGACGTCGTTGTAGACGGGCGACCACTCTGCGCGGAGCGCCACGTTGGAGGTGGCCACCCTGCTGCCAGCGGTGGTGTTGAGGTAGTAGAGGTTGGCCGTTGCCTTGTCCCATCCCTTTTGGTAGACGGCGGGCGAGAAGCGGTTGTCGGTGGCCGTGGTGAAGGTGCGCGGGGCGAAGCGCGGGGTGGCCTCAGCGGCTCCGAGGGTGGGTGCGTACCAGTCGCCCGAGAGCATGCGGGAGAAGGGCGAGGAAAGGGTGTACCAGCGACCGGCGGTGAGCGGATACTCCATGTAGGCGCGGGAGTAGGTGAGGTTCTGCGCCTGTATGACCTGTCCGCCGGCGGTGAGGTAGACGTCGCGGCAGGTGTTGGTGTAGAACGGGATGCAGCGGTAGACGGGCACGGCGGCATCGGCTTCGTCGACGGGCGTGGTGGTGGAGCTGACGTCGTCGGGGAGCGGGGTGATGTCGTACTCGATGTTCTGCGTGTGGGGTATCTGCCCTAACTCCATGCCTTCGTCCACGCCTCCTGCGCCGAAGTCGACGAAGGTGGAGAAGTCGTGGTTGTTGCTGACGGAGAGGACGGTGGGCGAGTCGTATTCGTCGGCATCCATTTCGGGCACGATGACGCGTGTGAAGTCGAGGGGCACGTAGGCGTGGGATGTGCCGTTGTCGGTGTTGGACGGATAGGAGTCGGAGTCGTCGCGGAGGAGGTCGTCCTTGTCGGCTCGCATCCAGTTGCGGTCGTCGGACCAGCTGGCGTTGCCGGCGTGGCTTGTCCACTTGACGTATTCGGGCACTATTTTGAAGGAGAACACGAGGCTACCGTCGCAGACGGCGTTTTCGGCTTCGGTCTTCTGGTGGCCTGCGGGAAACTCTTCCTGGAAGTCGATGCGCATCTGGTAGTAGAAGCCTTCGCGCGGCTGGAAGTCGGAGAAGAGGTAGAGGTCGACGTAGGCGTCGGGCTTGACGAGGGAGTTGGAGGAGTCGAGGTTGTCGGGCTCCTCTGCCACGATGTCGTAGATGCGTCCCACGGCGCGGAAAGACACCACGGAGTCGGAGGCGTTTTCGTAGATGTCGGTCCGGTCGTCGTTGGTGCCCACGAGGTAGAGGGGCGCGAAGTCCATGCCTTCGTATTCCACGTGCTTGAGACCGATGGATGCCTGGGAGATGACGGCGATGTTGCGGAGGGGGATGCGGAGCATGCGCTTGGGGAGTGCTGCCGCGTCGTCGGCCTGTATGCCGCTCTTTTCGTTGGTGAGGAATCCGCGTCCCACGCGCACGCCTATTTCCTTCAGGTCGGAGGGGTATGCGCTCTGGCGGTCGCGGAAACCTATAAGCATGGAGGGTGCGAGGCCGGAGAGAAGGAGGTGTACGTTTTGCGGGTCGTAGCAGTAGACGATGGTGTCGGACGCCTCGGTCTCGATGGGGAGGAGGGTGATGGTGCGCGAATTGCCGACGGTGCCGGTTATTGCCACGTTGAGCGACTGGGAGTAGAGGTGAAGGAGCGCGGGGCGACCTTTCACGGTGAGCTCGGTACCTTCGTTGTTCCACACGTCGCTGACCTCGTGGGTGAGGCTGGCGAGGCCGCGGATGGCGGCGGCGGTGAGGGGATAGTTTCGGTCGGAGGGTTTTGCCTCGATGGTTTCGGTGATGGCGGTGAGCTTCGGGTAGTGGTGGCGGAAGTTTTGGAGTGCTTCGCGCACGCTTACGGAACCGTCGCTCCAGTCGGCGGCGTCGGCGTGGACGACGTAGTCGCCGTCGGAGGTGATGTAGGCCTGGGCGAGGGGCGCGGAGGCGTAGTCGAGCCACCAGTCGTACATGGGCACTTTGGTGACCACCTGACCTGAGGAGGTTACGCCGTTCATCTTTGCGGAGATGTTGACGTTTTGGTTGGAGCAGACGCGCACGGTGTCGTCGAGGGCGGTGTTGGAGTCGGCATTGTCGAGGAAGGTGACGGAGGCTGCGGTGACAAACTCGGACATTACGCAGCAGGCGTCGCCAATCTGGAACTCGCGCACGGCGTTGGCGGCGGTGATGGACTCGGTGGCGTAGCGGGGCACGAACACGAGGTAGTACTTGTGGTTGCCCTTGAGGTTGTTGCCGCTCACCTTGTCGGAGATGACCATGGCGCGCACGCCGGTGGCGGTGGTTTCGCGGGAGATGACGCCGCGTCCGGTCTGGTCGACTTGGTTGATGATGGTCTTGTAGTCGAAGACGGGGAGCTCGGTGTATTTCGTGGAGAACTGCACGGAGCGGAAGGCGCGCTCTTCCATGCTGGTGCTCGCGGGGTCGCCCACGAGTGCCTTGAAGAATGCGCTGCTGATGCCTGCCTGCGTGGGGTTGGCGGCTACGGCTTCGTCGTAGACGTTTTTGTCGAGGAGGCAGTACCACATGTAGGGGTTGCCGCCCTCGGGCGTCACGTTTTCGGAGAGTCCGAGGGTGTTGAGCATACCGTCGAAGTCGGTGGTGAGCTTGGCGAGGGTGACCTTCTCACCGCAGACGGGTGTGGTGCGCTCAATGCTTACCGAGGGCGAGAGGGCGTACATTGAGATGTCGTCAATCATGATGTCGCCGCCAGCGGAGTTGGTGCAGGCGTTGTTGAGCACGAGCTGGTAGTGGGTGTAGGTGTGCGAACCGTTGTTGATGAAGGAGAAATATACCTGCTGCCAAATGCCGAGATTTTCATCGCCGGTCTGGGTGGTTCCGTCGGCGTTGCGGGCGTGGCGGAAGATGGGGCCGGGGCAGTAGGTGTAGAGTTCGTCGCTCTGCTCGTTGCCGGAGGCATCGGTGTAGACGCCTTCCACGGTGAACGTCACGTTGGCCGGAGAATGTTCGGTTTTGTTGGGCGATGCCATCCACGCCGAGAAGAAGAGGCGCGAACCCTGGCAGAGCGTACCGTCGTAGGAGAGGGAGATGATCTGGCCGGGAAGCTCGGAGGCGTCGATGTAGAAGAACGCCGAGTTGTCGGCATTGGCGAAGCGTTCGCTGAGGGCGGGATAGTACTGCTTGTAGAGCTGCTGCAGGGAGACGTTGTTCTTGTGCTTCTTCACGATGGAGTACGAACCCCACGTGTTTTCCTGCGAACCGCTGGAAGTACAGGGTTCGAAGGCGTAGGCGGACTTTTCGAACTGCACGGGCAGGGCGAAGGTGTTCGCCACTTCCGCATTTGGAGTACTCATAGAGCCTGCAAGCACACGGGAAGAGCCAAAGGGCGGCGTGCGGTAGGTGGTGTAGTTGTCGAACTGGAGGTTGATCTGCGCGCGGGCGCTGCCGTATTTGGCTTCGAGGGCGAGAGGCGCGCGCTGGTCCTTGAAGGCGGTGGCGGTGGAGTCGGTATAGCCCAGCACCTCGTTGACGGGGCGCGGCTCGCTGGCGTCGTTGAAGAGGAGGGTGAACTTAGCCAGCTGGTAGCGGATGGCATCGGTGCCGTCGTCGTCCTTCACCACGGCATATACCTTCACGATGGCCGTGTCGCCGAGGGCCATACCCATGTCGCCCGAGGCGGCGAAGGAGCCTTTCACGCCGTTGCCGTCGGAACCGAGCTTGGGGTAGAGGAAGGTCAAGAATCGCGACTTGCTGAGGTCGGATTTCTGGTCGGTGGCTCCGTCCATGGGGCGGCTGGTGGTGCCGGCGTTGTCGGAGGCGGTGTAGGAGAGACCGATGCCGGCGGAGTTGTGCTCGGAGTCGATGACGAACTCAATGTGGGAATAGGACGTGATGTTCTGCAAGTCGGCATTGGCGTGCTCTATGTCCTGCTTCGTGTAGGAGGCTTTGGAGGTGTAGAACCAGTAGTCCTGGAGCTGGAGGTTGAAGGGCACGGTGCAGTTTTTGAAGTTGACCTTCTTCTTGGGGAAGGCTACGGTGTGCGTTTCAAGCCAGCGGTCGCCAGCGTTGCCCTCCACGCAGAGGCGCATGGAGTCGGCCATCTCGCGGGCGTTGTGGATGACGAAGAGGCAGCGGTTGGAGAGGGTGGGCTCCACGAGGTTGGCGTTTTGGGGAATGGTGGTGCCGGAGGTGGTGGTGGAGGCGTCGTACTTCACGCCGTTGTCGCCAAAGTAGTCCACAAAGTCGCTGTACTCGCTCATGTCCAATGCCACGGTGTAGCGGTAGCCCGATGGCGTTTGGAAAGGCATCTGGAAGGTGAAGCCGTTGGCAATGTAGCCGCCCGACGTTTGGTTGTTCAGGCAAAGGTTATTGCCGAAGACGGTACCGTTCTTGTAGGCGCGACGGCTTGCGAAGGTGGGGATAATGCGGAAGTTGCTGAAGTTGCATCCCGTTTCGTAGTCGTACAAGCGCTGGTAGAGGCGCATATTCGTAGGACCATACGTGGAGTTGCCTTTCTCATAAAGGATGGACGGCAGGTAGAGCGTGCGCACGGTTCCGTCCTTGAGGTAGTGGTGCACGGTGTAGACGTTGGTGGCCTGCTCCTTCTCGCCCGTGTAGGCGTTGGTGGTGAAACCGTAGTCGGCGTCGGGCTGCACGATGTAGTTGGGGAGCGACTGCGTTTCGCTCTGCGCACGGTAAACGAAGTAGGAGCGTTTGGGCAGGATTTCGTAGGCGGAGTAGTCCTCGGGCTGGCTGAAACTCCAGCTTGTCACCTTCATGCGGGCGGAGGAGTCGTCGGTGAGGCCCACGCAGGTTTTGCCGTCGGCGGTGAAGTAGTAGATGTATTTGCCGATGTAGTCGGCTATCACATCGTCGGCATCGAGGCCGCTGCTCTTGAGCTGCACGGCAAAGCTGCCGGCGGCGAGGTCGGCGTCGGTTCCGGAAATGTAGAAGTGGGCTGCTTCGTCGCGGTTGAGGGTGGTGGAGAAGCGTGCCGGGGTAACGTCGGGGTCTTTGTTCCAGCAAAGGTAAACGCTGTCGCGGCTCATCATGACGAAGTCGTTGTGCGTGCCGCTGAAACTCCAGAGCTGGCTGTTGTAAGGCTCGGAGTATTCGGTAGAGAGTTTGCTCTGGCCGTAGGCATCGAAAGCACCGTCGTCGTTGTCGGTGAGGAATTTGGACGTGTCGGCAGAGAGGGTCACATAGTAGTACGTGCCCTCTTCATCGTTGCTGAAGTTTACGGTTACTTGCGTTGAGAAATAGATGGCGGCGGAGGCAGAAGCCTTGTAGTCGGCATAGGTGCCGAGGGTGAGCGAGCCGTCGTCGGCGCGGACGATGCATTGCGAATCTTCAGTCGGCGAGGCGTAAGAACCATCGTCGTTGCGGGTGAGGAGCACGAAGGACCACGTCACGTAGTTGCCCTCGTGGAGGTTGGGGAAGAGGGCGAAGTGGGCGGCAGTGGCGGTATCTGCGGCTGTGGTGAAACTTTGCGTTATTTCGTCATAGGCAAGGAAAGAACCATTGGCAGCGCGGAGCACGAAGTTGTCGTCCGAACCGATGTTGGTCCAGCAGCGCTGGGTGATGTCGCTGGTGGAGGTACCGGTTGTGGTTGTCGGGGTGGTGTCTGTCGTTGTGCCGTTGGAGATGAAGGGTTCGTCTGTGAGGTACTTGAATTGCAGGAAGCGGAGTGCGCCGCCTTCTTCTTCGTAGAAGGTGGGGCGGAGGTCGACGGGTTCAACAACGAGGTAGCCAGCGTCTTTGTTGGGCGAGCCGATGGTGAACGTGCCGTTGTTGTAGTAGACCACGTTGTTCGTGCCGAGGGAAGAGTCGATGAATTCTATCTGCCAGTTGAGGTATTTGGCATCGTTCTCCACGAGGCGAACGCGGGCGGCAGCCGACTTATCGGTGGTGGTGATGCAGCGGGAGTTTGTGGCATCGTAGGCAAGGTAGCGGCCGGCATAGGAACGGAGGTAGACGTCGCCGTTGTCGTCGGCGGTGTCGTAGGTTTCGAAGAACCAGAAGTCGTTGCCGTTGTCCTGCTTTTTGAAGGTGGAAGCGCGGTG
>CAVJJO010000076.1:0-4159 GCA_963649665.1 Bacteroidaceae bacterium | reverse complement strand
AAGTCGACGCTAAGGGTCTGCTTGCCGTCGGTGGAAAAGAGTTCCGCACGGTAGCAGTTGTTGTTTTCGTAAGAGTTGGCAATATTCTTGAAGCGGTAGGCATCGGCTTCGTTGGTGCTGGTGCCGAAGCCGTCAGTTGCGTTGTAGGTCAGGTAAAGTCCGTTGCCCGACTTCAAGGTGCGGTAGTGACCCTTGCGTTGCAAAGACCAGTGCGCGCCTTTCTCCTCTGCGGCGGACACGTCGGTGCGGGCGGAAGGCGCAGCACCAGTGAGGGAGTTGTCGGAAAGCAGCACCGAACCGAGGGCGCTGAAGAAGCGGTAGACGTAGGAGGTGTCGGTCTCGGCTGGTACGAAGGCGATGCGGTTGTTCAAGTTGTTGTAGCCGCCCTTGCCGTTGCCCACACATTCGACTGCCTCGGTGCCGCTGATATTGTTGCCTTTTCCACCCAGAGCATTGCCCCAGCCGTAGAACATGAAGTTGTTGAAACTGCTGTTCGTCACGTTCTTTATCTGCCAGAAGTTGACCCAAATGGAGTCGGTCTTCGTCAGACTGGGCACAAGGCGCAGGCGGGCGGCTTGGGTGGAGTCGGTGGTGAAGGTGAAGTTGGAAGATACTGCGCTTTGGGTGAGCCAGTAGCCGCGCACGTTGTAGAGGCAGAAGTCGCCGTTGCCGTCGCTGGTGCTTACGGGCACCCATTTGTAAGGCTCGTTGTTGAAGGTGCCGGCGGTGAAGGCGTCGCGGGTGGTGTTTTGGTTGCCAAGGACGTAGACTTGGGTCGCTCCTGCATCGGCCCTGACATGGGCATAGCCTGTGCCACTTGCCCAGAAGGTGCAAAAGGTGTAGGCAATGCTGTCGAGGAGCAGGCGGTCGGGACCTAAGATATGCTCCGTAAAGCCCATGGCGGCATAGCGCGTGCCAGTATCAACGAGGGCGAACTTGCCGCTCTCGTCCACACCGAGCGATTTCGCCGTATTGTCGGCGAGTCGTAAATTGAAGAGAGTGGATGTTTCTGCGGAATAGTAGGTGTCGTAATCCACGCTGAACACCGTGCCGTCGTCTTCTGTGCTGGTGGCAGTGAAGCCCTTGCTGCTTGCCACGAGGTAGCGGTTGTTGTAGCTTCGGAGGCGGAAGAGGGTTTCGTCGTCGGAGGATGCCTTCACCAATTTCCAATGGTAGCCGAGGTCGGTGGGTACGGAGTCGGTCATCACGTCGATGGCGGAGACTGTGCCGTCCTTTTCGTAGAGGGCTTGGCGACCTTGGCCGGGAAACTGGACGTAGGAGCCGGTGGTGACCCTTCTGCTTTTCTCGATGAACGTCATACGGTTCGAACCGCCGCAGTAGCTGCCATGGTTGGTGTCACCCCATTCAGGATGATTTTTGCTAAACGTATTGCTCGTACCGCCAAACTTTCCGGCGCCGCCTTCGTAGAGGTAGTAGCCGAGTTGGGCGTTGCGCAGCTGCCAGAAGTCTGCCCAGGTGACATCGGATACTGTGCTTGAACCTTTGTTGTACTTTACCTCGCCTTGGTCAACGGCATCCACGAGTTGAAATTCCACGGCTTCGCTTAGGTCTGTCGTGGCGGAATAGTGCGTACTCACACTCGTCTGTTTCAGGTAGTAGCCGGCTGAGTTCTTCAAAATGAAATTGCCCAAATCGCCCGTTTCCTCCAACAGCCAGGCACATTCCGCTTGGGAAGTGTCATTCACCGGATGGGCTTGTGGGTCAGAGGTCTGCGTGGCCAAGTAGCCGAAACCGCTTTCGCCCAACCAATGGAAACCGAGGTTGTAGACGTAGCGGTTGAATAGGTTCGACGTCATTTCGGGGAGGTCAGGCCCTGCCACGGTGCTTTCGGCGAGGTAAACCTGAGCGAAGCGCGAATTGGCTTTCACCACTTGGAGTTCGCCGCCACGCACGCCCACGGCCTCGGTGGTACTGCCGGGGATGAGGAGTTGGTGGCGCGAGAGCTTTTCGTTGGTGTATTGGTTGGTGTCGGTGCAATAGGTGTTCTCCGCCCACACGAAGGTGGTGGCTTGCGCCTCGTCACTGACGGCGGTGAAGGCATTGTTCTCGTAGTGGAGATACAAACCTGCGTCGTTCTTGAGCACGGCGGTAGTTTCGTCGCCCGTCGTGGTGAACGTGAGGGTCCACTTATAGCCCGTGCCGGAGGGCGTGCCGTTATCTACTACGGGAGACTGCACTGCGCCGGCCGAGGGGGCGTAGAGCACTGTGCGGCCCATTCCGCTGAACTGGAAGTAGGCGGTTGTGGTGGTTTGGGCATTAACGCGAAATGCCGCCATCGGGTAGAGGGCGGCTATGAGAAGAAGGATGAGGAGAAGACGTTTCATATGAAGAGAGATATGAATGGGCGGTGGGAGGCGAAATGAGGCGTAGCGCGCATGGAGGCGAAGCGCGCATGGGGGCGCCAGCGCATGGAGGTCAAGACTCCAGTCTTGACAGATGAGCGCAAGGTCGTGAGGCGAAGCGCGCATGGGGGCGACAGCGCATGGAGGTCAAGACTCCAGTCTTGACAGATGAGCGCGACCTCACGGAGGCTTTTGCATGGCTACGCGTTGAATGGCCGTGTAGAGCGTCAAGACTGGAGTCTTGACCTCCATGCGCTGTCGCCCCCATGCGCTGTCGCCCCCATGCGCTGGCGCCCCCATGAACTTGCGCGCCATGAACTTACACCCCCATGGGAGGCGCTCATGAGCGGGACAGAAGCGCTTATTTCACCACAAAATAGATGGTGCGGTTGTACACTTGCGTTTGTGCGTCGTTGACTTTTATGGTGAGGCTGAAGCGGACGGAGGCGGTGCCTGAAGCGCCGCTGAGGGTGCCGAGTATTTCGCCGGTGGTGGCGTCGATGTGGGGCGCGGTGGAGAATATGCCGGAGGGGTCGTTCACCGTGAAGTTTTCGAGCGTCACGCGGTCGGTGTTGAGGAGGGAGAACCACTTCTCGGGGGCATCGCGGTCGGCAAGGGCGTAGATTTGCGCCGTCACCATGAAGTCGCCCTCGCCGGAGAAGGTGGCGTAGAACTCGTCGTCCTGCCGCGTGATGTTGACCGACGGATATCCGCCGATGGGGGGATAGAGCCAGGCGCGAAACACTACGTCGTAGTCCGTCACGGTGAGGGGGATGTCGACAAACGTGTTGCGGGGTATCTCCTTGAGGTTGAGGAGGGCATGGCGGTCGAGCCAGGCGGTCTCTCCTTCGCGGCGGATGCGGAGAGTGAGGGGAAATGTACCGGTGGGACTTTCCACGGCGCTTTCGTTGAGGTAGATGGCGTCGAGCAGTTTTTCCTCGCTGGTGGCAAGGGCAAGGGGCGCGTCGTCGCCGGGAGCGTAGCAAGCGAGGTCGGCGGTGGCGTGGCTGTCGATGCCAGTGAACACGGCGGTGCTGTTGCCGTTGGCAAGGCGCCGGGGGAAGAGGTATTGGGGCGTGGCGTCCTTGGTGATGCCGCTGAGGGTGATGCCGCTCACGTCGACGGCGGAACCGGTGGCGTTCTTTAGGGTGAAACGCAACTTTGCCATGCGGCGCACGAGCTGGAGCACGATGGTGGTGTCGGCGCTCACGTTGTAGCTCTCGCTGTTGCTCATGGGGAGGCCGGTGGAGGGTCGCTCGTAGAGGTTGTAAGCGGCGGTGGAGGTGGCGGCGGCAAGGGCATCGGCGGTGGGGGCGGTGCTGCCCACGGTGAAGGTGAGGCCGTCTATGGTGATGCTCTGGAGGGTTTCGTTGTCGGTGGCGTCGGCGGTCTGCACGCTGCTCACGCTGGTGCTGGTGGGGGCCACGTTGCCGAAGGAGTAGAAGGAATATTTTCCGCTCTCGTCGGTGATGTAGGTGACTACTTCGCGTTCGCTCTCGGTGGCGGTGGGGGTGACGTGGAAGATGTGGGACACGGTGCGGTCAGCGTCTTTCACCATCACCACGTAGGCCGACTTCATCATCTCGCCGTCAGTGGCATAGGTGTCGTTCCACGCACGGGTGTCGATGGCGGTGGAAGCGGCGGCGAGCTCGAGGCGCAGGCGCACGGGATGCTGCGGCACATCGGGGAGTGAGGTGTCGGAGGAGCAGCCCGAAAGGGTGAGGAGGGCGAGGAGGAGGGGAAGGAAGAAGAGTTTTGAGGGCATATGGGGAGGATGGTGGGTGCTCATGGGGGGG
>CAVJJO010000075.1:0-14119 GCA_963649665.1 Bacteroidaceae bacterium | reverse complement strand
AGCCCGTCGTTGATGAATGCGTTACATGATTCTCGAATCAAAAACTGCTCAAGTGCTTTTTTACACATTACTAAATAAGGCTTCACGTGAAAAAGTCAATGCACGTACGTTCGTTGCCCTATGCACGTACGTTCGTTGCCCTATGCACGTACTTTCGTTTCACTATGAACGTACTTTCGTTGCTCTTTGAATTTAGGCGGATAGTTATGCTTGTAAACGAACCTTCCAAATTGTTAAATTCGTGACCTTCGTTTTTTCATCCTTAAGGTGTAAACTAGAGAGGAAACCGGTGGCTTTTTCTTCCTTTTCCGCACATTTCCGCCACATCAAGGCATCTTCTGAAAATTCCAAGGCATCCCAAAATTTTGGGCTTAGGGGGAGTTTTTTCTAGATGCCTTGGAATTTTCGCGAGAATCGCTCCGTTTTTTGCTTCAAACAGGTGTTTTATGCAGTGGTATGCAGCAAAAACGGAATATATGCGCATTTTACGGCGCTAAGATGCATATTTATACACGCTGAAAACCGCGTATTTCCGAGCGACTGTGCATTCGGTGATTTCTACGCGATTCTCAGTGTTAAAAAAGTGGTCTTCCGAGAGCATTTAGCGCGCAGCGCATGGAGGTCAAGACTCCTGTCTTGACAGATGAGCGTAAGGAATTAAAGGCACAACCACGTAGAAGATTCCCTGAGGTCGCCACGCGTGCGGACTATTGAACGGCTCGCCGCAAACATGCTTTGTAGGCGCAATTTTTCGCAACTCAAAATTTTGTGTTTCCCTAACACCTTTGTAACTTTGCCCACCTAAAGACGAACAACGTGAAAAAGGGCAGCAGTTCAAGCATGCACGCAGTGTGTGCTACTGAAAACAACTTATCGAAAGCGTCGGACAAGCGTGTCCGGTCGCTGATTTTTTGTACCCGCACGTCAAGGTTGCCCTATATCCTTCGACGCGCGGTTTTTTCGTCTCCCTGCGCACTTTCGCACGTTGTAAGTCAGGTGTCTATGCAAGTCCTTCCTTTATTTAAACTTTCTGTTTTCCCGTCTGTTTAGCCGGGGCTCTAAGCCGTATGTAAAGAGCGAATTGTGTACACCCTTTAAAGACAACATATTATTAACATAACATTTTAAGAGCTATGAACTTTACCTTATTTGTCACTGCATTGCTGACAGGGTTGGCGTTTGTAGGTGTCGTGACGATTTTGGCCAAACTGATTTCGCCCCGCAGCTACAATGCTCAGAAGGAGGAAGCTTACGAATGTGGTGTACCGACGCGCGGCCGCTCATGGATGCAGTTTCGCGTAGGTTACTATCTCTTCGCCATCCTTTTCCTGATGTTCGACGTTGAAACGATGTTCCTCTTCCCCTGGGCCGTCGTGATGCGCTCTTTCGGTCCTGCCGGACTTTTGAGCGTGCTCTTCTTTCTGTTTATCTTAGTTCTGGGCCTTGCTTATGCCTGGAGGAAAGGAGCGTTGAAATGGCAATGAAAAGAGCAAAAATCAAGTCGATTCCCTACGAGGAATTCAAGGACAACGAGACTTACGAAAAGCTCGTTGAAGAACTCAATGCGGGCGGCGCAAACGTGATTGTGCGCAAGCTCGACGACCTCATCGACTGGGGCCGTTCTAACTCTCTTTGGCCGCTTACGTTCGCTACCAGCTGCTGCGGTATCGAATTTATGGCAGTGTGTGCAGCACGTTACGACATTGCGCGCTTCGGTTTCGAAGTGACGAGAAACAGTCCCCGCCAGGCCGACGTGATTCTCGTGTGCGGTACCATCACCACCAAGATGGCTCCCGTGCTCCGTCGACTCTATGACCAGATGGCCGACCCCAAGTATGTGGTAGCCATCGGCGGTTGCTCCATCTCCGGAGGTCCGTTCACCAAGTCGTACCACGTGCTCAACGGTGTGGACAAAATCATCCCCGTAGACGTATATGTTCCCGGATGCCCTCCGCGTCCCGAGTCGTTCCTCTACGGCATGATGCAGTTGCAGCGTATTGTTAAAGTAGAAAACTTCTTCGGTACCACCAATCGCAAGCAGAAAGACCCCTACAAGGCTGAAGCTTCGGCAAAGGAAGAAGAATTATATAACGAGGAGGAACAGGCATGAGCGAAGAATTGAATCCTACAGCAAACCAAAGCGCGGCAGCCGACAGCGCTGCTGCTCCCAAGGCTGAACAGAAAGCAGCTCCCGCAGAAAAACCTGCCGCTCCCGCAGCTGCATCAGCAGAAAAGCCTGCCGCAGCGGCAAAGCCCGCAGTGGCACGTCCCGCAGCACGTCCGGCTGCACCTGCAAAGCCCGCAGTGAACGAACTCAAGCCCGTGCAGGTGGCTCCGGCCGAGCTTCATGCCGAAATGAAGCGCCTTCACGACGAGAAAGGCATGGACTTCTTGCTCAACCTCGTCGGTGAAGACTGGCAGGAAGAAGGTCTCGGCGTGGTTTACCAGCTCGAGAACACCGACACGAAAGAGCAGGCTTGCCTCATGTGCGTCACTACCGACCGCGAGAATCCCATGCTCCCTTCCGTAAGCGACCTTTGGGACATTGCCAACATCTACGAGCGCGAAGTGTATGACTACTTCGGCATCGTGTTTACCGGCCATCCCGACATGCGCCGCATCTTCATGCGCGAGGACTGGGTGGGCTATCCCATGCGTAAGGACAACAATCCCGAAAAGGACAACCCGTTCGATCCCGAACACATGACGAACGAACCGCTCGCCGATGTGACGTATGAATATGAACTCCAGAGCGACGGCACCATCAACAAGGTGGAACACGAGATATTCCACAAGGACGACTACGTGGTGAACATCGGCCCGCAGCACCCCTCCACCCACGGTGTGCTCCACTTCCGTGTGGCACTCGAAGGCGAGATAATCCGCAAGGTTGATCCCGTGCTGGGCTACATCCATCGCGGTGTGGAGAAAATCAGCGAAAAGCTGACCTATCCGCAGACCCTCGCATTGACCGACCGCCTCGACTACCTCGGCGCCATGCAGAACCGTCATGCGCTCTGCATGTGTATAGAGCAGGCCATGGGCGTGGAAGTGAGCGACCGCGTGCAGGTGATCCGTACCATCATGGATGAACTTCAGCGTATCGACTCCCACATCCTCTTCTTCGGCTGTCTCTGCCAGGACCTCGGTGCCACCACCGCATTCCTCTACGCTTTCCGCGACCGCGAGAAGATTCTCGATATCTTCGAGGAAACTTGCGGCGGACGTCTCATCCTCAACTACAACACCATCGGTGGCGTGATGTACGACATCCACCCCAACTTCCAGAAGCGCGTGAAGGAATTCATCGTGTGGATGCGTGAGCACATCAAGGAGTACCACGACATATTCACCGGCAACGTCATCTTCCAAAACCGTTCGAAAGGTGTCGGTGTGCTGACGAAAGAGCAGGTCATCAGCTTCGGTTGCACCGGCGGCACAGGCCGTGCTTCAGGCTGGCACAACGACTTGCGCAAACTCCGTCCCTACGCAGCCTACGACCGTGTGAAGTTCAACGAAGTGGTACGTACCGAAGGCGACTCCTTCGCACGCTACATGATTCGTATGGACGAAATCATCGAGAGCCTCAACATTATCGAACAACTCGTGGACAACATTCCTGAAGGCAACTTCCAGGAAAAGATGAAACCCATCATCAAGCTTCCCGAAGGCAAGTTCTACAGCGAAGTGGAAGGAAGCCGCGGACGCATGGGCGTGTTCATCGAAAGCAAGGGCGACAAGAGTCCCTACCGTCTGCACTACCGTTCTACCGGCTTGCCCCTCGTGGCAGTGATGGACACGGCTTGCAGCGGTAACATGCTTGCCGACCTTATCACCATCGGTGGTACAGTTGACTACGTTGTGCCCGACATTGACCGATAAGTAAGTTTTCAGAGTTGACGTCCGCCACTCCTTATATATATAGGGGTGCGGATAAACAAACTTCCAAACTCTCAAAAGAAAAATGTTTGATTTCAATATTGTAACAACCTGGCTTCACGGTTTCCTGACGGGTACTTGCGGCTTTGCCGAGTGGGGTGCGATTCTTACGGAGAGCATCCTCGTGGCGTTGGTCATCATCACCCTCTATGCCGTGTTCGCCATAGCCCTCATCTACATGGAGCGCAAGATATGCGCTGCATTCCAGTGCCGCCTCGGTCCGATGCGTGTAGGTAAATGGGGCGTTCTCCAGGTGTTCTCTGACGTGTTCAAGATGCTCACCAAGGAGATTATCAGCATGAGACAGAGCGACCTCTTCCTTCACAACCTGGCTCCGTTCCTCGTTGTGACAGCCTCTATGATCACATTCTCTTGCCTTCCCTGGAACAAGGGTGCACACATCATCGACTTCAATGTGGGTGTGTTCTTCTTCCTCGCCATGTCCTCCATCGGTGTGGTAGGTATCCTGCTTGCCGGTTGGAGTAGCAACAACAAGTACTCGCTCATCGGTGCCATGCGTAGCGGTGCGCAGATCATCAGCTACGAACTCTCCATCGGCATGACCATGCTCGCCATGATTTGCCTCACCGGCACCATGTCGTTCAGCGAAATCTGCCAGGATCAGTACGTCAACGGATGGAACATCTGCCGCGGCCACATCCCCGCCGTCATCGCGTTCCTCATCTACCTCGTAGCAGGCAATGCCGAGTGTAACCGAGGACCGTTCGACTTGCCCGAGTGCGAAAGCGAACTTACCGCAGGTTACCACACCGAATACTCCGGTATGCACTTCGGCTACTACTACCTCGCCGAGTACCTCAACCTCTTCATCTGTGCCGGTATGGCCTCCACCATCTTCCTCGGTGGCTGGGCTCCCCTCCACATCTACGGACTTGAGGCGTTCAACGGCGTGATGGACTACATCCCCGGTGCCGTATGGTTCATCGGAAAGACGTTCTTCGTAGTGTTCCTTCTCATGTGGCTTCGCTGGACCTTCCCTCGCTTGCGTATCGACCAGATTCTTTCGCTCGAGTGGAAATACCTCGTTCCCTTCAGCATGGTCAACCTCATCCTCATGGCGCTTTGCGTGGCTATGGGCTGGACGTTCTAACATAACGGATTCGAAAGGCGCGGAACGCACTGCCCCCGTAGCCCCCCTGCCGGAGCACCCGCAACCCACCTTTCCGAACTCTTAACTCAAATCATCCTCATGGAAGAAAAAAGTTATATAGGCGGTGTCGTCGACGGATTGAAGAGTCTTGGCACAGGTCTGAAAACGACCATGCGCGAGTTCTTCACCAAGAAGATCACCGAGCAATACCCTGAGAACCGCGACACGAACGTGATGTTCGACCGTTTCCGCGGTTCGCTCACGATGCCTCACAACGAGAACAATGAGCACAAGTGCATAGGGTGCGGCCTTTGCCAGATGGCTTGTCCCAACGGTTCCATCACGGTGACCAGCGAGTTTTACGAAACTCCCGAGGGCAAGAAGAAAAAACGTCTGGTGAAGTACGAATACGACTTGGGCTGCTGCATGTTCTGCATGCTCTGCACCCGTGCCTGCACTCATGGCGCCATCATCTTCGACCAAAGTTACGAGAACGCAGTGTTTGACCGCACGAAACTCGTCAAGCAACTCAACCATCCCGGTAGCCACGTCGAGGAGAAGTAAACCAAGTAAAAGTGTAAAGCTTCATTGATTTCACCTACACTTCGCCCGCTCCGCTCCCGCAAGAGCCAAAGCGGCGGAAGCCACAGGAAAAGAAGCTTAAACTCACAATCACAATGAATTCACAAAACATCATGTTCGTCATCCTGGCAGTGCTTATGGTGCTCTCGTCCATCGCGACGGTGCTGACAAAGAGCATAGTCCGCGCTGCTACATACCTGTTCTTCGTGCTTCTCGGCACAGCAGGCATGTATTTCTTGATGGGCTACACGTTCCTCGGCGCTGCGCAGGTAATCGTTTATGCCGGCGGCATCATCGTGCTCTACGTGTTCTCCATCTTGCTGACAGAAGGTGCCAAGAACCAGGACCTCTTCAAGCGCAAGCTCAAAGACGCCTCCTGGGGTTTTGTGCTCAGCCTTGTGGGATTCCTCACCTTCGTAGGTGTGGTAGTTTCCCACGAATGGAAAGCACAAATCCTCGAAGCACCCAGTGAAACGGCCAATGCACAGACCACCATCACTGCCATCGGCAACAGCATCCTCTCGTCCGGTGCGGGCGGCTACCTGCTTCCCTTCGAAGCAGTCAGCGTGTTGCTTCTTGCCTGCATTGTAGGTGCGCTCCTCATAGCCCGTAAACGATAACCCGCAAACATCAAAGAAAACATCCCTATGATACAATTGGAATATATTCTCATCGTTTCAGCCGTGATGATGTTTGCAGGCGTTTTCGGTTTCCTTACGCGCCGCAGCACACTGGCCATACTCCTTTCGGTGGAACTCATGCTCAACGCCACCGACCTCAACTTCGCAGTGTTTAACCGTATGCTTTATCCCGAGGGTAATGAAGGCTATCTCTTCTCGCTCTTCTCTATCGCCATTTCGGCAGCAGAGAGCGCCATTGCCATAGCCGTCATGATCAACATCTACCGAATGGTCAAGAACATCCAGGCAGATGAACTCGAGAAGATGAAGTGGTAAAAAATCAAGTTGAAAAGTTCGCAGGCTGCCAAGCGCTCCGGTTCTTCTTCCACGCTTTTTGAAAGCGCTTGAGGGAAACGGCAGACAACAGCCCGGCGACTCTTAAACTACTCAACAATGGATTATACAATTCTTATTCTTTTGCTGCCCTTCTTCTCGTTCCTCCTCCTCGGAGTGTTCGGGAAATACCTCAGCCACAAGACAGCGGGATTGATTGGTACTGCCGTTCTCCTCGTAGGAGCCATATTGGCATACTACACGGCGTTCGAGTACTTCACCCAGCCCCGCACGGCAGACGGCGTGTTCCCCACGCTCGTGCCCTACAACTTCAAGTGGCTGCCCTTCTTCGTACAGGGCCTCAGCTTTGATATGGGCATTATGCTCGACCCCATCTCAGTGATGATGCTCATCGTCATCACGACGGTTTCGCTCATGGTGCACATCTACTCCTTCGGCTACATGCACGGCGAGCGCGGTTTCCAGCGCTACTATGCATTCCTTAGCCTCTTCACCATGTCGATGCTCGGACTCGTAGTGGCCACGAACATTTTCCAGATGTATATGTTCTGGGAACTCGTGGGCGTATCGTCCTACTTGCTCATCGGCTTCTACTACACTTCGCCCGCAGCCATCGCCGCTTCCAAGAAGGCATTCATCGTAACCCGTTTTGCCGACCTCTTCTTCCTTATCGGCATTCTCATCTATGGTTACTATTGCCACTCGTTCGGCTTCGACTTCAACGAGGCAGGCTTTGCCCAGGGGGCCATGATGCTCCCCACGGCACTGTTCCTCATGTTCATCGGCGGTGCCGGTAAGAGCGCCATGTTCCCTCTCCACATCTGGCTCCCCGATGCCATGGAAGGTCCTACGCCCGTGTCCGCACTTATCCACGCAGCTACCATGGTAGTTGCCGGTGTGTTCCAGATAGCCCGTCTCTTCCCCCTCTGGATTGAGTACGCTCCCGGAACGCTTCACATCGTGGCTTGGGTCGGCGCCTTCACCGCATTCTACGCTGCTGCCGTGGCTTGCTGCCAGAGCGATATCAAGCGTGTGCTTGCCTTCTCCACCATTTCGCAGATTGCCTTCATGATGGTTTCGCTCGGTGTTTGCACCGAATTCCAGACCGGCCATGAACACGTGGGTTCACTTGGCTACATGGCTTCCATGTTCCACCTCTTCACCCACGCCATGTTCAAGGCGCTGCTCTTCCTCGGCGCAGGTTGCATTATCCACGCTGTTCACAGCAACGAAATGTCGGCAATGGGCGGTCTCCGCAAGTACATGCCCATCACCCACATCACGTTCCTCATTGCCTGCCTTGCAATCTCCGGCATTCCTCCCTTCTCGGGATTCTTCTCCAAGGATGAAATCCTGACGGCGGCTTTTGCCTATATGCCTGCGATGGGTTGGATTATGACGGCCATCGCCGCCATGACGGCATTCTACATGTTCCGCCTCTACTTCGGAATCTTCTGGGGTACTGAAAACAAGGAACTCCACGCAGAGCACACTCCCCACGAAGCTCCTCTTGCGATGACCTTCCCCCTGATGTTCCTCGCCGTGGTAACTTGCGTAGCAGGTTTCATTCCCTTCGGTCACTTCGTGAGCGCCGACGGACACCTCTATGACATCCACCTTGATTGGAACGTTGCCGGCACGAGCATCGTGATTGCCGTAGCCTCCATCTTCCTTGCCACCTACATGTACATGGGAGAACGTCAGCCCAAGGCCGATGCTTTGGCTGAGAAGTTCCAAAAACTTCACCGCTGGGCCTACAAGCGCTTCTACATGGATGAAGTTTACCAGTACATCACTCACCGCATCATCTTTGCGCACATATCAAAACCCATCGCCTGGTTCGACCGTCACGTTGTGGACGCATTCTTCGATTTCCTCGCTTGGGGTGCCAATGCCCTCAGTTTCCGCATCCGCGGTCTCCAGAGCGGTTCTGTCCAGCAGTATGCTTACGTGTTCCTGCTCGGCACTTTGATACTCCTCGCAATTATGGCGTTTGCTTAAAATGAGTTGTCGGGTGCGGAACTCTAGTAGTTCCCTCCCGCAAAACACCCAAATTATTCACAATGAATTTTCTATCATTATTCGTATTGATTCCCCTTGTCATGCTGCTCGGCTTGTGGCTGGCAAGAGATGTGAAGGGCGTACGTGCGGTGATGGTGACAGGTAGTACGTTGCTGCTCGTGATGGCAGCCTATCTTACCATCAAGTTCCTCGGCGACCGTGCCGGCGGAGCAACGGATGAAATGCTCTATACGGCTTCGTTCAACTGGTTTGAACCGCTTCACATCAAATATTCAGTCGGCGTTGACGGCATCTCGGTAGCCATGCTGCTCCTTTCTTCCGTCATCGTGTTCACCGGAACCTTTGCTTCATGGCAGCTCAAGCCCCTCACCAAGGAATACTTCCTTTGGTTCACGCTTTTGAGCCTCGGTGTGTTCGGCTTCTTCATTTCCGTCGACATGTTCGCCATGTTCATGTTCTACGAAATAGCTCTAATCCCCATGTACCTCCTTATCGGTGTGTGGGGTAGCGGCAAGAAGGAATATGCAGCCATGAAACTTACGCTCATGCTTATGGGCGGTTCCGCGTTCCTTATGTGTGGCATCTTCGGCATATTCTACGGTGCAGGCGGTCAGACGATGAACATCGTTGAAATTGCCAACCACCTCAACGGTGCCCACGCCATTCCCTTTGCCCAGCAGTGCATCTGGTTCCCCCTCACGTTCATCGGTTTCGGTGTGCTTGGCGCATTGTTCCCCTTCCACACATGGTCTCCCGACGGTCACGCTTCAGCCCCTACGGCTGTGTCGATGCTTCACGCCGGTGTGCTTATGAAGCTTGGTGGATACGGTTGCTTCCGCATTGCCATGTATCTTATGCCTGAGGCTGCCAACGAACTCGGTTGGATATTCCTTATTCTCACCGGCATTTCCGTGGTATACGGTGCATTCAGCGCTTGCGTACAGACCGACTTGAAGTACATCAACGCCTACAGCTCCGTTTCTCACTGCGGTATGGTGCTCTTCGCCATTCTCATGCTGAACCAGACGGCCTGCACCGGTGCAGTGCTTCAGATGTTGAGTCACGGTTTGATGACGGCACTCTTCTTCGCCCTCATCGGTATGATCTACGGACGTACCCACACCCGTGACATCCGCGAACTCAACGGCCTCATGCGCATCATGCCTTTCCTCTCGGTAGGATACATCATCGCAGGTCTTGCCAACTTGGGACTTCCCGGTTTCTCCGGCTTCATTGCTGAAATGACCATCTTCGTAGGTTCGTTCCAAAACGCCGACACGTTCCACCGTGTGCTCACCATTGCAGCTTGCTGCTCCATCGTGATAACGGCGGTCTACATTCTCCGTGTAGTGGGCAAGATTCTCTACGGAACCTGCACCAACGAACACCACCTCAAGCTGACCGATGCCACTTGGGATGAACGTTTCGCTGTTATCTGCCTTATCCTTGCCGTAGCAGGCCTCGGCCTCGCTCCGCTTTGGGTGAGCGACATGATTTCAACCGGCGTTGCTCCCATCGTGGACCACATCCATAATGCGGCAGTTACCGTTTCATCAAGCAATCCTTTCCTCTAAACAACTTCTAATCTCAGATATCAATGGATTATAGTCAATTTCTCTATATGCATGAGGAGTTGTCGCTTTTGGCAGTCATTCTGATACTGTTCATCGCCGACCTCTTTATGTGTCCTGATAAAAAGAGCGGGAAGGGAGTTTACAACACCTGTTTGCCCGTTGTGCTGCTTGCCGTGCACACCGTTCTCAATCTGTTGCCGTGCTGCGGCGCAGAGGCAACGCAAGCTTTTGGCGGCATGTACCAGTACACTCCCATGATGACCATCATGAAGAGCGTGCTCAATGTAGGTACCATCGTGGTGTTCCTTATGGCTCACAAGTGGCTTACCCGCGAAGAGAACCTTGTGAAGCAGGGAGAGTTCTATCTGCTTACGCTCTTCACTCTTCTCGGTATGTACTTCATGATTTCGAGCGGACATTTCCTGATGTTCTTCATCGGTCTTGAACTCGCTTCTGTGCCTATGACCGCACTTGTGGCCTACGACAAGAAGCGTTTCGAAAGCGCTGAGGCAGGTGCCAAGTTCATTCTTCTTGCCCTTTTTTCCAGCGCCTTGCTGCTCTACGGCATCTCGCTCATCTACGGTGCAACCGGTACGCTCTACTTCAACCAAATTGGTGCACTCCTCGACGGCTCGTTGCTCAGCATCTTCGGTCTTGTGCTCTTCATTGGCGGCATGGGTTTCAAGATATCCCTCGTGCCCTTCCACCTTTGGACTTCCGACACCTATGAAGGCGCTCCCACTAGCGTGACGGCGTTTCTCAGCGTCATCTCCAAGGGTTCTGCCGCATTCGTGTTGCTCACCATCCTCATGAAGGCGTTCTCCAACAGCGATCTCCTCTATAGCTGGAACACCGGCATGTACTGGATTATCGTGGCATCCATCACCGTGGCCAACCTTTTCGCCATCCGTCAGAACAATCTGAAGCGATTCATGGCATTCTCCGCCATCTCGCAGGCCGGTTACCTCGTGCTTGCCATCATGGACGGCACCGCACAGGGCATGACCGCTCTCGTGTTCTACCTCTTGGTCTATATGGTTTCCAACCTCGGTGCCTTTGCCGTGATGACCACGGTAGAAGAAAACACGGGCAAGATTCAGATTAGCGACTACGACGGCCTTTACCAGTCCAACCCCAAGCTTGCGTTCCTCATGACGCTTTGCTTGTTCTCCTTGGCAGGTATTCCTCCCTTCGCAGGTTTCTTCTCCAAGTTCTTCGTGTTCATGGCAGCCTTTAAAGCAGGATATCCCCTCTTGGTGTTCATCGCCTTGGCCAACACGGTAATCTCCCTCTTCTACTATCTGCTCATTGTGAAGGCAATGTACATCAAGCCCAACGACAATCCCATCGCCGCGTTCAAGAGCGACGGCTACACCCGCGTAGCTCTCTTTATCTGCGTGCTCGGCGTGATTGTCCTCGGTCTCGGCGGTGTGTTCTACAACTACATCCATGGCTTCAGCTATGGCCTCGACACCGTTTTGCCTCTCTAAGCTTTTAGACTGAACCAACTCTCAATAATCAGAGTCCGGACTGCTTCGGTAAGTCCGGGCTCTTTTTCTATTTTGCCGCGATGTAGGCGGCCAATGCTTCAAACTATGCACATTTTCGTTGTTGGAGCATTATTGACGAATTGCCTGTTGCACTCGTTGTAAAATAATCCGTACTTTTGCCTTTGACACTTTTTTACGAACATAAAGAGAGAAGATATGAAGACACTCCAGACTTTTTACAACCTTTTAGGCACGTCCTCGGTCGGGGCGCTTCTCGTCACGCTTGGCTTGGGAAGTACCTTCTTCTCGTGCAGCGACGATGTAGCCAAGCCGACGGACGTAAATGCCGACAGCATCATAGCTGAAGTAACTCCCTTGCCTACGACCGACCAACTCGAAGAAAAGTTCGAGAAAACGGCAATGATGTTCGGCGACAACCGCACCGCTTTCAGCCGTAGCCTTGTAAACCGCCTAACCAACACGACGAACGAAATCGGTTCGGGCGTAAAAGCTTTCGTCTTCGACAAAGGCTATGTCAGCCATTTTACCGTTGCCGAAGTAACCGCCATGTTCAAAGCCTACCGCATGAATGCGACGTTCGTGCTTATTGATCCTGCTAGCACCGATCGTTCCGCTTTGGTCGATACGCTGCAGAAGGCCATCGAAGTGGCTTCGGCAAAAGGGCAAGACGTGACGCTTCCCAATGAAATGCTTGCGCGCTTCTCCCAATTCGCAACCGCAGGCAGCGCCGATGACAGCAGTCACGCCGAAGCCGTAGCCGTGAATCGCAACGGCACGTATGTCGTGCCCAACCTTAAGGATGCATATAAGGAACATGGCAAAAACGGTGTCATCCAGCAAGTGACTGAAGATGGCGATACCGTCCGTCTCGGTTTAGCTGCGGAAGAGTACGAGCCCAACGGCTACGACTACGGCAAGTCGGCCGACATGCTCGTGCAGTGGATGACGCGTTGCGCCGAAGCCGGCACGGGCAGCTTCTCCGCTGGTGTAACCTCGGGCAATGAGCAGGTCTCTGCCCAAATGGTCACCTACCAGCAGACGCTTGGTCCCACTGTAGCCCTGGAACGTAAGATGCTCTATGAACTGAATTTCGAAATCTATTCCTTCTATAAGGGCGACACGAATGAAGATTATTATCTCGTGCACTGCACACCAACCTTCCATGCTTCGCAACTGGGCTGCACCCGACAAACCTCAACCGATCCGAGCAAGTCGGATTGCATTTGGACCGAAACCGACAAGGCCGCCGTGCTGAGCGACGGCACGGTGTTGAACCCGAAGTCTTCTTCGTCCTATACTTATCGGTGTTGGTTCGGTCCTTACCTTAAAGGTTCCGTGATAAACTTCAAAATAGAAGGCACCGGTGATGCGAACGAAACCATCACACCGCTTGACCCGCTGCCCCGAGGCGATATGTCGGGCAACGCTGCGCTCACTTCAGGGCTGAAGCACACGTTGACCAGCGTGAGCATGTTGGACAATTCCTATTGGGGTGGAAGCGACGGCAAAACGGTTAACTTGTCGCAGAGTTTCTCACATAAGGATCAAGGCATGATTTGTGCGCCCAATGGCGGAAGTTCCAATTGGCTTGAATGGGTATTTGCGGGTGCTGCTCCCAAAAGGTCTTATACTCCTCCAGCAGTGATGCCACCTTTGGCATATCGTGATACGCGAAGCCAAAAAGAATGCTCCGTTCTAAGTTATTACCACACGCACGTAAATCCATTTCAATATTCAGACTTTTCGGAAGACATCACATTCACTTTCGTGGTCAAGAACCCCAAGCACCACCAAGGCTATAAACTGCGCTTCAACGATGTGGTGTACGTCGGTGAACTTTATGCCGAAAATTACAACAACGCTAACGTGGAGGCCCTTACTACGATATCTTTCGACGAGTCCATTCCTCTCTACGAGCCTGCCCGTAAGGACAACTTCGTGATAGAGTGTTCCGATCCCGAATTCCTTTCACATTGGGAACAGCAGATAAAGGACAGACTTCAGGAGTCGTTCACTACGCAATGGAGCGGTGCGTATCCCTCGTTCTCCGTCTATGGCACTACGGCAGAAGTAAGCAAGCAAAAAGCCAAGAACATCTTTGCCGACTTCTCGCAGGTAATCTATGTAGTGGCAAACCGCTACAACATAGCCGACACCTACACCTTCACACTCCATGCCGAAGGTTCAACGGAGAATATATTGAGCTTCCAGTTGCGCGACTTGAAGATTAAGTAATATGTAAAAAATAACTTGAACATTTTTTATTCGAGAATCACGCAACGCATTCATCAACGACGGGCTGAACCAACGGTAATCAGTGCCAACGACGGGCTGAAAGCCCAACCTGCGCATAGCCCAGGGCAAGCGAAGCGACACCCTGGGTTTACATGGCATTTTCCCGCTCGC
>CAVJJO010000074.1:0-14139 GCA_963649665.1 Bacteroidaceae bacterium | reverse complement strand
ACGCATATATTATCCATGTTTCAGATTTAGAGAGATAGTGCGAAGCGCATGGGGGCAAGACTCCAGTCTTGACAGATTAGCGCGAAGGTGATAAAGCGAAGCACGAAAAACAGTCCGTGACTGCGTGAGGCCCTTAAAAGTGGTATCTTTGCAGCGCATAACAAATCAATAGTTTAAATGACTCAACTCCTCATGCTCGGTACGGGCAATGCCCTCGCAACCCGTTACTACAACACCTGCTTCCTCCTCCGCTCCGACGACACCCTACTCATGGTAGACGCCGGCGGCGGCAACCAGATATTCCGCCAACTCGAAAGCGTAGGCGTCGCCCCCACCGACGTCCACCACCTCTTCCTCACCCATGCCCACACCGACCACGTGCTCGGTGCCGTGTGGCTGGTGAGGATGATTATGCAGAAAATCAAAGCGGGACAATACGACGGCAACCTCCACGTCTACGGCAACAGCAAGGTGACGGGCGTGCTGGAGTGGATATGCCGAAACACGCTGCCCGCCAAGTTGAGCGCCTTGCTCGGCGAACGTATCAAAGTTCATGTGCTTACCGACGGCGACGCTTTCCAGGTGGGCGATTGGCAACTCCACGCTTTCGACATCCGTTCCACTAAAGAACCGCAGTATGGTTTCCGCGCTGAGCTTACCGACGGCACCACCCTCGCTTGCCTTGGCGACGAACCCTACAACGAGGCTAACCGCCAGTGGGTAGAGGGTGCCGACTGGCTGCTCTGCGAAGCCTTCTGCCTCCATGCCGATGCCGAACGCTTCCATCCCTACGAGAAGCACCACAGCACGGCACTCGACGGAGCACGACTGGCCACAACGCTCTCGGTGCGCAATCTCGTGCTCTACCACACGGAAGACAAGACTTCAGAAAGAAAGGAACGCTACACACGCGAGGCGCAGTCGGCCTTCGGCGGCTGTGTGTATGTACCCGACGATTTAGAAACCATAGAGTTGAGCCGACAATAACCCGTAATGCTTTTTTCATTAACTTTGCGGACAAGAATTACCGCCTATCCACGTAGCAGTCAATGCTTCTGCGCATATCCGGTTCTTTTATAAGCCAAGTTTATGCATATTTCTCTACTATGAAATTAATTCGGACTCTTCTGCTCCTTGTGGCAGGCGTGGCGCTCGCTTCGTGTACGAAAGACGGCGACACGATATACATCGACGACGACGCTTCCACCGACAACCGCCCCATCGTGTATTTCCTTTCCAAAAAAGGTTCCATGGGCGACTTGAGTTACGTCGACGCCGTTTACCGCGGCGTGGTGCGTGCCGCCAAGCAAGGCAACATGCTCCTCTCGCAGGTGCAGCTGCCCACCGACACCGCCACCATGGCTTTCTCGCTCCAGTACATGCTCGACTACATGAAGGAAAACGCCAAGGAGCGCAAGGCCCTCGTGGTCATCGCCAACGACAACCTCGAGGCGCTGCTCCATCAGTTCGACGAGCAGATAGCCGCATCGCCCAACGTGCAGTTCCTCCTCAGCGAAAGCAGCGACACCACACTTTCCGTCCACACCGTGAAGATACGCCAGTACGGCGCCTACTACCAAGCCGGACGGCTGGTGAGCCTGGCAATGCCCGACGTGAAATGTGCTTTAATCTGCAGCGCCAACCCCAACGAAGTCAGCATCCACGACATGTCCACCGGCTTCAAGCAGGCTATCGACGACACCAAAGCCGCCAACCCCACCTTGACACTGCAATACAAAGAGCTATTTATGACTACAACCAACGGCGGATACGACATGGCCGACGTGGCCTACAAAATGGGCTACTTCCTGGGCGACACCACCGTGGTGCTGCCCCTTTGCGGCGGCACGGCGCAAGGCTTCTACCGCTACAACCGCGAAAATCCCAACTCGTTCTACACCATCGGGGTGGACATGGACATGCAGCAGTATTCCTCGCGCGTGCCTTTCTCCGTGGTGAAACACATCGACCAGGTGGTGCAGGACTGCGTGACGAAATGGGCCAACGGCGAAACCCTGCCCAAGCATTTGGAGTACGGGCTCGAATCGGGCTACACCGAACTGATCTATCCCAACCGCTACTATTTCGACTTGGCTCCCGTAGGCCGGGAGTATTATCAGGAAAGCATTGAAAAAGAAAAAGCCTATTATGAACAGAAGTAAGCACGTCCTCCTCGCCTTTGCACTGCTTGTGGCAGTGTTCGCTTCGTTTGCCTCCTGTAAGGAAGGAGCCGACACCTATGTGCACGTGTCGAAAGTAAAGACCACCAAATATAAAATTGCCGTGGTGCTGCCCATTGACGACGACGGCGAATACCGCACCCGTCTGGAACAGACCGTCAACTGGGCGCTTGAGAACATGCGCACGGCGGAAAAGCTCGTAGCCGAAACGGGCGACACCTCGCTCGTGGATCTCGACGTGGAATGGTACGACGAGGACACGGCACCGCTGGAGGAACTTTCCCAAAAACTTGCCCGCCGCAGCGACATTCTCCTCGTGGTGGGTCCGCTTCGCAACGAAAACGTGACCATCATGGCGCGCGCCTGCGCCAAAACCAAGAAACCGCTCATCGTGCCTTCTGCCGCAAGCGAGGACATCATACGCCGCTATGCCGTGACCAAGTCCGGCGACCGCGCAGAGGAACCCTTCCTCTGGTCGCTGTGCGAGACGGACGTAAGTCAAAGTAGTGTGGCTGTGGCAAAAGCATGGGAAGGCGGAGCCAAAACGATAGCCCTGCTCACTCCCGACACCGACTACGGAAAAACGTTTTACGACTGGGTGCCCTTCCTCGCCAACGATATGAACCTGACGCTCAGCCCCGACCTCATTCTTCAGTACGACTCCGACAATCTTGCCGAGCAAGCCCAGCAGGCGCTTTCTTCCGAAGCCGACTGCATCATTTGCGCAGCAGCGTCGGTGGAAGAAGCCAAGGTCATTCTCCAGCTCAAAAGCAAGGCCACGGAAGCCACCCCACGCATTCTCTTCACCAACGGTGTCCTCTCTCAAGCGCTGCTCGACCTGGGCGAAATAGCCGAAGGCACTGAAGGCGTGGCACCCTATGCCGACCCCACCACAGGTTTCCAAATAGCCTATGAAGAACGCTTCGGCTACTCGCCCGCCGGTGCCGAGGCACAAGTGTACGATGCCATCCTCCTTTCAGGACTCACCGCATTTGCCAAGAACTACAATGGCAACACTGCCGACACCAACGAGCTGATTCGCGAAATCACTTCCGTAGGCGAAGACGAATACCCCATTTGGAACGAGCTTGGTCTGCGTTCCCTCATCCTGCTCCTCAAAAAGGATAAACGCGTGAAGCTTGTCGGCGCCAGCGGCGTGCTGCGCTTCGACAGCGAGTCGCTCACAACCCTCGTGCAAAGCACTTATGTGCACTGGATGGTCTACGAAAACAAGTTTGTCACCATAGACTACTGCAGCACGCAAGGCAACGGCCGCACCGCCTCCACGCTCGCTTCGTGGAAATGGAACGCCTTGATACAGCAACAGCTGAACAACGAGGACGTCAACATTGCCTACAAACCGCTCAAGGACCAGTGGGCAGTGCTCGTGCAGGGTTCCAACGAATGGAAGAACTACCGTCACCAAGCCGACGTGCTCAACGTGTACCAAATGCTTAAGCGCAACGGATGGGACGACGACCACATCATTCTCATCCTTTCCGACGACATAGCCAACAACGTCTACAACATTTTCCCCGGTGAGGTGCGCACTTCCCTCGATTCGCCCGACCTCTATAAGGATGCCGTAATAGACTACAACACCGACACGCTCAACGTGTCCGACATCTCCAAAATACTCCTGGGGCAGAAGAGCGCGCATCTTCCCAAAGTGATTGAGACCGACGACCAGTCCAACGTGCTCTTCTTCTGGAGCGGTCACGGATGTCTGAAGAGCGCCAAATACCGCGCAAACTCTTTCGTCTGGCGCAACGGCGCCCAGCTGCTGACCGACGAAGATTTACGCGCCGTGCTGCAGACCATGCGCAACGAAGAGCGCTACCGCAAGATGCTCCTGCTCCTCGAGCCTTGCTTCTCGCGCAACTTGGCACAGCAAGCGTCCGACTTGCCCGGCATCCTCGCCATAGCAAGTGCCAGCGGCAACGAAAACTCCTTTGCAGACTTCCACTCCAACGAACTCGGCGTGTGGATGAGCGACCGCTACACCAACAACCTCGTAACCACGCTCACCGAAAATCCAAACCAGACATTCAAGGACCTCTACGAGTACCTCTACCGCCACACGCTCGGTTCGCACGTCTACGTGGAAAACAACAACTGGTTCGGCAACCTCTTTAAAATGTCGCCCGATGAATTCATCATTCCCGTGAACAAGAAGAACTCTTTGCGTAAAGCGAATTAGAGGAATACGGAACATAGTGCAAAACAAAACGAGCAGGAGGCAAACACCAAAGTTTGGTGTTTGCCTCCTGCTCGTTTTGTTTTGCTTACCGATTCCTTTAGGGAATGAGAAATTTCTCGGAAGAAGAGCTGCCGTTGCTGTATATGGTGCTCTTGATGTATAGCCCTTTTTGTGTCGGAGCGGATGGGAGCTTCTGCCCGCTGAGGCAATGCCAAACGGTGCGGATGGGCGTGCTTGCGTAGGTAGCAGCGTCGGCAATGCCGGTGTCTGTTCCTCTGACGTGCTTGAATACCCAACTGAGGCGCTCAGCGGTGTAGCTTTGTTCGCATACGTTCTCGTGTGTCCAGCCTTCCTCCACGTTGTACTTGTATTCAGCATTGCAGCTATCCATTTCCTCGAGGAACGTTTCCACGTTGGACATCTTCATGATGCGGTCCGCCGTGCCCATCACCGTAAAAAGCGGCGTGCGGGAAACGGCTTCGGCATTCAGTCCCGAAGGGTTGCCCGCTACGGGCATGGCAGCGGCAAAGAAGTCGGGGTGGTTCGAAAGCATGTTCCATGTGCCGGTACCGCCCATAGAACCGCCGAAGATGTAAACTTTGGAGGCGTCCACCACGCCGCGGTCGATGTAGCTCTGCAGAAGACTTACAAGAGCGTCTTGCATGGGACCGAGCCAGGAAAGGTTTGCGGGACATTGCGGCACCAACATGATGGCCTTGCGTTTGTTTGCCGAGAGCCATGAGCTGATGGAAGCGATGCCGGGTTCTTGCATTTGCGCTTCGTTGTCGTTGCCTTTGCTTGTGCCGCCGTGGAGATAGATTACCAATGAGCCTGTGTCGCCAAGGCCGGGGATGGTGGCTTTACGGTAGGGGACGGTGATATTTCCGTCGGAGAATGTTTCTTTGGAGAACGTGATGTCCTGAGCCAAAGTTTCGCCCCAACCGAAGAAACTCAGCAGGGCGAAAACTAAGAAAGAAGAAAGAGTGTGTTTCATTATAAATGTCACATTATGTGCGCCTTCGTCGGCTTGTTTGCTTATTTGCGCTTGCGGGGAGAGGGCTTCTGGGATGCACGCTTGGCGTAGCGTTCCATTATCTTGTGTTCCTGTTCATACACCTTCTCGATTTGTGCTTGGGAGAGGAACTGCGAGTATTTCTTGTAGTACTTCTCGCGGATGTGGAGAATCTTTTCGCTCATCTCAAAGCGCTGCTTCATGCTTTGCTCCTTCTCCTGTTCCGTAGCGCCTTTGTGGTTGCGGCTGGGACGGGGACCAAGAGCCCAAATCTCCTTTTTGTAGTCGCAGTAGGTAGCCACGAACTGAGTCGTTACGGCGTTGCTGAAAGCAAGTTCCTGCGCAATGTGGTTGGCTTCGACTACGGCAAGCTGCTCACGGGAGAGCTTCTGATCCGTGGAGCGTCGCGGAGTGCTCTGCTGTGCGAAAGCACTCGTTGCAGAGACCACCATTACGATGGCCATGAGCAGAATTTTGATTGTGTGTTTCATAATTATTGTAAGGTTTTTGAGGTTGGGTCGGAATTACTCATTGATGAACACGTCCTGCTCGTAGACGCTGAGCATAAATGCTTGGTCGTCTGCCGACAGTTGGCTGAAGGCCTGGTCTACGTCGCTTATCGTGTAGTTGTCTTGCTGCACGGACTTCGTGTGGAGGAAGAACACCAAGGCAAACGAGGCTGCTATGGCTGAAACCGTGCCTATTACAAGGCGGAAATGTGACGTGCGGCGTCGCGCAGTTTTCGCGGATTCCGCAGGTTTCGCGGTGCCGGCTGTGCCGACGCGATTTGCTGCGCTCTCGTTGGCGGTGAAATCGCCTTTCACTTCTTTCCAGATGCGGTCTTCAAACTCGTCGAAGAATCCCTCCGGAGTAGTGTAAGGCATTTTTATTTTGTTAAGCTCGGGGTTTATTTTAGCGTCCATCGTGTGCTTTCAATCTGTTGATTTGATGTATCGGATAATCTTTTCTTTGGCTATGTGGTAGTTCATTTTAGCCGAAGAGGGCGTGGAGTCGGTAGCTTCTGCTATTTCCTCGTAGCTGAGCTCGTCGTAGTAGCGGAGATTGAACGTGGTCTGCTGTTTGACGGGCAGAGCGAGGATGGCTTTCTGCAGTTTTACGGCTTCCAGGTCGGTATAGTCCACATAGCTGTCGGAGAAAACTTGGTTTGCGTCGCTTTCGCTTGCATCGAGCGCCACTTGGTCTTGCTTTCGGCTGCCGATGAGCCGAAGCGCCTCGTTGGTGGCTATGCGGAAAATCCAGGCACGGAAGGATTTGTCGTCTTTGAACTGGTCAAAGGAACGGAATATCCGGATGAAAGCTTCTTGCGCGGCATCTTCTGCGTCGTCGTGCGAAACGACCAGTCGGCGTATGTGCCAGTAGATGGGTTGCTTGTATTTCTGCATTAGAAGCCGAAAGCCTTTCTCCGACTTTTCGCGGACAGCTTGTATGATGTCTTTGTCTTCTATGCTCATGTCTTTTGTGAGTCGTTACATCTATAAGACCGTGTGTAATGGGGAAAGTAAAAAAGAATCCCAAATTTTTGCTTTGCATGGTGCAAAGCGCAAATCTGGGATTCTTTTTTATGCGCTTGTCTATAGCATAAAGAGGGGTGCGTGGACGAGTTCTTTGAATGCTTTACCCTTTCTTTTCTCCCTCATCTTCTTCGTCGGTCTTTGGCGTGCGTTTGCCCACGGCATAGTCCGAAGGCGTCACGCCGTAGGCTTCCTTGAAGCATTGGCGGAAATAGGAAGGCGTGGAGAAGCCTGTGCGGTCGGAAATCTCGCTGACGCCGTATTCGGCCTCATCGAGCATTTCGGCAGCACGGCGCAGGCGCGTGCGTCGGATGTATTCGTTGACCGTGATGCCGATAAGCGACTTTATTTTGCGATAGAGCGTGGAGTGGCTCATGCACATTTCGCTGGCGATGTAGCCTACGTCGAGCCCCGGTTCGTCGAGATGTTCGAGCACGAAGGCTTCGAGTTTGTCGAGGAAACGCTGGTCGATGGGCGAGAACTTGGGCTGCTTCTCGGCTACTTCGGCCTCCTTTCCCGGAACGGCGATGTGCTTGGCAATGGCTTGCGCCATTTGGCGGCGCACACGCAGCAGGTTGTTGATGCGCGAAAGGAGCAGGCGCGAACTGAAAGGCTTGGTGAGGTAGGAGTCGGCACCGGCGGCATATCCTTCTGCTTTGTCCTCCATGAGGTCCTTGGCCGTGAGGAGGATGACGGGGATGTGGCTCGTGTTGATGTCGTCCTTTATCTTTCGGCAGAGTTCAAAGCCGTCCATTACGGGCATCATCACGTCGGTGACGATGACGTCGGGGCCTGTGCTTTGTGCGAGTTTCAGTCCTTGCTCGCCGTTGCAGGCCTGGATGATGCGGAAGTATTCGTTGAGCGACTCTTCGATGTATTCCCGCAGTTCGTCGTTGTCCTCCACTACAAGGAGCGTGGCTCGCGTGTCGTTGGTTTGTTCGGGCGCGGGCTCGGCGGCTTTGGCTTCTGCCTGCTCCGTGGCGGTGACGGCATCGGCTGCAGCTGTGTCTTTACCGGTGGCTTCTTCGTGTCCGTAGGTTTCTTCGGCAAGGAGCGAGAAGGTGAACACGGAGCCGCCTTCTTTGCGGTTCTCGGCTTTCACCTCCGCGCTGTGGAGGTCTGCTACGGACTTCACCAATGCGAGTCCGATGCCGGAGCCGGTGACCTGATGGGGGCCGTCGGCCTGGTAGTAGCGCTGGAATATCTTGCCCAACGCTTCTTCGGGAATGCCGTAGCCGGTGTCGCTTACGCTGATTACGGTGCGGAGTTCTTCTTCCGTCGCGTCGTCGCTGCCGGCTGAAGGAGCGGCGGCGGCTTTCTCGTGGCGCAGGCTAATGCATACTTCGCCCTTGGGGGTGTATTTCATGGCGTTCGACATGAAATTGTCCAGCACGATGTGTACGATTTCGGGGTCGAACCATTGTACGAAGTTGCCTTCTTCAATGTCGGTCTTTATTTCCACTTCGCTTTGGCGGTTGAGTTCCTTGAAGTGGAGCGCCGTTTCGTAGACCTCTTTGGCGAGGTCGGCATGGATCACGTTGAGTTTGCGGTTTTGCGTTTCCGTCTTGCGGAATTCAAGCAATTCGTTCACCAGACTCAGCAGTCGGTTGGCGGAGCGGCGTATGCTTGAGAGTTTTGACTGGACGGACTGTGGCAGGTTGCTGTCGTTTGCCATGTCGTCCAGCGGACCGATGATGAGCGTGAGCGGGGTGCGCAGTTCGTGGGTGATGTTGGTGTAGAAGCGCAGACGTTCCTGGTTGAGGCTCTCGTCGTTCATGTGGCGGTGGTGCTCTACGCGGAGCTGGCTTTCGAGGTCGGTCTTGCGCTTGTAGGAACGCATGAACCACCAGAAACCGAGCACGATGAGCACGGCGTAGAATATTTTCGCATACCATGCGAACCAGAAGGGCGGTGCCACCACAATGCGCAGCATGGCCATGTGCTTGTCCCAGTCCTGGCCGGCAAGACGCGCGCGCACGTATATATTATAGGTGCCGGGCGAAAGGTCGCGGAAGGTGACGTGGTTGTCGCCTTGCGTGCTGAGCCACTGTCCGTTGCCGAGTTCTGCTACGCGATAGTCGTATTCCGTGAGATGGTTTTGTGCCACGTCGGTCACGTTGAACGTGAGGCGTATGGTGTTTTGGTCGTAGGGCACGGTCACCTCGGGCTGGTTGAGCGGCAGGTTGGTGGTGGTGTCGTGTTGTTCGGCGTTGCGTGTGCCGTAGGCCTGGAGTCCGGTGATGCAGACGTGTGCCATGGTGGGCAATGTGCGGAACTGCGAAGGGGTGAGGCAGCACACGCCCGAAAGCGAGCCGAAGAATATTTCGCCTCGCGGACCGGTGGTGACGGAACCGTTCACGAAGTCGCCTGTGGGCACGCCGTAGCGCGAGGAAAAGTTTTCAAACTCGTGCGTCTTTTTGTTGAAGCGTGAGATTTGTGCGTTAGTGCTTAGCCAAAGATAGCCGTAGGTGTCTTCGGCAATGGCATGGATGTGTTCTTCCGCCAATCCGTTGGCTTTGCCGTAGACTACTACGCTCTTGGGGTTGGCCGTGTTGGCGAAGCGGGCGAGTCCTTTGCGCGTGGCAGCCCACACGGTGCCTTGGCGGTCAATCATCAGTTGGTTGACGGCGTTGCTGTGGAGTCCGCTACCGTTTTCGATGTGTGCCACAATCTTATGGTTCGTGCCCACCACGTAGATGCCGCGGCCGAAGGTGGCGAGCCAAAGTTTTCCCTGGCGGTCTTTCACTATGGAGTGGACCATCACGTCTTCCATCTGGCCGTCGATGTCCGTGACGTGGCTGATTTGTCCGCCTTCGGCCACGAAGAGGCCTTGCTGTGCGCCAATCCACATGCGTGTGCCGTCTTGGTAGAAGCAGTAGGGGTCGAAATTCTCTACGGGAGCGGGCAGCGGTGTGATGCTTTTCGTGGAGGGAGAGAACACTGCCACGCCGTGGCGGAATGCGGAAAGCCACATGGTGCCCGCATTGTCGCGATAGATGGAGTTGATGTGGGTGTTGAGGGCGAACGAAGTGATGGGGAGTGAGGAGCTCTCGCCGCTTTGCGTGAGTCCGAACAGTTCGTTCTCGCCTCCGAGCCAAAGGCAGCCGCTGAGGTCCATTCCGAGTCCCCATACGGGTTTGTAGTTGAGGGCGGAGGAGGTGAACTGCATGTAGGGGAGTGTGCGGAAGAGCGGGTTCATGTGGCTCACGTAGTCGAGTCCGTTGCGGTAGGTGCCGATCCATACGTTGCCGAAGGAGTCTTCCAGGAACTTGTAGGCATTTGCCGAAGAGAGCGAACCGCTTGAGGCGCAGGGGCTGTAGTTGCGGAAAGCGCCTTCGGCGGGAACTGCCGTGGCGGGGAGTATGCTTACGCCGCCCATGTTGGTGCAGAACCAGAGGTCGCCGTTGCGTCGCTGCCCGATGTCCATCACCTGGTCGGCAAGGAGCGAACCGGGAAGTGCGGCATTGTGGCGGTAGGTGCGGAAGGTGCCGCTAGGGAGGTCCATAAGAGCCAGGCCTTGTGAGGTGCCCACCCAGATGCGTCCGCCTTTGTCCTTGAAGAGGGAGTAGACCGATGCGCCGGGAAGTCCGCCGGAGGCGGCCTTCTGCGGGTCGTAGACGTAGCGTTTCAGCTTCTTGGTCTGAAGGTCCATTATGCTCAAGCCGCCCAGTTCGTGGCCGATGAGGAGATGGCCGTTGCCGTCGTCGAGCGAGCACCAGGAGTGGAGGTTGGCAAGGCCTTTCACGTTGTTGCCGTCGTAGTGGGTGAATGTGCCTTTTTTCGGATTGAAGTGCTCCACGCCCACGTGGTAGTGGGTGATCCATATGCCGCCGTCGGCAGCCGCCGTGATTTTTGTCACGTCGTTCGTCATCAGTCCATTTTCCGTGCTGTAGTGCTGCACGATGTGCTGCCGGTCAACGTCGTAGACGCTGATGCCGTCGCGCTGCGAGGCTATCCAGAGCTGGTGTGCTGGGGCGTAGAAGTAGACGTCGTTGAGCTCGTCGCTGCAGATGTTGGAGTTGGCTTGGCGGAACGTGGTGAAGCTGTTGCCGTCGAAGCGTGCCAATCCGGCTTCCGTGGCTACCCATATGCAGCCGCGGTTGTCTTCGGCAAGGCCTTTAACGTAGTTGGAGCAAAGGCCTCGGCTCGAGTTGAGATTGGTGAAAGTGATGGGGGCTAGTTGTGCGCTCAGCGTTGGGAACAAAACGCTGAGAAATAATAAGAAAGCGAGCAGTCGCAACTGCACGTGTTTCATGGTTGCATGGGGTTTTTCCATGGCTTTTTGAGTCTTCAGTTAAAAGTTCAGGTATTGTAGAGGGGGTTCTTTATGGAACCGCAAAGATGTCGTGCTTGCAAAGTTAACGTTATTAATGAAATGTGTGGAAAAATAACGAAAGAACTTTGAAGCGCGGCATTTGTTGGCGCCGAGGGCTTTATTCCATCGGCTTGTAGTAGGTGCGTTGCTGCGACGCGGCCACGAGGGAGGGATGGAAAATGCCCGCGAGGTTTTGAAGAAGGCGTTCGGGGTGGAACGGTGTTTCTTCGTAGAACGGCGTGAGCAGTGTGTTGCAGGTCCAGATGCGGTGCTCTTTCCATGCGCGGAAACTGCGGTAGCGCGGATTGTCGTTTGCCAGTGACTGATAGGAAAGGGGAGCGTCGGCTCCGTATTTGACGAGCCAGACGTCGGCATTGCGTCCGCGGGCAAACACGCTTTCCATGTCGAGCGGGAGGCTGCCGGCTTCTTTGCGGTCGGCCCAAACGTATTGCGCGCCGGCATCGGCAAGCATCTGCCCCATGGTGCTGGCGCCTCCGGGCTGGTACCATGTGGCGCCGGTCTGCCTGTCGCAGATGACGGTGGGCTTTGGCTCGCCGCAGTCCTTTATCTTCTGGGCGAGGGTTTCGTAGCCGGACTTTACACTGCAGAAGAGGGAGTCGGCGCGATTGCCGCAACCGAAGAGCATGCCGTAGAAGCGCATCCATTCGGCTCTGCCGAGGGGGGAGGTTTCCATGTAGTCGGCACAGGCTATGACGGGAATGCCCAAACGCTCCAGCGGTCCGCTTCCGGCGTTTTCAAACGGGGAGATGAACACTGCGTCGCAGTGAGCGGCGCGGATGATTTCGGCATCGGGCTGCATGGAAGTTCCCATGGGGCGGATGTGTCCGCCTTGTGTGGAGAGAAGCGCCTTCACTTCGGGGCTTACCACGAACTCGGCGTCGGTGATGCCTGCAATGCGGTTTTCTGCGCCAAGTTCGGCAAGCAGCGCCACGTGTACGGAGGTGGTCAGTGCGGCATGCTCTATAGGTGTACGCACCACGGTGCCTTCGGGGATGTGGCGCGGCATGGCCGATGTGCGGTCCACGAGTATGTAGGTGGCGAGCGTCTTCCCGTCGTGCCAGGGATCACGCACCGTCACAAGCGTGAAGCTGTCGGCGCGTTCCATACGGAGCAGGGAGGCGTAGCTCACCGCTATAGGTTCGCCCCCGTCAGTCTGCGGCTTGCTTCCCTTGCAGGCGCAAAGGCTGAAGAGGACGACGAGCAGTGCGAAGCTGCCGTGCAGGAATGTTTTCATGCCAAGTTAGGGTGTTCGGTATAATGTACGCGGAGGTTGAACGGGTAAACTCCGTTTGCGTTCCGATGATTAAATTTTATCCGCGGAACTTAAGTACAAAAAACAATTTGCGCAATTTTGGATGCGAAGCGCATGGGGGTCAAGACTCCAGTCTTGACAGACGAGCGCGAAGAATATAAAGCGAAGCCACGCAAAAGCCTCCGTGAGGCCAGTCAAGACTGGAGTCTTGACCCCCATGCGCTGCGCCCAAATCGTCGCTTGCCTCCATGCACATCGCCTAAGGTCATCGTTTGTGATTCATGCGCTTTGTCCGCAAATGTCATCTAAACGTCAGACGGTGATTTCGCCGGCCACGCTGGTGTTCATCTTTTCTATGATTTCGTCGTGGCTGTAGCCGTGCCCCAAGAGAAACATGAGTTTGGTGAGCACGCTCTCGAGGGTGCTGTCGTAACCGTTGATCACGCCGGCCTGGAGCAGTTGGAGCCCCGTTTCGTAGCGGTGCATCTCCACCGTGCCTTTAGAACACTGCGTGATGTTGACCACAATGACGCCACGCTTGATGAGTTCGCGTATGCGTTCCACGAGCCATTCCTTTTGCGGGGCGTTGCCCGAGCCGAAGGTCTTGAGCACCACGGCGCGCAGTCCGTTGACGGCTATGCAGGTGTCCACCACTTCTTTGCGTATGCCGGGGAAGAGGGTGAGAATCATCACGTTGTTGTCCATCAGATAGTGGGGCGTGAACTTTGCGTTGGGCGCCGGGCGGCGTATGAGATGCTTCTCGTATTTGATGTGTATGCCCGCGTGGGCAAGGGACGGCAGATTGAAGGAACGGAAGGCGTTGAAGCCCTCGGCATTGATTTTCGTAGTGCGGTTGCCTCTCATGAGGCGGCTTTCGAAGAAGATGCACACTTCGGGAACCATGGGCAGTCCGTCGGCATTGCGTGCGGCGGCTATCTCGATGCTTGTCAGCAGGTTTTCCTTGCCGTCGGTGCGCAACTGTCCGATGGGGAGCTGCGAACCGGTGACGATGACGGGCTTGCCCACGTTTTCGAGAAGGAAACTCAAGGCGGAGGCGGTGTAGGCCATGGTGTCGGTGCCGTGGAGCAGCACGAATCCGTCGTAGTCGGCATAATGGTCGGCAATGATGTGTGCCATCTTTATCCAGTAGCGCGGCTCCATGTCGGAGGAGTCGATGGGCGGATTGAACGTGAGGGCGTCAATGTGGTAGTTGAACTGGTTCAACTCGGGCACATAGTGGCGGAACTGCTCGAAATCGAAATTTTCAAGTGCTCCCGTATTGGGATTCTCTATCATTCCGATGGTTCCGCCGGTGTAGATGATGAGTATGTGTGGAGTTCGTGGATTGTCCATGAGTGCAAAACTACTAATTCTTGCCGAATGTTACCCTTTGATGAAATGTATAAAATAAACGGACGCAAGGGGCGCTTTTTAACTATTTGTCGTAAAAATAGAGCGGCTCACGTGCTGTAAGTCAGTCGTAAAGGGGGAATGCGGAAGGATTGCTTTGCAACGTATGGGTTCGTTGGCAAAAAGAAACTTTTAGAAATGTTGACTGCTCTACACGGCCACTGCTCCGCCCATGGGGGTGACGTTTTCAAAACGTCACGCTCTACACGGCCTCACG
>CAVJJO010000073.1:0-14488 GCA_963649665.1 Bacteroidaceae bacterium | reverse complement strand
CTTTTATAAGGGCGCATCCCTTTTTCCTATCCTCAAAAGAGATACGCCCTCGGCAATAGCGGACACTCTCCCTAATGATCAAGAGTCCGCAAAGGCTTCGCCCTTAATTCTTACACGCTAAGCCGCTCACCCAGCCAACTACGCTCCGTGAGCGGTTGACTGACCTCGCTGGCTTGCGTCAGGCATTTTACAAGGTTGCATCCCTTTTTCCTATCGTCAAAAGAGATACGCCTTCAGACAGAGGAGCGGACACTCTCCCTATCGGTCGAAAGTCCGCTTACGGCTTCGCCCATTTGTCCTACACGCTTAGCCGGGCGGTGTGCCAAACGACCCTTCGGGGTTTGTCGCATCGCCTCGGCCTTGCGTCAGTTCCTTGCTTTCAGTGCTTCCGTATGGCTCGGAGAATGGCGAGCGCACTCGCTAATACTCCGAACCACACGGAGGCACTCTTATTCTTTTATAAGGTCGCATCCCTTTCTCCTATCGTCAAAAAAGATGCGCCCTCAGGCAGAGGAGCGGACACTCTCCCTATTGGTCAAGAGTCCGCATTATAGGCTACGCCCTGGGCTTTTACCGCACTTCGTGCCGTGGGATGATGAACGCCGATAAGTGTTCCACAAGTTCCACACCCATCGTCTTGTTCAAAAGCGGATGGCTGAGTGGGGAGAAAATTTTATGGATTGTCCTATTGGCGAGCGCACTCGCTAAAAGGACAATCCAAATTTTCTTTCCCCACACAGCCCGTTACCGCACGGCGAGCCGTGCGAGCTTGGAGCGGTCGGGAAACCCTTGCTTCTTTTGCGGTGGGTGGAGGTTGGGGAGCGGAAAAGGGGCAGAAAGGGGCAAAAGGCGGCTTCATCCCTCGGGGAACTCGGTGTTTTAGGTCGGTTGGGGTGTTAGGTCGTGCCTAATATGCCTAATAATGCCCCTTATGCCTATTTGTCCGCCTCGGAACTCTCGCTTTTTTGCTCGTGAGGAAACTTGGAGCGGCTTAGGTGGTGGCAGAAACCCAAAAATCCCTTGCACACAAGAAACTTCTCGTGTGCCATCGTGAAACTTCGTGCCTTTTCGGAACTCGTGGCGGCATCTTGGTGGCGGTCGTATCGTTCGGGAACTCGCCCCTCCCTCGTTCGCCCTTTATGCCTAATCAGCCTTTTCGCCTTTTCTCGGAACTCGCTCGCTTTTTCGTGTCCGTGGCAACTCAAATCGCTCTTTTATTAACATACGTTTACATATAACGAGGGCGGTTTTGGGTGCGGACGTTTCTGCGTCATAGGGCGGTTGGGGGGTCTTCCGACGGAGTAGTTAAGGGGAAACCCCTTAACGAACCCCTTTTTGCTTGACTATCAGGACGTTTTATTTGCTACGGCTTAAAAATATGCGGATTTTGCCAATTTTCAAGCCGTGAGGGGAGCGCAAAAGGCTTGGAGCAGCGTCTTTTGAGGGGCTTTTGGATGGGGGTAGCTTTGTGGCATTACTCACCATCCAAAACAAAAGACCATTATGTCGGATATAAATGCAAACGCCACGGTCACGCTGACAGTGAACGGAAAACAGGCGCAAAATATGCTCGAACAGCTTAAAAAGCAAGCTGTGGAACTCGAGGACAAAATCAGCAAGGCGGCTGCGGCCGGCGACAAAGTCCAGTTGAAACGCTTCCAGCGTGAACTGCGCCAGACACACAGACAGATTGCGCAAATTGAGAGTGCCACGCAAGGGGTGGAGAATGTGATGAAGCGACTTGACAAGGCTTCTCCGAAGGAACTGCAACGCACGCTTAACGAACTCAAACGCTCGCTCAACGGGATTGAGCGAGGAACGGAGGAGTGGAACAAGCAGTGCGAGAGCATTAAACGGGTAAAAGCGCAGATTGCGGAGGTGAACTCGGAACTACGGGAAACGCAAGAGGAAAACTCGGGACTTGTTGACCGCATCAACGGCTTCGTGGACAAGTGGGGCAACATCCTCGCAGGGGCGGCGGCCGTGGGGACGGGACTCGTGATGGCAGGACGCAAGGCGGTGAACGCTTTTGCGGAAATGGACGCTGAAATGGCGAACGTGCGCAAATTCACGGGGCTTGCGGACAACGAGGTGAAGGAACTCAACGAGGACTTCAAACGGATGGACACCCGAACGAGCCGTGAGGACTTGAACAAACTCGCCGAAGAGGCTGGACGCCTCGGAAAAACGTCCAAAGAGGACGTTTTGGGGTTCGTCAAGGCGGCTGACCAAATTAATGTGGCACTTGACGAACTCGGCGAGGGGGCAACTCTGACATTGAGTAAACTAACGAACATTTTCGGGGACGAGGCTCGGCTCGGCACGGAGAAGAGTTTGCTTGCGGTGGGTTCGGTCATCAACGACCTCTCGCAGAACTGCACGGCGAGCGCAGGTTACTTGGCGGAGTTTGGCAAACGCATGGCTGGCGTAGGGGCGCAGGCTGGCATGACCATTCCGCAGATCATGGCTTTTGCTGCGGTCCTGGACAGCCAGGGACAAGCGTGCGAGATGTCGGCCACGGCACTCTCGCAACTCATCATGAACCTTTTCAAGGAGCCGAGCAAGATTGCAAAGGCTACGGGGATGGACTTGGAGAAACTGAACAAGGCATTAAAAAGGAGTACGAACGAGGGACTGCTGATGCTCTTGGAGCAGCTGAAGAAACTCGGCAACATGGACGTGCTGGCTCCCGTGTTCAAGAACATGGGAGAGAACGGCGCGCGTGCCTCGCAGGTGCTTGCCACGTTGGCCGGAAACGTGCAGATGGTGAAGTGGCAGCAGGAGCAGGCTACGGCGGCTTTTGAGGACGCTACTTCGGTGACGAACGAGTTCACGGTGCAGAACACGACGGTGGAGGCGGAACTCGATAAGGCACGCAAAAGGGTGAACGAGTTGGCGATTGAACTCGGGGAGAAACTGATGCCGATAATGAAGCACATCATCAGCACGACAACGCTGACGCTGAAGGCGATGAGCACGACGATTGACTTCATGGCTCGTCACAAGGAGGCTATCGTGGTGCTGACGACGATGATTGTGGCCTACACCGCCGCCGTGAAGGCGAATGCGGTGATGCTGAAGGCGCAAGCGGCTTGGCACGCAGTGTGCCGCACCGCTGCCATTGCCTATCATGCGGTGGTGAAGTCGCTGCACGCAAGTCACTTGCTTTTGCAGTTGGGCTTGGCGAAGCTGCAAGGGAACTGGGCGCGGCAGTCGGCTTTGATGATTGACGTGAAGAAGGCAGGAACTGCGCTTGCCTCGGGATGGGGCATTCTGCTTGCGGCGGCGGTGGCACTCGGCTACGGCCTCTACAAAATGACGCAGCGGATTACGGAGGCAAGCGAGGGCGAGAAGGCGCTCGCCGCCATCCGACTGAAAGGTCAGGAGGGCATCGTGGAGGAGAAAACGAAGATTGAGGCGTTGATCAAGGTGGCGAACAACGAGCGGAAGTCGCTTGAGGAACGCCAAAAGGCGGTGAACGCCTTGAACAAACTCATCCCGAACTACAATGCGCAGCTGGACGAGACAACGGGAAAGTACAAGGCAAACAAGGAGGCCTTGGACGCTTACATCGCCTCGCTCACCCGTAAGTACGAGGTGGAGGGTGCGAAGGACATGCTGAAGGAAATCGGCAAGGAGAAGGCGGAGTTGGCGCAGCAGCTGAAAGAGGCGGAGGAGGAGATTGAGACGGACAAGCGCATCAATGCTTCGGGTACTCGTTTGTATGGACGTGAAGCGCGCGCCATGGACACGGGCGCAGTTGCCCGAACGGCTTATCTGAAAAGCAAAAAGGCGACGATAGAGAACAAGATTAAGGAGCAGGAGAAGAAGGAGAACACCATCTTGGACATCTACCGCGACGACATCGGCAAGGAGGCGGCGGAGGAAGTGAACGAGAAACCCGTCGTGTCGCCCTCTACGGGTGGCGGCAGTGTGCCGGAGGTGGACGGCAAGAAAAAGAACGCAAAGGCGGCGAAGTTCAAGGCGGAGCAGTCGTGGCAGAAGGAGCAGAACGCACTCAACAAGAAAGCATACCTCGAGGGAGAGAAGGACTACGAGGCTTATGTGGAGCGCATGGAGGAGATTGAGCAGGAGTTTTACACTCGTATTCTGAAACGCAAGGACGTGACCTCGGACGAACGGGCGGATGCGGAAGCGAGCTTGGCGGAGGCGAAGAAGAAGCAGGACGACCGCCGAAACTCGCCCGACGATTGGAAGGCGAAGGAGGATGCCGTGAACCGCATTGACTATGCCCGTGGGGAGAAGGACTACGAGGCGTATGCGCAGCGGATGGACGAGATCAACGTGGAGTATTGGAAACGGAAGGCGGAGCGCACGGATGTTTCGGGCAAAGACCTCTTGGAGGCGCAAGCGCAGTACCAGGAGGCTTTGAAGAAGCAGGAGGAGAACGCCACGGCTCGCACGCGTGAGGCGGAGGACAAGGCGTACAATGCGCAGTTGGCGGAGTTGAAGCAGCGGTTCGTGGACGGGCTTTCGGACTACAAGACGTATGAGAATGCGGTGGAACTGACGGAGATGGAACATTTGCGCAAGGTGGTCAGCCTTTACAAGAAGGGGACGAAGGAGCGGCTTGCGGCAGAGAAGGAATACCAAAGCAAGGTGTTCGCCAACAAGCAGAAGATTGTGCAGCAGCAGGAGCAGACGCGCCAGCAGCTGAAGGAGGACTTCTTCGGCATGAGCGCAGACGAAAGGCTGACGCAGTACGACAGCACGATGGCGGCTTTGCAGGAGGTGTATGCGGCGGAACTGCGTGCGGCAAGCGACAACGCGGCGGAGAAACTGCGCATCGAGGAAGCGTTTGAGAAGGCGAAGCTGGCCTTGCGCAAACGCTATGACTTGGCCTCCATCGGGCAGACGAAGAACGGATTGGAGAAGGCGAACGACAAGTTGGCCTCGTGGATGGAGAGCCGCGGAGGGCAGGCGGTGACGCAGTCGTTCTCGACTATCATGGGCGGCATGAGCGAGATTTTCAGCGGTGTGTCGTCGCTGGTGCAGGCGGAGCTGGAGAAGGAAACGGCGGCGATTAACTCTCGCTACACGGCGGAGATTTCGGCGGCGGAGGGGAACACGTACAAGGTGGCGAAACTGGAGAAGGAGAAGGAGGCGGCCATTGCGAAGGCGAAGAACGAGGCGAACAAGAAGATGTTTGCCATGCAGGTGATCCAAGCCGTGGCGCAGACGGCGCAGAACGCTTTGTCGGCCTACGGTTCGGCGGCGGCTATTCCGTTGGTGGGCTACATCTTGGCTCCCGTGGCGGCGGCGATGGCGGTGGCGGCTGGCGTGATACAGATTGCGGCCATCAAGAAGCAGCAGCAGGCGAGCGAGGCGCAGGGGTATGCGCAGGGCGGCTTCACGCCGTCGGGACGGGCGGACGAGGAGGTGGGCGTGGTGCATGCCGGGGAGTGGGTGGCCTCGCAGAGGTTGCTTGCCTCGCCGGTGGCGCGTCCGCTCATCAATGCGCTGGACTATGCGCAGCGGAACAACGCGATTGGCTCGTTGAAGGCGGAGGATGTGTCGAGGACGATTGCGCCGAGTGCTTACCAGGCTTCGGCTTCCTCCTCGGCTCAGTCGGCTCAGCCGGTGGTGGTGCAGCAGGCGGCGGACGGGCTGGCTACGGCGACGCTGGCGAGGTATGAGCGTGCCATAGCAAAACTGAACAAGCGGCTGGACGAGCCGTTCGTGACGGTGAACACCGTGACGGGCGACACGGGCATCAAACAGGCACAGGAGGAGTATGACAGGCTTATCCGTAACAAAACGCCTAAATCGAAACGCAAATAATTAGTACGACAATGGAAATCACAATCAACAACCAACGAGCGGTGCTGAAAGAAGGCACGTCGTTTGACTTCATTGCGGAGAACAGCCTCTTTACGGGCTCGGACAGCTACACGCTGACCATCACGTTTCCGCTCCGTGGGTGCGCAGAGAACGCGGCTATCTTCGGCCACATCAACCGGGCGGAGGTGGAGGCAAGGAGGGTGGCGCTGGACTGCGACCTGAGGGACGGGGCGTTCTTCCGCTCGGGGACGATCACCGTGACGGAACTCTCGGAGGTGGAGGTGAAGACGCAGTTCCTCGAAGGGAGGAGCGAGCAGAACTTCAACGAGACGTTCGACGAGGTTTACTTGAACGAGCTGGACTTGGGCTACCCCCAGGAGCGCACGGCGCAGACGGGGCAGTGCATGGCGGCGATGCGGCCGTGGCCGGAGAACTTCTGGGTGCCGCTGCCGTGGGTGAACAACTCGTCGGGGAACATTCAGAACCAGGTGTTTTGGAACTACGACGAGAAGGTGTACCGCTGGCGGCACGAGGCACACCCGGAGATGGGGGTGCAGACGCTGTCGTTTCAGCCGTACCTCCTTTATATATTGCGCCGCGTTTGCTCGGAGGTGGGCTACGAGGGGGACTTCGGGGCGCTGGAAAGTTCGGAGCTGGCTTACTTGCTCGTTTGCAACACGCTGCCGGCGGCGTGGGACGCAACGAACTTCGCTCTGGCCCTGCCGCACTGGACGCTGACGGAGTTTTTCGAGGAGCTGGAAAAGTTTCTCTTCGGCTCGTTCGCCATCAACCACAAGGAGAGGACGGTGGTGTTCCGGTTTGCGGACGCTTTGGCGGAGGAGGCCGGGGAGGTGAGGCTGGACGAGGTGGCGGACGGGTTCGCGGCGCAGGTGACGCAGGAGGACAAGTCGGACTACCTCGGGGGGCAAACGCTGAGGTATGCCGACAACGGGGCACTGATGTGGGCGTACGATTCGTGCGACTGGTACTTGCGGCAGTGCGGCGCAGGGGCGAAGAGGTTCGGCACGTTCAAGGAGTTGCTGCAAAGGGCGAAGGACTTGAAGCTGTGCGGCGTGACGGAGTACAGCCTGGGGAACGGGACGGGCGTGAGGCTGACGAGGGGCTACGACGCTGCGTCGGACGGGAATCGGCTGCTCTACGCGGAGGACTTGGGCGTTTACTTCGTGATGTACTGCTACCGGGCGGTGCTCTACCAGGAGCAGGGCGGCCACAAGTGGTATCGCTACTTCAACCGCCTCTACCCCTTGAACGCGGCCGGCGAAAGGTGGGCAGGGGAGGACGCGGAGGAGGTGGAGATGAAGTGCGTGCCGGCATGGATTGAGGACACGGGCGACGCGAACGGGAGGATGCTCTACCTGACGTGCGGCGACATGGGGAGCCAGGACAGCTGGGTGCTGACGGAGGACGGGCAGTCGTCTTCTTCTTCGGCCTCCACGGGGCGGACGTTTTCCTCGGGCTCGGACGACGGGACGGTGGACTACGACGCTGGCGACCTTTCGCAGGGATGGGCGAGCCGCCGCATCCAAAACGGGGAGCAGGACGAAACGGATGCTTATTTTGACAAGATTTACTTCGGCTTTTGGGACGGGGAGCAAAGATGGGCGCCGTCGGAGCCGCACCCCATTGTGGACTGCATCGAGGTGACGGACAACTTCGAGGCCATCGCCGCGCCTTACTCGCTCCGCTTGAAGGGTGGCTTGCTGGACGGACGGCGCAAGGCTCTCCGACAAATCGACGGGAAGAAGAAGTATGAGTTTTCGTTTCTCTCGAACTCGCTGCCGAACCCACGGGCGGTGTTCTACATCCGCGGCGGACGTTACCTCTGCGAAAAAATTACTGCGACATTCACGGAGAACGGAATGTCGCAGCTGATGAAGGGGACTTTCTATCGGATTGCCTCGGAGGATTAAATGATTGCGCTTTGGAGGTTGCTTGCGTGCCTTTCGATGGTGGTTCGCAGCACCTTGGCGTAGATTTGCGTGGTGCGGATGTCCTCGTGGCCGAGCATCCGCGCCACGTTTTCGATGGGTATGTCGTGCGCCAAGGCCAAAGTGGCGAAGGAGTGGCGGGCAACGTGGAAGGTGAGGTTCTTCTTGATGCCGAGCAACTGCTGAATGAGGTGGAGGTAGTCGTTGGCCTTTTGGTTGGAGATCTTGGGAAGGTCGAAGTCGTACTTCCGCAGCACGTCCATGGCCGGGGCGAGGATGGGGGTGAAGAACTTGGTGTCGGTCTTGATGCGGTTGCCGTCGATGAAGGTCATCTCGCCCTCGTTGACGGTCATCGTGGCGAAGTCGAAACTCTGCACGTCGCAAAAGGCCAAGCCGGTGTAGGCGGAGAAGATGAAGAGGTCGCGCACCCGTTCGAGCTTGCCGTCGAAGGGATAGTCGCGCATTTTCTTCAGTTCGCTCTCGAGAAGGGGCTGGCGCTCCTTGCTCTTGCCGCGCGTCACGCTTACTATCTTATAAGGATTGCGAGGGATTTCCTCCAAGCGGTGCAGCTCGCCAATCCATTTCTTCAAACGTTTGTGGTAGCCGTAGATGGTCACGTCGCTCCGCTCGCCGTTGTGCAGCCAGCGGTCGAAGGCTTGGATGTTCTTCACGGTGAGGTCGCCGTAGGTTTTCAGTTTCCCGAAAGCCTTGACGGCATCAATCACCACTTGCTTGTGCTTGCGAGTGCCGATCTTGATGTCCTCCGCTGCCAAGGTCTCCTCGCAAAAGGCGATGAAGTCCTTTTGGGCGCAGATTTCCTCGGGGGAGAGTTCTTCTTTCTGCTCACCGAAGAAATGGCGGTTGAAATTGTCGATGTTGGAAGGCTCGCCGAGCACCTCCATCGTGGTGAGGATCTTCTTGCATTGGTCAATGACCTGCAAGGTTTCGAGCGATTGGGCTTTCGCCTCCCACTCGTCGGGGCGGCAAACGCACACCACAATGTACTTGCGCACCTTCTTGCCGAGGTTGACCACTACATCAAGGCATCCGCTGCCTCGCTTCTCAACTTGCTTCTTTCTGTCGAATACGACTTTTACTGCTGAATCCATCATAGGATAAAGTTTTTGCGCAGCTATATTGAAGCAGTGTCACAAATTTCCACAAATCTTCGTGTTACGACCATTTTTTTCGGGAGTGATACTGAGAGGAGTGATTTGGTATCACCACCAAGAAAGGCGGTATCACCGTGGTATCACTTTTTCGTATCGTAGTGTCCCGATGTGTCCACTTTTGTCCACTTGCTCCAAATATTCCACTGCGGAGTGAAACATTCGCATTCTCGAAATTAACCGACTTATCAATTTCCGAATTAGAGCCGTGTAACAGTCGTAACTGACTGATATACAACGAAAAAGTGGCATCTACACTAATGTAAATACCACTTATTCTTAGCGTCTAAAACGCTTTAATTACCTCTTGATTGCCAAGGATTTAGCCTAAAAAGCAACCATTTTCGCGATTCCTTTGGAGTCATTTGTGATCTCGTTGGAGTCTTCCGTGATTCCGCAGGGGTTCGAACCCTGGACCCACGCCTTAGAAGGGCGTTGCTCTAATCCAACTGAGCTACGGAACCAAAAGCGAGTGCAAAGTTAATCAATTAATCCGTATTGACAAGATGTCTGCTACGTTTTATTTCTTATTTGAACCTATGTATTCATTCATCCTTTGGTATGCCAGTCGTTCATCGCCCCTTTCCGTGAATATGATGCCACAATATACGAAGCCATGCTTTTCCAGTATGTGCTGCATGATATGGTTGTCACGATGCGTGTCAATGCGGATGTTGCCAGTAAAGACAGAACAATGACGCATGATTTCATCGAAGATACCATGGACGTTCGGGAGACTTGCTATTCGGTGAATGACTGAATAAGTACATAGACCAAATTCGTCCGTATCGCTATCAAGCCAATGCCCGTCCTTTATAGTTTGATAGGTCGGGTCAAGGCTATCTCTTATAAAAGCATAGTATGCCACTATCTCATCGTTCTCATCAACAATAACGAGACCATTCTCGTTTGCAATGTCTTTCTTTATCGTTTCGATGTCGGGATAGCCTTTAACCCATTGTTGGGTATTGCCGCTTTGCTGCATTATATTGCGTGCAGCATCTATAATCGACATGATTGTTTCAAGGTCTTCTATCCTTGCCTTTTCGGTTTGAAGCATAGTATGAATTGAGTTGAATCTGTGATTATCTCCTTAAATCGTGACTTAATTTTTCTATATCGCTTCTTTTGAAGGCTTTGAAATTATCAAAGATGGTGAAGCCCTTGGTAATCGGTTGACATTGTATGAAATTGTCGCCATCAAAGCCTACAACCTTGTAATGTGCCCCATTAGACTTCAACACTACAATATCACCAAGGGTGAATTCTTGTTCTGGTGCGGAAGAAGGAATTTCCCTATCAGAAGGATATTCTTCAAGAGGCGCATTTTCATGCAAAGGTTCTGCATTGATTTTTGGTATTGGTGGTGGTGCGAGAGCATTCCTTAACTCATGAACTTCTCTTGTTAGCTGCTCTACGTTGTTTGTCATACCCCAAATCTTGAAGAAAAGAATGAGGCAGAGAATGCTCCATACTATGCATAGTATGTAAAACAATAATATCAATCCGTCCATATCCTTAAAAATATTAGTCAATCGAAATCAGTTTAACCCTAAAGCGTAGATTAGAATAAGGAGGAATTGGACCAGTTCCGGTTTCGCCATAAGCAAGGTCAAAAGGTATAACAAATTCAGCAGTTTCTCCGACCGTCATGTGCGGTATTGCTATTTGCCAACCTCTAATAACATTGGAAAGGTTCAATTCTGCGCCAATCTCACTTTTGTCAAATTCCACTCCATTCATCAGAAAACCGTTGTACTTGACCGTTACGTAGCTTGATAAAGTGCAATGCGTTTTGGCATCACCTTTTGAAATGGTCTTGTAATAGACTCCATCGGAAATCAGATGGAACCCCTCCTTTTTCATTTGTTCCTTGCTGATAGCGTGTTCTTTGCGATAATTTTCAAGATAGTTCTCACGCTTATCTTTAAGAAATGAAAGCGCCCAGCTTTCTATGCTATCCTTTGAGGCAACGGGGTGATAAATTGCCAGTTGATCTAAGGAACTTTGGAAATCAGAGCGGATTACGTTCACGTTCTGGTTGAATGTAAACAAAGAACCCGTTGGCTCTATGGCAAGATTCATTAGTTTGGCAACCTTTTCAAAGGTAGATGTAAAGGCTATATCTTCTTTGCTATCGGAGTCTATTTTTATCATTCCTATTTGAATGGCTGTCTTTATGCTATCCAAATAGGGCAAAACTCCGATGTTGCGATAGAATTGGCTTCTTTCGTAAAGAGCGGAAGTAAAATCGCTATTATAGCTGGAGTTGCCTTGGGCATTCAAAACCCTTTCATGATTGATGGAGGCTTGCCAGGTCATGCCATAGTCTTGAATGATAATTAGACTGATTGCGCCGGCTTTATTGATATTCGAGACGAGTTCTTCTTTCTCTTTCTTCGCATTATAGTGTTCGAACACGAAGTAGCCAATTCCGCTAAACAGTAGCAAAACAATTACTGCAAATAGTATTTTTTTGATTGTAGCCGTTGTTATTTCTATTGTCATAATTATGAACATTTTACCCGCAAATTTATGAAATCTGCCGAATATTTAACTCATTCCGAAGTTTTATCTCACTCCACCCACACTTATAGGATAAAAACATGCAATGTGAACTTTCCGCAGCTGATAAAAGAGCGTGTCAAGGCGTGCAAGTTGAATAGACCAATACCCCGTTTGCACTGTTGGTACAATGCGCTTCGCCCCCATGCGCTGGCGCCTCTTACGAAGCATCGGCGGATATCCGCACATTTTACGGGCTTTTTCTTCAGATATGCGGAGAAGTTTTTAATTTTGAAAGCGAATAAGGCTGGTGGAAAAATTTACCAGCGAATCCAATCCCCTCATAAGGCCATGAAATACCTACACTTTTCAATTGACTATCATACACAGTGGGGCGAGCAACTCGTGTTGCGCTACGCCTTGGACAAAGAACCCGCCCAAACTGCAGCCCTCTCCACACACGACGGCACGCTGTGGGAAGGAGATTTGTCTGTCCCCGATGACGCAAAGACAATTCGCCACCGCTATGCCGTGATAAACGAAAACGGAGAACCGCTACGGGAAGAGACGAACTCGTGGCGCCTCTTCTATATGGACTGCCATGAAAAGCGCCACTTCATTGACGTGTGGACCGAGGAAGAAGTGCCAGAAGTGTTCCACCGCGCACCCTTCTCCCCCACCCTTTTGTTCCCCTCTTCGAGCAACGACTCTGCCCATCCGCTCCTTGCCTTGCGCCATCTGCTTCTGCTCTATGTGCCGCCCACGGAAAACGGAAAGAAGTGGTTCGTGACGGGAAACACCGACTCACTCGGCGCTTGGGACGAAACGAAAGCCGTGGCCCTTCACCACGTGAGCGCTACGGAATGGAGCGTGGGGTTGACCGACGACGACGTGCGCCACGGATTCCAATACAAATACCTGCTCTTTGACGAAAAGTGCGGAACATACGTTTGGGAGAGCGGTGAGAACCGCGTGTTCCCATCACAATGCAGCGAGGGAGTCAACGCCGTCCGCATGGACATGATGCCGCGTCAGTTGGCAGCCTCATGGCGATGCGCCGGTGTGGTAGTCCCCGTGTTTTCGCTGCGAAGCCAATGCAGTATGGGTTCGGGCGACTTCCACGACCTTCAGACATTTGTACGCTGGGCAGCGGAAGCCGGCATGAAAGCCGTGCAGTTGCTCCCCATCAACGACACGACCACTTGCGGCTCGTGGCGCGACTCCTATCCTTACAACAGCATGTCGGTCTTTGCCCTTCACCCCATCTACATTGCTCCCGCAGAGTGGGCCGACACCAAGGCCTACCGCCGCTGCAAGGCCGAAGGCGAAGAACTCAACGCCCTTCCCACACTCGACTACGAGCGCACCTATGCCCTCAAGCAACGCTTCCTTCACGAACTTTATAAGGAAATAGGCGAAGAGGTAACGCAGTCTGCCGCGTATGCCGACTTTGTGAGAGAAGAAGCCTATTGGCTTGACGCCTATGCCGCATTCTGCACGTTGCGCACGTTCCACCACACGCCAGACTTCCGCGCCTGGCCCGACGAGCGCACCGATGCCTACGGTATGGAAGAGGACATGACGTTCCACAAGTTCACGCAGTATCTGCTCCACCGCCAAATGCTTGCCGTGCACGAAACGGCACGCTTACTCGGCGTGATGCTCAAGGGCGACATACCCATCGGCGTTTCGCCCGACAGTGTGCCAGCATGGAAGGACGGGCGTCTCTTCCACTTCGATGGCACGGCAGGCGCACCGCCCGACGACTTTGCCGTGAACGGTCAGAACTGGGGATTTCCTACCTACAACTGGGAGGAGATGAGCCACGACAACTATGCTTGGTGGCGCAAGCGACTGGCGCACATGAGTGCCTATTTCGACGCTTACCGCATAGACCACGTGCTGGGATTCTTCCGCATTTGGGAAGTGCCCCGTTCGCAAATTTACGGCACGTTGGGACATTTCCGTCCGTCGCTACCGTTGTCTGCGGAAGAAGTGCGGCACTACGGATTCACGCTTCCGCCCGAAGAATATGCCGTGCCCGCTGTGCGACGGAATGCCGACGGCGAACTTTGTCCGCAATTGGACGACGATACTTTAGAGCACTATTTTGAGTCAACCTCTTTCGGCTATGTGCTTAAGGAAAAATATCGCAGCCAAAGAGTCATTGAGGTGCAACCGGTTAAAGACGAGATAAGGAAACTGCTCCTCGACGTGGTCGCCGACGTGCTTTTCGTTCGCGACCCCGATGCCCCGACCCTTTACCATCCGCGCGTGTGTGCGCAACACACTCATGCTTACGCCTTGCTGCCTCAGGAGCTGAAGGAGGCTTTTGACCGATTGCACAACGACTTCTTCTATTTCCGTCACAACGACTTCTGGGAAACGGAAGCCTGGAAGAAACTCCCCGCAGTGGTGAACTATCTCACGAGCGGAACGGACGACGGACTTTATCCGCTTGAAAGCACGGGCATGCTGCCTTGTGCGGAGGACCTGGGCATGGTGCCGTCGTGTGTGAAAGGCGTGTTGGAAAAACTGCAGGTACTCTCGCTTGAAATCCAGCGCATGCCCAAGACCTGGGGCCACCGCTTTGCGCCGCTTTCCGGCAATCCTTATCTTTCTGTTTCCACCATTGCCACGCACGATATGCCGCCTTTTCGCCTTTGGTGGAAGGAAAATGCAGAGCAGACGCAAGCTTTCTGGCACGAAGTGCTCGGTCATGAGGGCAACGCTCCCGAAGAAGCCACGCCGGAAGTATGCGCTGAAGTAGTGAAAGCGCATCTCGCTTCACCTTCTATGCTTTGCTTGCTGTCGTTGCAGGACTGGCTTGCGCTCTCCACCAAACTGCGTTCGCCGTACCCCGAAACGGAACAGATCAACGTGCCTGCCAACCCTAACCAATACTGGAACTACCGCATGCACCTCTCGCTTGAAGACCTCATCCATGCTTCGGGATTCAACGAGAAGATACGTGCGCTGCTGCAACAGACTGGCAGGGCATGAGAACTAAGTAATGTGTAAAAAATAACTTGAGCAGTTTTTGATTCGAGAATCATGTAACGC
>CAVJJO010000072.1:13909-14657 GCA_963649665.1 Bacteroidaceae bacterium | reverse complement strand
AATCGCGCCGATGGTACTGCACACCCGCGGGAGAGTAGGTCGCCGCCAACTTTTTCAAACACACGACAGATAGTCCGGACGAAAGTTCGGACTATTTTTTTCGTGCGCATTTATTTATCGCAACTCCTGCTTTGCCAGCGCATTCTGCAAAGCGCATGGGGGCGAAGCGCATGGAGGCTAAGCGCATGGTGACGTAGCGCATGGAGGTGAAGCGCAAGAGGGCGAAGCGCATGGGGCAAAGCGTATGGAGGCGAAGCGCATGGGGCGAAGCGCATGGGGGCGAAGCGCATGGGGCGAAGCGTATGGAGGTCAAGACTTCTGTCTTGACAGCTTTACATGGCTTCATGGGAGGAAGTTGCGCTCCGCTATTGCAATCCTCTTTTATTTTACTTCACCGTGTAGAACGTGACGTTTTGAAAACGTCACCCCCATAGGCGGTTAATGATTTCTTTAATACTTCCTTTTTTACACATCCGCAGTTGTTTTAGAAAAATTGTTACCATTGTGATTCAAACAATAAAGTTCGTATGGTGAAATCCAAACCATCCAGGAGAATCCCTACATGCAATACCTGCTTGGACTTCCCGTATTGAAATACGCAAGGCGTTTTTTGCACGTTACCGAATCCGAAAATACCCCACAAGTTGCATTTCCAGCATCCGCCTTATTCTCTTACATAGGGTTCGCTAATGTTTTTTAGCCAAGCAGCCCTGTGGTGAGGCAGGAATCCCCACGAGGTAGTCGGCAA
>CAVJJO010000072.1:0-13824 GCA_963649665.1 Bacteroidaceae bacterium | reverse complement strand
ATGAGACAAAGAAGTCCCCTAAGGAACTTCATTACGTTTTTAGCGAAGAAGCAATGCTTTTATGAAGATATACGAGCGTAGTTGCATTTTGGCATTGAATCTTCCTACATATATTATAATGTACGCGCGTGTATGTACGTGTAGAACGTGACGTTTTGAAAACGTCACCCCCATGGGCGGTTGCAAACGTCGCGCATGCGCTTCGCACAAATGCTTTCCCCCCCCCTATAACAAAAGCGCACTGCCATATCGATGGTAGTGCGCTTTTGTTCAGTAAAAAAACGTTTCTCCTTTCACGCCTCGGCGGCGCTGCGCTTGCAGTAGCGCTCGCACTGCTGGCGTATGTCGTAGCCGAGCATGGCGCCCAACATGAAGTCCTCCGCTGCCGAGAGTTCGTAGAGCGGTTTGTGGACGAACGTTTCCACTACGCGCAGACACACGTCGCTGCCGAAGTAAAGGTTTACCTTGTGGTCCGACACCGGCTGCTCAATGTAGGCTATGCCTTGCGAGGCGAGGCGCTTGCGCATGATGCTGCAGCACTCGGGACACATGGTGCAGAGTACCAGCTGGCGTACACCCTTGCGGTATTCGTAGATTTGGTGCATGAAGAGTTTCATGGAGTCGTACGTATGGAATTCTTCGGCGGACATGGGCTTCTTGTTGTTTAGGTTTTGCGTTGTTGGTGCTATGTATGGAAGAGGCTTAGCCTACGAGCTTGCACCAGGCCTCAAGGCGTGCAGCGTTTTTGTCGTCGGAGTCGCTTTCGTCAATGGCGAGGCCAACGAACTTGCCGCTTCGGCAAACGTCGGAGTCGGTCACGTTGTAGTCCGCAGGTTCGTAAGCGCCCACGAACGTGCAGCCGGTGTTCTGAAGGCCGTCGAAGATTTGGCCTAATGCACCGCAGAAGGTATCGGAGTAGGAGTCGCTGTCGCCGCAGCCGAACAGGCCTACGCGTTTGCCGGAAAGGTCGAGTGCGGAAAGCGCGTCGAGAAAGTCGTACCAGTCGTCCTGGAGGTCGCCGCAGCCCCATGTGGAGGAACCGAGTAAGAGGGTGTCGTAGTTTTCCACTTCCGATGCGTCGGTAGAGCCTACGTTGTGGATGTCGGCAGCGTCTACTCCGAGCTTTTGTGCGATTCCCTGAGCCACGCTTTCAGTGTTGCCCGTTGTGCTGCCATAAAAAATACCTGTTGCCATAAGTTTAATGTTTCGTTTTGGTGGTGAATATTTTTTCGCTGCAAAGTAACCCGAAACGAAACGTTGGGGCAATACCCCTTCGTGGGTATAGCCTGCGGTCTGACCGAAAATCACTATTTGTGGTCAGCGTGGTTGTATATTCCCTTGGCGGCTTTGTTCTTTTGTGGCATGCTCACCAACGGGCAATGCAGAATGCCCCCTAAAGGGTATTCGCGAAGCGGAGAAACGGCGCAATGTCTTGGTGCTACCTCTCAGATAGTATGAATTTGCTTTTAGAATGGCATCACCATTCGTGGTAATGCAGTGTATACTCCGCGCTTATCAGTCAAGCCAAGAGTCTTGCCCCCATGCACTTCGCCCGCAAATGCCATTTGAACGGATGTTGCCTTATATAACAAAAAGGGTGGTTCCAAAAATGGAAAATCATTTTTGGAACCACCCGTTATTGTTTTTGTCGCGTGTGCGTTACTTCACCGTGATGAGGTAGTAGTTCTTCTTTCCGCGCTGAACGAGGAGGTACTTGCCGTCGATGAGGTCGTCGGCGGTGATTTCCTGGTCGAAGGCAGCGAGCTTCTCTTTGTTGAGACTCACGCCGCCGCCCTGCACGAGCTTGCGCATCTCGCCTTTCGAAGCGAAGCACTTGGTGGCTTCGGCAAAGAGGTCTACGGCTTTTGCGCCGAGTGCCTGATCCTTTGTCACTTCAAACTGCGGCACACCGTCGAACACGCTGAGCAGCGTGTCTTCGTCGAGCTTGAGAAGGCTTTCCTTGGTGGCTTTGCCGAAGAGTATGTTGGAAGCCTCGAGCGCCATTTCGTAGTCTTCGCGGCTGTGTACCATGCAGGTTACTTCTTCGCCGAGTTTCTTCTGAAGGAGGCGGCGTCCCGGGTCGGCACGGTGTTCGGCTATGAGGGCGTCAATCTCGTCGTGTTCGAGCGAGGTGAAAATCTTGATGTAGCGTTCGGCTTCGTCGTCGCCCACGTTGAGCCAGAACTGGTAGAATTTGTAGGGTGTGGTGTAGCGACGGTCGAGCCATACGTTACCCTGCTCCGTCTTTCCGAACTTCTTGCCGTCGGCTTTGGTGATAAGCGGGCAGGTGAGCGCATAGGCGTCGGCTTCGGCACCCAGTGTGCGGCGGATGAGTTCGGTACCCGTGGTGATGTTGCCCCACTGATCCGAACCGCCCATCTGGAGTTTGCAGTTCTTCGTTTCGTAGAGATGGAGGAAGTCGTAGCCCTGGAGGAGCTGGTAGGTGAACTCCGTGAAGGAGAGGCCGTCGCGTGCTTCGCCGTTGAGACGTTTCTTCACGCTGTCCTTAGCCATCATGTAGTTCACGGTGATGTGCTTGCCGATGTCGCGTGCGAAGTCGAGGAAGGTGAAGTCCTTCATCCAGTCGTAGTTGTTGACCAACTCTGCGGCATTAGGTGCGTCGGAGTCGAAGTCGAGGAAGTGTGAGAGTTGCTTTTTTATGCAAGCCACGTTGTGGCGGAGCACCTCTTCCGTGAGGAGATTACGCTCTGCGCTTTTTCCCGAGGGGTCGCCAATCATGCCCGTGGCGCCGCCTACGAGTGCCAGCGGCTTGTGGCCCGCGCGCTGGAAGTGGCGGAGCATCATGACAGAACAAAGGTGGCCGATATGCAGCGAGTCTGCCGTGGGGTCGATGCCCACGTAAGCCGTCACCATACCTTTGCTGAGGAGTTCGTCTGTGCCCGGCATCATCTGGTGGAGCATACCGCGCCATTTGAGTTCTTCTACAAAATTCATCGAATGATATTAGTTGTAAAACAATTGAATGGCACAAAGGTACGAAAAAAAGCGGCTTCCGAATGTCTATCTCCTGTTTCGCTTCGGGAAATGTGCAAATCTTGGCGTCAGTTGCGGGCGAGGCGCATGCGAGGGCGGGGTAACGTTTTCACGACGTTGCGCTCCATACGGCCTCACGGAGGCTTCTGCGTGGCTGCGCTTTGTGACAGGTATGCGCTTCTCAGTCAAGACTGGAGTCTTGACCCCCATGCGCTTCGCACCACAACCGCGCAAATTATTTATTGAACTTTGCTGAACATCAAAACAGCAAAGTAAACGTGCACCAATGCTTACGCTCATCTGAGTAGTTACACCTCGTGTTTAAAAATCCTCAGAATGTTAATCGTGTGACTTTTTCTTGACAATCGGGCTTCTTGAAATAGAAAAATAAAGGGGCGTTTTTCATGCCTCTGAAGCCTGCTTTTTCACGTCCAAGGCACCGCGTGACAACTCCAAGGCAGCCCAAAATGTTGGGCCTAAGGGGAGTTTTTTCTAGATGCCTTGGAATTTTTGCTGGAATAGGGGGCGTTTTGACTTTAATGCGGTGTGTTTTGCTGATGTAGGCGATATAAATTTGTGTAAAGCAAAAAAGCTTTTAATAAAATGTGTTTTTCTGCGCACTGAGAATCGCGTATTTTCGGGCGTTGGTACGCTTGATGATTTCTATGCGGATTTTGAGTGTTAAAATTGGGAGACGCGCATGGGGCGAAGCGCTTCGCTTTTATCAGTTCTTGTAGAGCAGTGACGTTTTGAAAACGTCACCCCCATGGGGATGTACGAATTTTAGAACCACTTTGGCAAAAAACCTTCAAAGTAGACGTCTAAGTAAAATATATGCTTTAAATGTTATGTGCTTTGCCATTGAAAATCAATGAACAAGCCGCTACTTTCCATATAATGCGTTTGGCTCTTAAAAGTAATCCCAGAATGCCCCGTTTTATGCCTTTAACCCTAGGAAAAGCGCGACCCCGGCAGCGTTTGCTGTCGGGGTCGATGTTGCTTTGGCCGCACTACTTGCTCAAGCGCTACGGCCCGTGGAGGGATTTCGCTACCCGGTACGAATCCGCATCCTCTGATTCCTTAACAACCTTTTTACCCGGGTATAACCTTAAACCTAATACCTTAAATATATGCGTAAATTTTCTTTCTTCGTGTGCTTCCTCCATCGGTCGCCGTTGCGGATGGAGTGGGGCAGTGGCTTCGCTTCTTTTGCTGCTGACATGGACAAACCCTCACGCCATGTAGGCGTTGCCCTCTTTGCGTTTGGGGCGGAGGGGCGTCCGAACTGTCAGAGTCTTAGTGTGTTTGTGTGTTGAAGTGCGCCTGTGGGCATTGCGCCCAATGGGGTTGGTGGGCATCCTTCCGCTTCGCTTTCATCGGAACAGCGGCCCTCGGTCTAGTTTAGTTAATGTGCGGTTAATGGGGCTTTGTGACGGGAGCGTGTATTGCGCCGTCCCTTTTCACAGTGCCTTTTGGCCTGCATGGAAACCGTCGGCAGTTTGTGTGCCTGCCGCGTTTCCTTTTTTCACAATGCAAAATTATAGCATGCTGAGCGCTTCTGCTACAAAAAATCTTTCAAGAAAAGGCACTTTTCGGTCAATGCAACAAGAGTGCACCATGTTGAAACATTTCTTGCAGTTTCAATCGCCTTTTTCGGGGGTTAAATGACGGACAAAACATAAGTAAGGCGGATGAAATGCAAACAAGCAGCCTTATATATAGCCCCGCTCTAGCCCTTGACTTTTATGCAATCGTTGCAGCGAGTCCTTTGCTTTTTAAGCAAATGCAAGTATATTTGCACGAAAAATTCGCTTTTTGCAGCGAAACAGCGCTAAAATCCATACAAAAATCATTATCGCTTATGAAGAAACCTTACACATTGCTACGTGCAAGTGTCATTTGCATCGTATTGCTCCTCATGGGAGCGTTACCCTCATTGGCGCAAATCTCGTTTACCGAAGATTTCAACTATTCCGAAGGGGAACTCAAAACGCAGAGTGGCGGAAAATGGCAGCAAGCCAAAAGCTACTATTCCGCCAATCCCGTGCAAGTGATAGAGGGCGAACTCTCTCCCTTTGAAGGTTGCACTTATCCTTCCACGAAGAAAGTGGCTGCCCTCTCGGCCCTCGACGGCAACGAAGGGGTGTTCTGCCAGTTTACCGATGCCGACCGCGGCGCTACCGGCACCTTCTACTATGCCGCACTCGTGCAGGTAGGCTCCGTGCCCGAAACCAACTACGCCTTCCTCTCTTTGATAAACCTTACCCGTACGCAGACCTCCATCGCCACCAACACCATACCCGGCGAAATGGGTCGCGTGTTTGTGTGCCCCGGAAGCAGCGAAAACACCTTCTGCCTCGGCGCAGCCTGTGCCGGCACTTCGCCTAAGGTGAAGAGCGCGGAACTTGAGACCGAAAAAGCCTACCTCGTGGTGGTGAAAATGGAACTCAACTACGACGGCGCCGAAGCCGACCGCATGACGCTTTACGTAGACCCCGCTTCGCAGACCGAAGAACCGTCCGCAGCGATCGGTGTGTCCACCAATGCCTACGGGCTCAGCAAAGGCTACGGCTGCAAGGCCATCATGCTTTCCCAGCAACTCTCCTATGGCTATCGCGGCGGCGATGTCTACGTGGGTAGCATACGCGTGAGCGACTCTTATTCTGCACTCTTTGCCGCTGAAGAAAAGGGCGAGCCCGAATTGACGGTTTCAGACCCCACGGAGCTGCGCGGCTACCAGTTCCAGGGACTTACCTATAAGGGAGAGTTCACCGTGAAAGGCAAAAACCTGACCTCCGACCTTACCCTCACCTCCGACCATCCCGACCTTACGTTGGAACGCACCACCATTTCTGCAGCCGAAGTGATGAGCGGGGAAGGTGCAACAGTCCGCTACACCATCTGCCCCAAAACAAGTCTGGACAAATTGGTATATACCGAAATTTCACTTGCTACCGACGGCATCAACGAAACGAAATGTATAAACTGGATAGCCTCAAGCGCCGTGAGCGTAAGTTCGCTGGAAGATTTCCAGGAAATAGACGTGGAGGACGACGACTCTTACGTCTACACGGGCAAAGCGCTCGTAACCTACGTAAACCGCGACGGTGAGAAACCCATCTATTATATACAGGATCAGAACGGCGCTTTCACCTTGCACGACGACTACGAATACTTCGCGTCGCTCGGTGCTGACGCACCCGAAGAAGGCGACAGCATCAGCAATGTGGTGCTTTTCTGCCTGCAAAGCAAGAACGGCGTGAACTACGGCGAGCTCCACTATGCCACCTTCGACGTCCTCAGCCAGGGCAACAGCGCACAGCCCGACTACGTCAGCGTAGCCGAACTCAAGGCCAACGTAGCCAAGTACATCAACCGCTTCGTGGGAGTGAAGGACGTGACGCTCTCCACAACCGACGGCGCCACCCAATTTGCCGCCGACATGGCACTCCCCACGTTTACCGACGCTGACGGCGCAAGCGGCAAGCTCGGAATATTCAAAGGAACTTCCCTCATCGGCACCGCCATACCTGCAGGCAAGGTGAACCTCTCGGGCATCTTCACGGCAAACGACGACGCAGACGGTCCCGTCGTGTCGCCCCGCGGCAAGGACGACGTGGTAGAGCTCTCTTATACCTTCGACGTGACCGTCGATGGCGAGAGCTTCTTGAAAGTTCGCGGACAAGTGGGGCAGACCACCACGCTTCCCGTCGTTCACGTGAAGTCCAATCAGCCCTCTGCTACTACCATTGAATTCTCCGACGAAATAAAAGACGCCTTCAGCGTTTCGCCTGCGGTCATCCCCGCGGGAAAATTTGAAGGCGACATTACCGTCACTTATTCGCCCTCCAAGGTGGGAAAAGATGTGGGCAGCCTCCTCTTTAAGCAAGGCGGAACCGAACTTTTCGCCCACGCCATTGCCGCCATGGCCATCGACCCCAACGACCCGCCTGCCGTTTCGCTCTATCCCGTCTCCTTCAAGACGTTCACCGCCGAGGTGGGCAAAGAAGTGAAAGACACCGTGAAGGTCACTCCCTACGGCATGCCCGACTCCATCAATGTGAAACTCACGCAGAACGGCAACGCCTTCTCGGTGAACGCCACGAAGCTCAACGCCACGGGCGAGCAACTCCTCGTGGTCACCTTCAGTCCTTCCGAAAGCGGTTCGTACGAAGCCACGCTCACGCTGCAAAACGAATTCCTCGACCCCGTAGTGCTCCGTTTGGAAGGCGCCACCGCTTCCTCCGGCATTGACGCCGTGACGGCCGACGCCAACGGCGCAGTAAGCATCTACGACACCGCAGGCCGCAAACTCTGCGACGCCACGGGTGCCACGCTCCGCAACGCCTTGCACACCCTCCCCGCAGGAATCTACATCGTGCGCTATGCCAATGGAGCGCGCTCGCTCAAGCTGAGCAAGTAACGCTCAAAAAAACGTACCCCCCCAAAAAAAAGTCAAGAATTGGAGAACAGGAATCTCAAATTCTCCGGTTCTTGGCTTTTCTTTTTTCAATATTCTACAATAGCTATCCTATGAAACATTTGGCAAAACTCTGCATACTTGCACTCGCTGCCACCCCTTGGACAGCCTCGGCACAAACTTCAGCCGAAACCGACAAGGTGAACTTCCTTGGTTTCGTAGCCTATTCCGACTCCTGGACCGACGGCGGTACAAACAATCCGCAAGGCGGATTCTACACCTTCAGCACCGATGCCGACGAAGGGTTCGCCGCTGCAGGCCCAACGGGCCGCGTGGAAGGCAACGAAGTAAGCGCCACTTACCACGACAACACCGTGGAACAGGTGAAGGTAAGCGGCTACTGGTACAAATACAGCGTAACCTACAGTCGCACCGACGTAGACACCTGGAAAGACTCTTCCACCGCCGACCTCGGCAACAAATATGAAGAAGGCGTGGCGGAAGACCTCACCTACGACTACACCACCGGCACCACCTATGCCGTGACCTACAACAAACTCGGCAATTCCGAGAAAGGTTACCTCTGCACCATCAATCCCGAAACGGGTGCGTTCACCCGCATCGCCGCCATACCCTTCATGCGCACCCTTTCTGCCGATAAGGACGGAAAACTTTGGGGCATCGACGGAGGCGGCACGCTCTACACCATCAGCAAGACCGACGGCACCGCCACCGCCATAGGCAAAACCGGCTACACCCCTCAGGAACTCAACCAAAGCGCCACGTTTGACCTCCGCACCGGACGTCTCTACTGGGCACTCTACGGATTTGCCGACACCGACACGCAGCACACCACCACCATCTGCGGCATCGTCAGCGTAGACCTCACCACCGGCAAGGGAACGCTCGTGCGCAGCTTCCCCCGCTACGAACGCATCAGTGCGCTCCTCATAAAGGACGCTCACCCCGATGCACCTGCCACGCCCCTCAACCTCAGCGTGACCCCCGGCGAAGGCTCGTCCATACAAGGCACGGTAAGTTTCACCCTTCCCACCCTTACCTACTCGCAGCAAACCACCCTTGGCGGCGCGCTGACCTACTCCGTACGCATCGACGGCGAGGAAGTGGCAACAGGTTCGGGAGCGCCCGGCGAAACCGTGAGCCTCCTTTGCGACTACAACAAAGCCGGTAGCCACACCACCGACGTGAACTGCTCTTACGGTTCGCTCACCAGTCCGCGCACGTCGTGCACCGAATACATCGGTACCGATGCCCCCGCAGCGCCTTCGGGCGTAACGGTGTCGACCGACGACATGCAGCGCATCGTTAGCATTTCATGGAATGCAGCCGCCACGAGCGCCAACGGCGGATACATCGACCCTGCAAAGGTCACCTACACCGTGACGCGAATGCCCGAAAACACCGTGGTAGCGCGCAACATCTCCGAAACGTCGTTTACCGACACGCCCGAGAACGAGTTGCGCCGCATCCGCTACACCGTTACCGCCACTTACATGCGTCGCGAAAGCGCACGCACCTTCTCCGAATGGGTACGTGCAGGCCTCTCCCATGAGATTCCCTACGTGGAACCCTTCGATGCCGAAGACGACTACAACACCTTCACCGCCGTTGATGCCAACGGCGACGGAAGCGACGACTGGGAAGCGCCCTGCTGGAAATACGATGCCACCTACGCTGCCGCCTTCTATTATAATAAGGGCACGCAGACCGCCGACGACTGGCTCATCACACCGCCCCTTGCTTTCAGCGGCGACAAGGTGTACAAACTCACCTTCCAGACCTACGGCTACTATGGGCGCACGAACCATCTGCAAATCAGCATGGGAGCGCAGCCCACGGCCGAAACCATGTCTGAGCCCATCTGGGATCAGGAATATGTGTCTACGATGAATAGCGTGAAGACCTATTCCGTTTACCTCAACCCCAAAGCCGACACGCGCTACGTGGGCTTCCACAACGTGACGGCAGAGAAGGACCACATGAGCATCGACAACATCTACATTGAAGAAGTCGGCTCCAACCTCGTGCCCGCCACCGTGGCCGATGCCAAGGCAGAAGGCACAGTGGGCAACGTGAAGCTCTCCTTCCGTGTGCCCCAGACCGACATGAGCGGCACGGCCATGGAAGGCAGCGTAAGCGTGAAAATCTATTGTGGCGACGAAACGCAACCTGCCGCCACGCTCTCTGCCCAGCCCGGCGAAACCCTCACATGGACCGACCAGTGGGCTGCCGCCACGGTAAACACCTACACCCTCATCGTGGCAAACACCCACGGCGATGGCACGCCTTCCTCCGTGAGCATCGACCTGAGCGAAACCGCCGCTCCTGCTCCCGAAAACCTCAAGGCTGAGAACCTCAGCGCCACAGCAGTGCGTCTCACCTGGAGCAAGCCCCAGGGGGCAAGCGGTGCCCCCGTGCTTTACAGCGTGTATCGCATGTACGACTACGAGAAAACGTGCATCGCCGACAATCTCAGCGCCACCGAGTTCATCGACCTCCACGCAACCGACGCACTCCCCGACGGCACACTGCAGGATGCCGTGAGCTACCTCGTCTACGCTACCAACAGTGCCGGCGAAGGCGAATATGCCCAAACGGCAAAAGTGCCCGTAGGAAAAGCCTACACGCTCCCCTTCGCCGAAACGTGGTACCAGCAGGCCACGGCCAACAATCCATGGTCGCTTGAAGGCAACGGCACGGCATCGTGGATTGTGGAAGGATACGGCTACGACCCCGCTACCCGCGGACAGGACGGCGAGGGCATGGTGAAGTTCACCGTGAACAGCTACACCACTGCCAACTCCGGCACGGCATCGTACATCTCCCCCGCCATAGACTTCACTTCGCTGAAGAATCCCCGCGCCCGCTTCTACATCTACCGTCACCCCTCGCTCAGCACCGACCTTTACGTGAAGGTAAGCGTACGCAACGAAAGCGGCGCGACCATAGACCTTGCCAATGCCACCTTCGGCGCCTATGCCGAAGAAGCCGGCTGGACGGAATGCAACGTTGACCTCACCCCCGCCGCCGCGCTCTCGCGCGCTTCGCTCGTGTTTACCGGCAGCGGCACCGTGAGCAACCAGAACCTCCACCTCGACAACCTCACTATCGGCGGCGACACTTATGCCACTGATGCTGCCGTGACCGATTTCAGCGTACCCGCCAAAGTGGTAGCCGGATATGAGCACGACGTCACCGTGACGGTGCGCAACAACGGTACGCAGGCGCTCTCCGGCGTGCGCGTAACCATTTCCGAAAACGGAAAGGCCGTAAGCAGCGAAGTGCTCGACGAAATAGCCGTAGGCGGTTCCGAGGACCTCGTGGTAAGCTACGAACCCTCGCAGGCCGGACTTGCCACGCTTTCCGCCCTTGTGGAAGTGGCAGGCGACGAACAGAGCGGCAACAATGCACTCTCCATTCCCGTGGTGGTCAATGAGCCTGCACTCGCCCAGGTTGGCACGCTCCGTGCGTCGCTGACCGACGACCACGTCAAGCTGACGCTCTCTTGGGACAAGCCCTACGCTACGCCCACGGCGCAATACGTGACGGACGACTTTGAGTCGTACCCCGACTTTGCCATCAGTTCCGTAGGCGGATGGACGCTCCACGACGGCGACGGCGTGCTGCCCTTCACCTTCCGCGACAACACGGGAAGTCTCATTGAATGGCCCAACAACACGTCCAACCAGGCCTTCATCGTGTTCAACCCCAACGAAACGGTGCTTGCCGGCTACATCCTCACCCACAGCGGCACGAAGAGCATGGTAAGCTTCGGTTCGCCCTACGCCACCAACGACGACTGGCTCATCTCGCCCCTCCTCAGCGGAAAGCAGCAGGTCATCTCGTTCTACGCGCGCGGCATCGACAGTCAAAAAGCCGCCGAACGTTTCAAGGTGCTCTATTCCACCACCGACACCGCTACGGAAAGTTTCCACGTCGTCAGCGGACCGAAACCCCTCTCGGGCGACACCGTATGGACGCGTTACCGCTTCGCCTTGCCCGAAGGCGCAAAATATTTCGCCATCCACTACATCGGCCATCAGCAAAGCGGCCTTATGGTCGACGACATTTCCTTTGAAGGCTACTACGCCCCCACGGCACAGCCCGACGGCTACGAAGTGCTTTGCAACGGCGAAGTGGTTTCCGAACTTCTCACCGAAACTGAATATGTGGAAGAGTTGCCCGAAAGCCTCAAACCTTCGCAGCAGATGACCTATCAGGTACGTGCCGTCTACGGCAACAACGTGTCCGCGCCCTCTGTTCCCTTCGTGTTTAGCATCGACGGCATAGACCAGACTGCCGGTTCAGTGGCAACTTGGCAGCCCGTCGTAAAGAACGGCCTTCTCCGTGCCGACGGTCTCGGTTCGCAAAGCGCCACCGTCACTTCCGCCGACGGCCGCCAGGTGGGCACGCTCCGCGAAGGCACCGCGTTACGTTTGCCCCACGGCGTCTACGTGGTCAACGCCTGCAACCGCAGCGTGAAAGTAGCGCTCTGATAAGCGCACGCACATAATCTCATGTAAATATTGCTGTCCTGAGAATTTGGGGCAGCAATATTTTTTTTCGGGTAGCGCAAGAGGCAAAGCACGGAGCAATGCATGGAGCAATGCAAGGGGCGAAGCGCATGGAGGTAACGCATGGGGCGAAGCGCATGGGGGTCAAGACTCCAGTCTTGACGCTCTACACGCAGTCACGGACTGTTTTGCGTGGCTTCGCCTTCCATGGGGGTGACGTTTCCAAAACGTCACGGCTCTCCACGGCCTTGCGGGGGCTTTCGCGTGGCTTCGCTTTATCAGCTTCGTGCTCAACAGTCAAGACTGGAGTCTTGTCCCCCCATGCGCTGTGCCTCTATGCGCTTCGCCCCCATACGTTTTTCTTGCAAAATGTTTAGAGAGGTTAATATTTTGCGAGTCGAATGCGGAAAAGTGTATGAGTAACGCCGAATTATGTGCGGAAAAATGTAGTTTAGCAGCAGAATTTGGTGCAGATAAATGTAATAGGACAATGGAAAGACTTGTATTACAACAGCTTAAGACTTGGAAGAATCAAAACGATAGAAAACCGCTCATTGTAAATGGAGCGCGCCAAGTGGGTAAGACCTGGGCTTTGCGTGAGTTTGCCAAGCGAGAGTACAAGAAAGAAGCATACATCCTTTGCCGCAAGAACGAACTTGTGGAGCAAATTTTTAATAAGGATTTCGATGTGCAGAGAATATTGATTTCTCTTAGTGCCGTGACACATGTGGATATTACTCCTGGCGATACACTTATCATTTTGGATGAGGTACAGGAGATTCCAGAAGCCATAGAAGCCCTGAAATATTTCTGCGAGAATGCTCCGGAATATCATATAGCCGTGGCAGGTTCGCTGCTTGGTATATCCCTTCACCACGACGTTTCATATCCTGTGGGAAAAGTCAACGAGATAGAAGTCTATCCTATGAGTTATGGAGAGTTTCTCCTAGCAAAGGGAGAGGAGCAAGCTTATCGGCTCTTGGAGGAGCACAACTTTGACATTACCAACCTTTTGCACGAGAAATATGTGGACTTGTTGCGGCAATATTACTACGTAGGTGGTATGCCAGAAGCAGTGAAGAAGTATGTGGAGAGTAGCGCCCTTCAGGAGGTGCGACGAATACAGCAAGAGATACTCAAGGGCTACGAGCGCGACTTCTCCAAACATGCTCCCAAGGAAATGGTAGAACGAATTCGTCTAGTATGGAAGAGTATTCCCTCGCAGCTATTCAAGGATAACAAGAAATTCATCTATGGCGCGCTCAGGAAGGGTGCGAGGGCGAGAGAATTTGAGGAGGCCATAGAATGGCTCGTCGACTCGGGACTTCTCTACAAAGTGCCGAGGTGTAGCAAACCTGCCCTTCCGCTGAACATTTATGAAGATTTTTCGGTGTTTAAGCTCTATCTTTTGGACGTCGGTCTCTTGGGAGCCATGGTCAACACCGACCCGTCGCAAGTGCTAATCAACAATCAAATATTCTCGGAATATAAAGGTGGGATGACCGAAGAGTATGTTTTGCAAGAAATGAAGAGCCGCGGAATAGCTCCCATCTATTATCACAATACCGACAACTCCCGTTTGGAACTGGACTTCCTCATCCAGTACTGTGGCAGATTGTTGCCCATAGAGGTGAAGGCCGAGGGAAACGTCAAGTCCAATTCCTTGACAACCTTGCTTCGCTCTAATTCCGACTTACGCGCTGTAAGATTCTCTATGCTGCCCTATAAAAAGCAAGAGCAACTTTACTGCGTGCCGTTGTATGCCGTATAGTAGTCTTGGGCAACCTTGCATATACCCCAAGAACCATTTATGAGTGCCTTTAATGAAAATATTAGCCTTCATTGTCTCTTACGTCGTGCCTCCTATAATGGCGG
>CAVJJO010000071.1:0-14658 GCA_963649665.1 Bacteroidaceae bacterium | reverse complement strand
ACGTCACGCTCTACACGGCCTCACGGAGGCTTCTGCGTGGCTGCGCCTTGGGGCGCCGTGTAGAGCGCGAGGTTTTGAAAACCTCGCCCCCATGCGCAGCGCATTAAGAGCGCATTAAGCTCCCCATGCGCTGCGCCTCAGTGTTCCACGCTTTGAATAGCCGTGTAGAGCGCGAGGTTTTGAAAACCTCGCCCCCATGCGCAGCGCATTAAGAGCGCATTAAGCTCCCCATGCGCTGCGCCTCAGTGTTCCACGCTTTGAATAGCCGTGTAGAGCGCGAGGTTTTGAAAACCTCGCCCCCATGCGCAGCGCATTAAGAGCGCATTAAGCTCCCCATGCGCTGCGCCTCAGTGTTCCACGCTTTGAATAGCCGTGTAGAGCGCGAGGTTTTGAAAACCTCGCCCCCATGCGCAGCGCATTAAGAGCGCATTAAGCTCCCCATGCGCTGCGCCTCAGTGTTCCACGCTTTGAATAGCCGTGTAGAGCGCGAGGTTTTGAAAACCTCGCCCCCATGCGCAGCGCATTAAGAGCGCATTAAGCCTCCATACGCTTCGCCTCAGTGCCCCAATCCCCGATTATTTTAACACTGAGAATCGCGTAGAAATCGCCAGTTGCGCAGTTGCTCGGAAATACGCGATTTTCAGCGCGCATAATTATGCACTTTGTCGCCGCAGAATGCGCATATATTCAAAATTCCCTGCATATGGCTGCATAAATTGCCCAGACGTAGCAAAAAATGCAGCCTTTCCAGTGAAAATTCCAAGGCATCTAGGAAAAATTCCCCCTAAGCCCAAAATTTTGGGCCTAAGGGAAGTTTTCAGAAGATGCCTTGGAGTGACGAAAATGTGCTGACAAGAGGCTAAAAAGCATTGCTTCTCTTTCTAGATTGAACCACGCCGGCGAAAAAATGAAGGGCGCAAAATTAACAAACGAAACGTTCGTTTACAAATGCATGCCCCAAGCCGAAACTTGAGCGACTTTAGTAACTTTATTGTAACTTTGCAACGTGGCATAGAGCGCCGATACAATTTTGCGTTAACATGCGCTTGTCAACGCCGCGCTCTCCCCTTAAAAAACTCCGAACGAAACCAACCGATGAAACACCTCTTTATAGAAACCTACGGCTGCCAGATGAACGTGGCCGACAGCGAAGTAGTGGCCAGCGTGATGAAGATGGCAGGCTACGAACCCTGCGACGACATAGACCAGGCCGACGCCGTGTTCCTCAACACCTGCTCCGTGCGCGACAATGCCGAGCAGAAAATCATCCACCGCCTTGAAGCCCTCAACGCACAGCGCCGCAAGGGCCGCAAGCTCATCCTCGGCGTGCTCGGCTGCATGGCAGAGCGCGTGAAGGACGGACTCCTCAACGAACATGGTGCAGACCTCGTGGCAGGCCCCGACGCCTATCTCTCCCTCCCCGACCTCATAGCGCAGGCCGAAGTGGGACAGAAAGCCATGGACATCGAGCTCAGTACCACCGAGACCTACCGCGACATCGTGCCCGAACGCTACTGCGGAAGCCGCATCTCAGGTTTCGTGAGCATCATGCGCGGTTGCAACAACTTCTGCCACTACTGCATTGTGCCCTACACCCGCGGCCGCGAACGCTCGCGCGACGTGGAGAGCATACTCCGCGAAGTGCACGACCTCGAAGCCCGCGGATACAAAGAGGTGACCCTCCTCGGCCAAAACGTCAATTCCTACCGCTGGACCAAAGAAGGCAGCGACGAAACCATCGCCTTCCCCCAGCTCCTCCGCACCGTGGCACGCGCCGTGCCCACCATGCGCATACGCTTCTCCACCAGCCATCCCAAGGACATGAGCGACGAAACGCTCCACGTGATAGCCGAAGAACCCAACGTGTGCCGCCACATCCACCTGCCCGTGCAGAGCGGAAGCGACCGCATACTCAAACTCATGAACCGCAAGTACACCCGCGAGTGGTACATGGGGCGCGTGGAAGCCATACGCCGCATCGTGCCCGACTGCGGACTCTCCACCGACATCTTCGTGGGCTACTGTTCCGAAACGGAGGAGGACCACCAGCTCTCCCTCTCGCTCATGCGCGAGTGTGGCTACGACTCCGCCTTCATGTTTAAATACAGCGAGCGCCCCGGCACCTACGCCTCCAAGCACCTCCCCGACGACGTGCCCGAACCCGAAAAGGTGCGCCGCCTGGAAGAACTCATCGCTCTCCAAAACGAACTCAGCGCAGAGAGCAACCGCCGCTGCGTGGGTCGCGAATACGAGATTCTCGTGGAAGGCGTGAGCAAGCGTTCGCGCGAGCAACTCTTCGGCCGCACGGAGCAGAACAAAGTGGTGGTCTTCGACCGCGGCAACTACCGCCCCGGCGACTACGTGAAAGTACGCATCACCGATGCCTCCAGCGCCACGCTCAAAGGCACGGCAATAGACGATTAGCGCCACGCCCATGCGTTTCCTTAAACTCGCCCTGTTCTTCGTCCTCTCGCTCGTCCTCTTCGAGGCAGACCGGTTGGCATTCATCGCGCTCCATTCGGGCGGGAAAGAACTCCCCGGCGGTTACCTGTTCTCCACCTGGTGGCACGGCCTCCCCCTCGACATCACCACCGCCGGCTATCTCTCCGCGCCGCTTTGGCTGCTCTTGGGCGTGAGCATATGGGCTAAAATACCCCGCTTGCGCACCGTCGGCACAGTCTACGCCGCCATTGTGGGCATCGTGCTCAGTATAATATGGGTGAGCGACGCCTGCCTCTACGGCTTTTGGGGCATACGCCTCGACGGTACCGTGTGGAACTATCTCGACTCGCCCATGGGGGCACTCGCCAGCGTAAGTTCGGTGTATCTGCTCGGTGTGGCAGTAGCCATCGGCCTTTCGGCCACCATAGCCATATGGGCCATGCGCCGCGTGTTGCCCCGAAGCCTTCCGCCTTGCAGTCACCGCATAGGCGAAACCGCGCTGTGGATAGTGGCAGGCGGACTCCTCTTTCTCGGCATTCGCGGTGGAGTGGGGAAGAGCACGGCAAACGTGGGGCGCGCCTACTACTCCGACGTGCAGTTCCTGAACCACGCCGCCGTAAATCCCGTGTTCAGCATAGCCTCCTCGCTCAAGCGCACGCGCAACTACGCCGACGAGGCCAACTACTTCACCGAAGACGAGCGCCAGCGCATCTTCGCCTCTCTCGGCTACAACACCTTGAGCGTAGGCACCGACACGCTCCTCACCACCTCCCGTCCAAATGTGCTCCTCGTGCTCATGGAAGGCTGCGGAGGCACGTTTGTCAATGCCGTAGACTCCCTGGCCGACCCTTCCGTCACGCCAAACCTCAACCGCATAGCCCGCGAGGGCATCGTCTTCACGCAGTGCTACGCCAACTCCTTCCGCACCGACCGCGGCACGCTCTGCACCCTCAGCGGTTACCCGTCGTTCCCCGACGTGAGCGTGATGAAGTTGCCCTCCAAGTGTACGCGTTTGCCGAGTCTCGCCTCCGCGCTCCGCAAAGCCGGCTACACCACCGAATTTCTCTACGGCGGCGACATCAACTTCACCAATACCAACGGCTACCTCCTCGGCACCGGTTACGAGCGCACCTACAGCGAGACCTCTTTCCCCGCTTCCGTGCGCAAGACGCACGATTGGGGCGTGACCGACCGCATCACCTTCGACAGTCTCTATAGCCGTGTGGCACGTTACCCCTCCTCCCGTCCCTGGCACCTCGGTTTTCTCACCCTTGCCAGCCACGAACCGTGGGGCGTGCCCTACGACAGAATTAAAGGCGACAAGGTGGCAAACACCATGGCCTATCTCGACGACTGCATAGGCCGTTTCGTGGACCGCCTCCGCAAAACGCCGCAGTGGAACAACACGCTCATCGTGTTCCTCCCCGACCACGGCATAAACTACCCCGAAGGCATCAGCGACGCCGATGAACGCCGGTCGCACATCCCTCTCATCTTCAGCGGCGGAGCCGTGCGCGCCCCGCGCCGCATCGACGTGCTGTGCAACCAGACCGACCTCGTGGCCACCCTCCTCGGCCAACTCCGTCTTCCCCACGGCGAGTTTCGCTTCAGCCGCGACGTGCTGAGCCGAACCTACACCCGTCCGTCGGCCGTGCATTCGTGGAGCGAAGGCATATATTATAAGGACCGCAGCGGCATCAGCGTAATCAACGTGCTCGCCAAGCCCGCCTCTGTAATCCGTTCCGCCCCTTCGCCCTCAGCCGCCCGCGAAGAAGCCGCCAAAGCCTTCTGGCAAACCGCCTACGACGATCTCGGCGCACTGTAGGCATACATACCCCTCCTTATTACAAGACAAACATCCCATTATGCGCATACTCATCACTGGAGCGTCGGGCTTCATCGGCAGTTACATGGTAGAACGTGCCCTCGCCGAGGACATGGAAGTGTGGGCTGCCGTGCGCGCCACCAGCAGCAGGGCCTATCTCAAGGACGAACGCATACACTTCATAGAACTCCACCTCGGCAACGACGAGCGCCTCGCCGCCCAGCTTTCGGCATTCCGCAAGGAAAACGAAGCCTTCGATGCCGTAATCCATGCCGCCGGAGCCACCAAATGCCGCAAGGCCGAGGATTTCTTCCGCATCAATGCCGAAGGCACGCAACGTCTTGCCCGCACGCTTCTCTCCACCGGTGCGCTGCGCAAGGACGGACGCTTCGTGTTCATCAGTTCACTCAGCATATACGGTCCCATCCACGAGGCAGACTACGCCCCCATCGCTCCCGACGACATGCCGCGCCCCAACACCGCCTACGGCTGCTCCAAACTCCAGGCGGAGTCCATGCTCTACGACGTGGAAGGGCTCGACTACGTGGTGCTCCGTCCCACGGGCGTCTACGGGCCGCGCGAGAAGGACTACTTCATGATGGCGCAGAGCATTTGCCGCCATGTCGACTTCGCCGTAGGCTACAAGCCCCAGGTGCTCACCTTTATCTACGTGGACGACCTCGTGCAGGCCGCCTTCCTCGCGCTCTCCCGCGGTAAGGCACGCACGGCGTACAACCTAACCGACGGCAACGAGTACTCCAGCCGTGCCTTCAGCGATTTGCTTCAGGAAAATATCGGCGTGAAACGTGTGCTCCACATCGTGGCGCCGCTTTGGTTGCTCCGCGTCATTTGCTGGATCTCGGAACGGCTGTCCCGCCTCGTGGGCAAGTCCTCCACGCTCAATTCCGACAAATACCGCATCATGCGCCAGCGAAACTGGAAATGCGACATCCGTTCAGCCCGCGAACAGCTCGGCTATTCTCCGCAGTGGCCGCTCGAACGCGGCGTGAAAGCCGCCGTAAAGTGGTACAAGGCCGAGGGGTGGATCTAAAAGGCGCTGTTGCGGGAAGAAATTATAAAGTAACGAGCGCCCTTTGCGCACTGAATGTATCTCCATCCTTAAACTAATAGCCCCATAGCTATGAGTCTTATAAGAAAACGCCCTTTGGGCATAGAAATAGTAACGCTGTCGTACACGTTGTTTACCGCGCTGCTCATCGCTGTCTTCTGGCAGCGCATGGGCGACCCGTTGCGTCTGCTCGAAGGTCGTGCCTTTGTGCTCCTCTGCATGGGCATCATCTACCTGCTCCATCGCAGCCAGCCCAACAAGTTCACGCTTTTCCTGCGTTACCTTTTCCCCTTGTCGCTCCTTGGCTATTGGTATCCCGACACCTATGAGTTCTGCCGGCTTTTCCCCAATCTCGACCACGTGTTCGCCTCGGCCGACCTTGCCCTCTTCGGCTGTCAGCCCTCCATTGAATTCTCCCGTGTGCTCCCGCAGAAGATATGGAGCGAACTCTTCCATATGGGCTACTTCGCCTATTATCCGCTCATCGTCTTCACGGTGCTGGCGCCGCTGTTTACGCGGAAAAACTTGTTCGAGCAAACCGCCTTCATCGTGCTCACGGCATTTTTCCTCTATTATCTCATCTATCTGTTCCTTCCCGTAACCGGGCCGCAGTATTACTTTCAGGCAGTAGGCTTCGACGCCATCCAAGCCGGACATTTTCCCCATCTCGGCGACTATTTCAGTCACCACACCGAACTTGCTCCCTCGCCCGGCCCCGACGGATTCTTCCACGACCTCGTGGAGGCAACGCAGGCATCCGGCGAGCGTCCCACGGCGGCCTTCCCCTCCTCCCATGTGGGCATGAGCACCGTGCTGATGATTCTCCTTTGGCGCAACCGCCACTGCTTCTTCTACATTGCGTTTCCCTTCTACTTCTTCCTCTGCTGCGCCACCGTTTACATACAGGCGCACTACCTCGTAGACGTGTTTGGCGGACTCGTGACCGCCGCCATCTTCTATGCTTTCTGCGACTGGCTCAGCCGCCATTTCCTCAATGCGCGGAATCGCGTCGCGTGACGCAGAAAGGCACGCCGTAGAATAGCAGAAATCGCTCCGAATCCCCCGAATAAAGGACTCGGACAGGCGAAAAACCGCGATTTGCGAATGTAAAAGAGAAAAAACTTGAAAATTTTTTGTGTGGGCGGACTACTTCCCTTATATTTGCCCAAGTGAAAACGGCCGTACGGCGCTAAGCATTAGCGTTTTCCCTCTTTTCGCGCTCTTTCGGAGCTTCTTCCCGAAGCTGCATTTTAAGCGGAACAGAGCCAAAAACGCCGCCAAGGTGTCAAAGGAAAAACCTTCATGCAATGCCGCTGCGGACGCTTCACCATGGTCTAAAAATAAATCCATAAACTTAATACATTACAAGAATGACAAGCAAAACCACTCTCGTAGATGCACTTGCTGCCGCTGGTCTTAGCAAGGCTGACTCAAAGAAGGCTGTAGAAACTGTCTTCGAAACCATTTCCAAGGCTCTCATCGCAGGTGACAAGGTTCAGCTCGTAGGCTTCGGTACGTTCTCTATCAACGAGCGCCCCGAACGTCAGGGTATCAACCCCGCTAACAAGCAGCCCATCACCATTGCTGCCAAGAAGGTTGTGAAGTTCAAGGCAGGCTCTGCTCTCGACGAACAGGTAAACAAGTAATTTCCCGAAAGGAAATTTCCCCAAAGCGGGCAGTTGACGCAACATTCTTGCGCTGACTGCCCGCTATTTTTGTTTTATGCTGAAATTCCGGATATAGAATATCGCCAAATTCGCAACTTGCCCCCATATTTTCCACACTATCGTGCACAGCCTCACGGAAATGTTGTATTTTTGTAGGAATTTAGGTGAAGTGTGCCCGTAAGGCATGCCTGACCTGCACAAAAGATATAACGTTTTCCCCGTAAACGCTTATGGAACCTCGCAAAAGAAAGAAGCGCCGCACTGGACGTTTCAGCACCATAACCACTTGTATCAGCACTACGCTCGTACTCCTCCTCCTCGGCATTGTAGTGCTTTTTGTAAGCATCGGCACAAACTTCAGCCGTCAGCTTCGGGAGGGACTCACCATAGAAGTGCTCCTCAACGACAGCATAGCCAACAAAGATCTCCTTGCCGCTCAAGCGCACCTTCGCAAGGCACCCTATGCACGCCTTGTGGACTATCGCTCCAAAGAGCGCGGAATGCGCGAGATGAACGAGGCGCTCGCCGATGAAGCAGACCTCATGGGCGGCAATCCCGTTCCCGCCGAATTTGAAGTGTATCTCAACGCCGACTATGCCAACCTCGACAGCATCCGCCGCTACGAACCCTCCATCCGTAAGCTCCGTGGCGTAGACGACGTGGCCTATCCCCACGATATAATGGAAAGTCTCGACCGCACCATACCCAGCGTGGGCCTGGTGCTTCTCATCGTGGCAGCCCTGCTCGCCGTCGTTTCGTTCTCGCTTATCAACAACACCATGCGGATGAACGTCTATGCACGTCGCTACAGCATACACACCATGAAGCTCGTCGGCGCACGCTGGAGCTTCATACGCCGCCCCTTCATGTGGCAAGCCTTCCGCATAGGCATCGTGGCCGTCATCGTGGCAGGCGGCGCACTTGCCGCTGCCATGTACTACTTACAGTTCGAGGCAGGCGACGGCACAGTTTATTTCAATCAGCTCATCACCCCGATGGTGTGGATAGCCACGCTCGGCGCCGTAGTGCTCTGCGGTCTTCTGCTCACCCTCTTCTGCGCCTACATTTCCGTAAACCGCCATCTTCACATGAAGGGCGGCGACGTTTATCTCAGCTGAAGACCGCAACATAAGATTATTGCGAATCTCACGTTTAAAAATAGAAACGCTCAATATAAAAACAAATGTCACAGAAAAGCCATCAACAAGTTTTTGCCTTTGACCGCATAAACTTCATCCTTCTCGCCATCGGCATGGCAGTGGTCATCGTCGGCATGGTGCTCATGTCCGGCTCCGGCTCCGACGAAACCACCTTCAACTCCGCCATCTTTGAAGCACGCCGCATTAAACTGGCTCCCGCAGTGTGCCTTTTCGGCTACCTCTTCATGGTTTATGCCATTGTGCGCAAACCCAAAACTCCCAAGGTAAACAACGAGAAAACGGAGGAGTAAGCACGGGTAATACTTCGCGTTTGGAATGGAACGGGCTGAAAGCCCAAAAGCTCATAGCCCTGGGCAATGCCCTGGGTAAAACGGCAAGCGCACATGCGTATTGAAGGGGCAAAAGCGTTCTTTCTTAATATCCAAACCCGAGTTGCTCATACCTCCCCATTCCATTAAATACAGACTGAAGAAAAGATGAATACGTTAGAAGCCCTTCTTATGGGCTTACTTCAAGGCTTCACGGAATATCTTCCCGTGAGCAGCAGCGGACACCTTGCCATCGCTTCCGAAATATTCGGCATCAACGCCGAGGACAGCATGGTGTTTACCATAATGGTACATGTAGCCACCGTGTTGAGCACCATCGTCATTCTCGGCGGTGAAATATGGAATATCCTCAAGGGAATGTTCGGCCCCGTGAACCGTTCGGCATCGGGACTTCAAGTCCTCAACCCCGACCAGCGCTATGTGCTCAACATCGTCGTGTCCATGATACCCATCGGCATCGTCGGCGTATTCTTTAAAGACACGGTAGAAGAAATCTTCGGGTCCGGTCTTGTAGTGGTAGGCATTTGCCTGCTCGTCACGGCTGCCCTTCTCGCCTTCTCCTATTATGCACGTCCCCGTGAACGTCAGGAAATCTCGCTTCGCGATGCATTCATTATCGGTCTCTCGCAGGCTGTTGCCGTATTGCCCGGTTTGAGCCGTTCCGGCACCACCATCGCCACGGGACTTTTGCTCGGAAACAAGAAGTCCAGCATGGCGCAGTTCTCCTTCCTCATGGTCATCCCTCCCATCCTCGGCGAAGCGCTCCTCGATCTTCTCAAAGTGATGAAAGGTGAAGATGTGGGCGGAGCAATCGACACCATGCCCCTCGTGGTAGGTTTCGTTGCTGCTTTCGTGTCGGGCTGCATAGCCTGTAAATGGATGATAGGCATCGTACGCAAAGGCAAACTGATCTACTTCGCCTATTATTGCGCCCTCGCCGGAGTTGTCGCACTTCTTTTCCAACTCTTCAAGTAAGAATCACCGCCCTAAAACCACCCCTCCGTGGCAAAGAAAGAGATTAACGCCAAATACATCATCCCGAAAGACGTAGCAGCAGACGAAGTTGCCGATGCCGCAGTTCTGCGTTTCGAAAACACGGACATCGTGCGCTCGTACTTGTCTTCACCCGAGACTTTTCAACCCGACGGCAATCCGCTTCAAGGCGGATTCCTTCCTTGTGTGATGGCTTTCGACAAGCCCCTTCACATGACGTCGTTCCAACTCGTGGCAAAGGTAAGATGGATGCTCACCCGGGTGTCGGGCGGACGAAAAATAAAAGTGGGACATGCCGGCACGCTCGACCCTTTGGCTTCTGGCGTGATGGTGCTTTGCACCGGTGCCGCCACTAAACTCATTGACCAGTTGCAGGCAGGCGTGAAGGAATACATCGCCACGCTTCAATTGGGCGCTACTACACCGAGTTTCGACCTTGAGCACCCAATAGACAAAACCTATCCCACCGAGCATATTACCGAGGAAGAAGTGCGTCGCGTGCTTCAGACTTTCAAAGGCGAGATAATGCAAGTGCCGCCCGCCTTCTCCGCTTGTAAAGTGGAAGGGAAAAGAGCCTACGACCTTGCTCGAAAAGGCGAGGACGTGGAACTGCGGGCAAAGCCGCTCCGCATCGATGAGATAGAACTTACCGACTGCAGCCTTGAGCGAAACGAAATAACCATTCGTGTGGTCTGCTCAAAGGGTACCTACATCCGTGCGCTTGCCCGCGACATCGGCATTGCGCTCCAAAGCGGTGCCCACCTCACGGCACTCCGCCGTACGCGCGTTGGCCATTTCTCGCTCCAGCGTTGTTTCTCCATAGAAACGTTTGCTGAAGAAACCGGTGCGCCCATCCCCTTTTGATATAAAACATTCGCGCAGCTCATTCCCGTATGAGCTGTCAACGACCTACTATAACAACAAAACAACATGAAGCTCTCCCAATTCAAGTTTAAACTTCCCGAAGAGAAAATCGCAAAATACCTCGCTCCGCACCGCGACGAGTGTAGAATGATGGTGCTCCACCGCCAGACCGGCGAAATCGAACACCGCATGTTCAAGGAAGTGCTGGGCTTCTTCAACCCTCACGACGTTTTCGTCTTCAACGACACCAAAGTATTCCCCGCACGCCTTTACGGAAACAAGGAGAAGACCGGAGCACGCATTGAAGTGTTTCTCCTTCGCGAACTCAATGCCGAACTCCGTCTTTGGGACGTGCTCGTAGACCCCGCGCGTAAAATACGTATCGGCAACAAGCTCTATTTCGGAGAAGACAACTCCATCGTAGCTGAAGTTATCGACAACACCACGAGCCGCGGACGCACCTTGCGTTTCCTCTACGAAGGCGACCACGACGAGTTTAAGCGTTCGCTCTATGCCCTCGGCGAAGCGCCCATCCCCCGTTTTATGGGACGCGAGAGCGAACCCGAAGACCTCGACAACTTCCAGTGCATCTTCGCCAAAAACGAAGGCGCCGTCACCGCGCCTACTGCCGGACTTCACTTCTCGCGCGAGATGATGAAGCGTATGGAGATTTACGATATCCAGAGCGCATTCATTACCCTCCACTGCGGCCTCGGCAACTTCCGCAACACCGATGTGGAAGACCTTACCAAGCACAAGATGGACTCTGAGCAGATGTTCGTCAATGCCGAGTGTTGCAACATCGTAAACAAGGCTAAGGAAGAAGGTCATAAAGTTATTGCCGTGGGCACTACCGTGCAGCGTGCACTCGAAGCCTGCGCCGGCACCAACCACCGCATCAAGGAATTTGAAGGATGGACCAACAAGTTTATCTTCCCTCCCTACGAATTCCAGATTGCCGATGCCATGCTCGTCAACTTCCATCTGCCTTACTCCACGCTCCTTATGCTCACGTCGGCCTTCGGTGGTTACGACTTCACCATGCATGCCTACGAGGAAGCGGTGAAGGGAGAATATATGTTCGGTCCCTACGGCGACGCTTTGCTCATCGTGGACTAACTCTACCTTAAGTATATGCTTTATCTCTCTCTCGGAACAAACCTTGGAGACAAACCGCACAACCTTTCCCGCGCTTTGCAACTCATCGCACAACGCGTGGGGAAGGTTGTGGCGTTTTCGCACCACTACGAAACGGAACCGTGGGGCTTCGATTCTCCCAATACTTTCCTCAATGCCGCCGTCTGTGTCGACACTCGGCTTCCTCCTCAGGAAGTTCTTTCCGTCACGCAGGAAATAGAGCAAGAAATGGGGCGAACGCACAAGAGCGTGGACGGACAATATGCCGACCGCATTATCGACATAGACCTCCTGCTCTCCGACGAGTGCAATTTCGCTACGTTTGAAAGCTCCACGCTGGTTCTTCCCCATCCCCATCTCCACGAACGGCGTTTCGTGCTTGAGCCGCTTGCCGAAATAGCGCCTACGCTCGTACATCCTGTTTTGGGAGAAAACATAGCTACTCTGCTTCGCCGTATGAACGAGGCGCACATCGCATTTCTCTCCGCTTCTGATGGAGAAACACTCCGAGCCATGAACCGCCTCTTGCCTCAACTTAGTGCGTCGGCAAAATCCATGTCGGCAGACCAACTGCAGGAAATGCTCCAGTCTCCTTTTACGCACATCGCTCTTTTGCGCGATGAAGAAAATGCGGTGCGCGGTATGGCCACGCTCTGCCTATGTGCGTCGCCAACCGGACGCAAGGCGTGGGTGGAAGATGTGGTTGTTGACAACGCATGCCGTCGTCGTGGTTATGGAAGACAATTAATCCGTTTCCTTATCAAGGAGACTTCACGTCTTGACGCCAAGAGCATCAACCTCACCTCACGCCCCGAGCGTGTGGCTGCCAATCAGCTTTACCGCAGTCTCGGCTTTGAACAACGCGAAACGAACGTCTATTGCATGAAGTTCTGACTCGCGTTGCCGTATCCTTTACATGTCAAACTCCTATCGTCACATATTCAAGTATACAGGCCTGTTCGGAAGCGTGCAGGCCCTGTATGTGTTGCTCGCAGTGGTGCGCAACAAGCTTACCGCGCTTTTTATAGGAGCGGCGGGCATAGGCCTTGCCGATCTTTATGTGCGTGCCACGGACCTTGTGGCAAATCTCACCAACTTCGGGCTCGGCATGAGTGCGGTGCGCCGACTTTCCGAACTTTATGCCAACGGGGAAAATGTCAGTTCTTTGCGTCACCACGTTCGCCTCATTCGCACCTGGGTGTTCGCAACGGCACTTCTCGGCATGTGCCTCTTTCTTCTGGCTTCACCCCTAGTCAGTTGGATGGCGCATGGAACGTTCCGTCGTTATGCCGAATTCTGCCTGCTCTCTCCCACAGTCCTTTTTCTTACGCTGATAGGCGGCGAAATGGCAATACTTAAAGGAGTCCGGCAGTTGCGGCGATTGGCAAAGGCTTCGGTGCTTCATGCAATGGGAACGCTCTTTATTACCGCATCGCTTTATTATATAATGGGTGTAAAAGGCGTTATTCCCGTCATACTGTTCACTTCCGCTCTGGGTTTTTCCCTCTATGTGTATGCCGCGTCGCGTACGTTTACTTATCGCATCGGTCCGTTTCATCGTCGTTTCCTCAAGAATGGAATTCCCATGGTGAAACTTGGTACGGCTTACATATTGGCAGGTGCCATGACCTCCGGTGCAGAACTTGTCGTGCGCACAGGCATTCTCCGTATGGCTGGCGGTTTTGAGAAAGTCGGACTCTACACCGCAGGCCTCACGCTCACCGTAAGCTATGCACGGATGATATTCGTGGCGATGGATGCCGACTATTTTCCCCGACTTTCTGCCACTGTAGGCAATGTGAGGGAAATGAATGTGCTTATCAACCGCCAAATTAATACACTCGTGGTGCTGATGGCACCTTTCTTAATCGTTTTCTGTCTCAGCCTGCCCTTGATTGTAAGAATACTTTACACTGCCGATTTCCTTCAAGTGATTCCGATGGTGCTTTGTGCCGCTTCTTATATGTACTTCAAGGCTATCTATACGCCCGTCGCCTACATTTCCTTGGCTAAAGGAAATTCGGTAGTCTATATGACCCTCGAAGTGGTCTACGACGTGGTGTTTTGTCTTCTCGTAGTCGGCGGATTTGCCTGGAAGGGACTTGTGGGCGCAGGCCTGGCACTTTCTGCTGCAAACCTTTTCGACCTCGTTCTCATTCTTACGTTCTGCTCGCGTCACTATGGCTACCGCATGAACCGTTCCACCTTACGTAGGTGCGTCGTACTTTTCGTTTTCTTGCTCTTCGGCCTTTGGATATCTACGCAAACCTCAGTCTTTCTCCGTGCCGTCCTCGGCATTGCCGTCCTCCTCATGCTTTTCCCCATTGTTTGGCCCATCGTTAAAAAGATTCGGAAATAGCATGCCGCCCATGGAGGCGCCAGCGCATGGGGGTCAAGACTCCAGTCTTGACAGCTCTACGCGGCCTAATCAACCAAGGCATTTCAGAAATACACCAAAGCACGCCGTAAAAATTCCAAGGCAGCGAATTTAAATTATCCCTAGGCCCAACGTATTGGGCCTTGAGCCCAAAATTTTCAAACCTTCCCAACATTATAGCTCCTGGTGCGCCAGCGCATGGGGGTCAAGACTCCAGTCTTGACAGCTCTATACGGCCAATCGCCGCTCATGGGGGTGAGGTTTTCAAAACCTCACGCTCTACACGTATGTCTAAAGCGCAGCCGCGCAAAAGCCTCCATGAAGCCCCCTCCCTTCACAAAACCTTCAAAAACTTCACGGAATTATAACAAGTAACTATCCATTGATAATCAGCCTTTCTGTAAAATCCCCATAAACTCCAATCTCTGCCGCTAAGCAAACTTTTTTCCTCAAAAGCTTTGGTGGAATGGAAAAAGGCCGTACTTTTGCACTCGCTAAACGGAACTAAGGCACGCCGCTAAGGCCTGCAAGCACCGCGAAGCACACGATCTTTGAAAGAATTACATAAAACTTTTTTGTAGAGAAGTACAAGAGACAATGAGCACTTCAGACCTTTGAAAAAGAAGGCGAGAAGATGTTCGGGTAGTCAAGAAAACCTTGTCAATCCACGTAACTTGTAAATCGCAGGATGTCACCCTGGGCACAAACAGAGAAACAAACAAAATATCATATTACAATGAAGAGTTTGATCCTGGCTCAGGATGAACGCTAGCTACAGGCTTAACACATGCAAGT
>CAVJJO010000070.1:0-15118 GCA_963649665.1 Bacteroidaceae bacterium | reverse complement strand
TTCAGCCCGTCGTTGATGAATGCGTTGCATGATTATCGAATAAAAATGCTCAAGTTATTTTTTTACACATTACTAAAATCACCATGCTGCAAAAACTTTTCGGTTTCGACCCCGCCGTGACGAGCGTCCGCAAGGAAATCATTGCCGGCGTCACCACATTCCTTACTCTCGCCTACATTCTGGCCGTCAACCCCTCCGTGCTCTCTGTCACCGGCATGGACAAAGGCGCCGTGTTTACCTCCACCATTGTGGCATCGGCCGTGGCCACCTTTGTCATGGCGTTTTACGGAAAACTCCCCTTTGCCCTTGCTCCGTCCATGGGGCTAAGCTCGTTTTTCGCCTTCACCATCTGCACCACCATGGGCTATTCGTGGCAGTTTGCCCTCACCGCCGTGTTCATTGAAGGCATACTCTTCATGATAATGTCCGTCACCGGCCTTCGCAGCCGCCTCGTCGATGCCATGCCGCAGGTGCTTCAAAACGCCGTGACGCCCGGCATCGGACTGTTCATCACCTTCATCGGGCTGAAAAACTCCGGCCTCGTGGTGAGCCACCCCGCCACCTTTGTGGCGCTTGGCGACATGCATTCCCCCGCCGTGCTTCTTGCCATAGGCGGCATTCTCCTTACGAGCTTGCTCCTCATCCGCAAGGTGATGGGCGCATTGCTTATTGGCATTGTGGCCACCACGCTCGTAGGCATCCCCCTCGGCGTGACCCACCTCCAGGGCTTCTATTCTGCGCCTCCCTCATTGGCGCCTGTGGTGTGGAAGATGGAGTGGAACCATATCTTTTCGTACGACATGGCGGCATGCGTCATCACGTTCCTCTTTGTGGACATGTTCGACACGCTCGGCACGCTCGTCGGCGTGTGCAGTCGCGCCGGCATACCCATGACGAAAGGCGTGCGCGGACCGCTTGCCCGCGGTTTTATGGCCGATGCCATCGGCACCACGGCGGGCGCAGCGCTCGGCACGTCCACCATATCCACCTTTATGGAAAGTGCGGCAGGTGTGAATGCCGGCGGACGCAGCGGGCTTACCGCTTTCGTGGTGGGTCTGTGCTTTATGGCGTCGCTTTTCTTCGCTCCGCTGTTCCTTTCCATCCCCGCTGAGGCTACTTCGGCGGCTCTGTTTCTGGTGGGAGTGACAATGATGAGCGACACGTCGAACATCAATTTCAACAACTACCTCGACGCCGTGCCCTGCTTCTTCATGATTATCTTCATGCCCTTCGCCTTCAGCATTTCCGACGGCATACTGCTCGGCGTCATCTCCTACGTGGTGCTTTATCTCCTTTCGGGACACGTCAAGGACCTCCGCTGGGCCACCGTGGTGCTCTCGCTCATCTTCTTGCTGCGCTATGTAATGTTCTGACGGTATTCAGGAACTTTTCAAGCGACGGTTTGACGCGTACGCTTCATAAAGAATTTTGCGTGGCTTTGCTTTTCTATACCATAGAAAGCGAAGCCACGCAAATGCCTTTGTTACTGCTTGAGGAAGTGCAGCGCGTCAATAAATGCCGACATATTTAGTAAAGCAATCCGAATGCCCAAAGGGGAAGCACATTCGCATAGCCCGATTCTATATCATCTTTGACAATGAATCCGTTGTCTACTTCCGAAATCTGCTTTTGTCCCTTTTTGCGTCCGCCGATTTCAAAGGTTCTGCCTTCTACAAGGAAATCGGAAACGGGAGATGATGCTACGTCTCCCACAACGCGCATTTGGTTCATGAAGAAAGTTTCGCGAATGTTGCCTATGTCTGCTCGTTTGGGGGAGAGAACGTAAATCAGATTTGTGTTGTCAAGATACAGTTTTTCGGTTTTCCCTAATCCACGCAGGCCACCTACGGCATCGCGCAATTGGGCTATTATACCAGCGCGTTCCATGTACATCAGATAGTCCTGTATGTAGTTTCGGCTAATTCCTGTCACGTCGGCCAACTTTTGCATTACGGGCTTGAAGGGTACGCTTTCAGCCACTACCATCAGAAGCTGCTTTAGTTTTCTTCCCACGGATGCGTTGGCATTCATATATATGGGTATGTCGCTTTCCAGCGTTTGCGTTACCACTTGCATTAATTCCAAATCATACGCTTCGTCGTTGCCAAACGGATAGTATCCTCTTCGCAAATAGTCGTGAAATAAAGCAAGCGGATGCTTTACACCCGGTATGTCGTATTTATGTTCCAAGAGCGTTGTGAAGTCGATAGCCTCCATTTTAATGCCATGAAACAAATGAAGGTATTCTCTAAAAGAGAGACCTTGCATTTCGTAAATCGGTACACGCCGACTAAGGTCGGCCATGCCCTTACTGATGTCAAGAATCGACGAACCTGAAATGATGAGTTGCAAATCGGAATAGCTGTCGTAGATTTGTTTTATCTCTATCGACCATCCCTCATATTTGTGAATCTCGTCAATGAAGAGATGCTTGCCTCCCATTTTGTAGAAGTGGTCGGCTAAATCGACCAATGAGTGTGATGAGAAGTACAAATTGTCTGCAGAAACATAAAGAGTGTCTTTTATGTCCAATTGCATCTTTATGTGTTGCAAGAGCATCGTTGACTTACCCACACCGCGCGGTCCTACCAAAGCGAAGGCGTGCCCTTTCCATGCTATTCTGTTGTATTTGTAGCGAATCAAGTCGATGGGAGTTTCGCTAATCTTACGCTTAAAAATTTCGTATAACTGTTCCATATGCCTTTTACGTTTGCTGCAAAACTACCGATTTTGCATCAAAACGATGCAGTTTTTGAGGAAAACTGCACAAATCTTGTGCAATTTTCAAAGACGACGGGCTGAAGAATTAGGAATAGATTTTTTATGGCAACAAAAAAAGAGGAAGCACCGCATAGGTGCTTCCTCTTGCCGTAACGTGTGTTATCCGTATTCACGCACTTTGGCCTTACGGCGTGGGCCGCAGCGCGTGGAGCAATCTTTTACCTGTAAGGCATTGCTGTCGAGTGGAGAGGGGTTCGCGGCATTTTTTCCCTATTGGCAGAGGGAAATGTATGTGCCGCAGTGCGAACCATGCCTTGTTGAGGCTGGCTTGCAGATGTCCGCGTGCAAAGTCGCCTAGGGCTATGCACATTGCGGGCGCAATGGTGTCTAAGAGTGGCTTGTCTGGTATTTCAGGTTGTTGTCCCCGCGCTTCTCCTTCGTGTCAACAATGTCGGGGGTGGATAATTAGCCTAATGTCTTAGTTTGTGTACCGGCCGCGGTGTGGGTGCAGTGCAACGCGTGCGCTGCGCGGCCGTAAGTGCTTTGTGTCTACAAGCAGTAATGTTTTCTGCTTTATGTTTACTTTTGTTCACTGCAAAAATACGGCATAATTGCGTGTCTGCCAAAACTTTCGGCAAAATTCATCGTTTTTCTTCGTTCGTGCGCGATATTCTCGGCTCATTAAGTCTTCGTGTTTTAAGGATGGTTTTGCGGAAAACAATGTTTTATAACACAAAACCTCCTGCTTTTGTAAAGCTAGCCTTTGAAAAAACGTCGTAGTTCTGCATAAATATTCACTTTCTGTGCTGATTTGTGGGCAGAATCCTTACCTTTGTCGGCAATGAAGGCAAATCGGTCTATGCGCACTTGCATAAAACCGCCTGCATCGTTCCTCCAAGGAACTTTAACGACCTTAAACCTACGGCACATCGGTCTTCGCCACGTGTGCTCCCTAAACGTTACCTCTCCTTTCCTATGCAAAAACCATTTCACACCCTAAACCTTACCCTACTTGCTGCAGCACTCGCCGGTGCAGCCTACGTCGGTGTGCCCGCTAGTGCCCATGCCGAAAGCACCGTCGTTCAGCAGCAAAACACCCTTAAGGGCATCGTAAAAGACAAGAACGGCGAACCCGCCATCGGCGCCACAGTGCTCGTGGTGGGCACACGCAACCTCACCACAACCAACATAGACGGTACGTTCACCCTCAAAAACGTGCCCGAAGGCGCCACCATCCGCGTGAGCCTCATCGGCTACAACCGCCAGGACGTGAAGTGGAAAGGAGGAAGCCTCAGCGTGGTGCTCGAAGAGTCCGGCAAAAGTCTCAACGAGGTGGTAGTAACCGCCATGGGCATCATGCGCAAGGAAAAGTCCCTTACCTACGCCACGCAGCAAATCAAAAGCGACGACCTCAACAAGGTGCAGGACATCAACCTCGTCAACGGACTTGAAGGAAAGGCTTCGGGTGTGACCATCACCCCCAGTGCCGGCGGTGCCGGCGGCGCTTCGAAAATCCAGCTCCGCGGTGCGCAGTCCATCCTGGGCAACAACTCGCCGCTCATCGTGGTAGACGGTGTGCCCATGAGCAACGACACCCGCTCGCAGGCCAGTTCGGCAGAAAACCTCACCTACAGTTCCGTCACCGAAGGTTCCGACCCCCTCTCCATGTTCAACCCCGACGACATAGAGAACGTGCAGGTGCTCAAGGGCGCCAATGCCGCAGCCCTTTACGGTTCGCGTGCCGCCAACGGTGTGATCATGATCACCACGAAGAAAGGCCGTGAAGGACGCGTCGACGTGAGCTTCACCTCCAACATCACCTTCGACACCCCCCTCACCAAGCCCAAACTCCAGAACACCTACGGAGCCAGCGTGAGCGAAGGCGGCGGTCTGAGCATCGACTCCTGGGGATCGCGCATCAGCGACCGCGCCGACGCCGACCTCGTCATCTCCGCCCCCATGGGTAAGGACTTCACCGGCACCTCGCGCGACGTGCATCTGCGCAACAAGGCTGCCGACGACGTCAGCGACTTCTACCGCACCGGCGTGACCACCAACAACTCCATCTCCCTCTCGGGAGGTACGGAGAAGGTGAAGACTTATTTCTCCTTCGCCAACTCCCACAGCAACGGCATGATAGAGAGCAACACCTACAACCGCAACACCGTGGCTTTCCGTCAGACCTACAATCTCTTCAAGCGTGTACACATCGAGGCCTCCATCAACTACATGCAGACCAAGACGAAAAACCGTACAGGCGGCGGCACCGTGCTCAACCCCATCTACGACCTCTACACCATGCCGCGCAACATCGACCTTGCCTACTATCGCGACAACTACTCGCAGCAAGGCGAATGGGTGGCGCCCAACCAGCAAATCTATCAGCTCGACCCCTCCACGGGCGGCTACAAATATGCCATAGTGGACGCTCCCCTGAGCGGACTCTCCCAGCAATGGGCCTACCAGGCCGCAGGGCAGAACAACCCCTACTGGCTCCTTCGCCAAAACCGCAGCGTGCAGAAGGAAGACCGCGTGTTTGGCTACGTGTCCGGTAAGGTCGACATCTACGACGGACTCGCCTTCCAGGCCCGCGTGAGCATAGACCACACCAAGTTCGACGGCGACAGCCGACGCTATGCCACCACCCAGGGTCCCAATGCCAAGGACGACTTCGGCCACTACTGGAAAGACATCTACAAGACCGACGAAATCTATACCGACTACCTCCTTTCTTATAATAAGACCCTCAACAACTTCTCCCTCTCCGCCACAGCCGGATGGGTAGGCCACGTGACGAAAAACTCTACGCAGAAAACCGACGTCAGTGCCACTTACATTGACGGACGCTTGCTGAAACTCCCCACCACCATCAACCAGTTCACCACGTCGGCAGGTGGAGTGGGGGCTACGAGCCTTTCCCTTACCAACGACTGGGACAAAGCTGCCCTCTTCACCGCTCAGGTGGGCTGGAAGGACATCGTGTTCATCGACGGTTCCTACCGCCGCGACTGGTACTTCGCCTTCCGTCAGTTCAAGGACCGCGGCACGTCCGACAACTACGGCTACTTCTCCTTCGGCGGAAGTGCCATCCTTTCCCAACTCCTCAAAATGCCCGCTTGGGTCAACTATCTCAAGTACCGCATCAGCTACTCTGAAGTGGGCAACTCCATCCCCAACCGTTTCTACAGCACCTACCGCAGCAACTTCTCATCTGGCGCAGCCAGCGTGAGCAGCTACCTCATACTCCATCCCGAACCCGAGAAGACGAAGTCGTTCGAAATGGGCGTTGAGTCGCAGTTCCTCGACAACCGCTTGGGCATCGACCTCACGTTCTACAACACCGGCATGCACAACTCCTACCTCGAGCGCAGCGTGGCTGGCAAGACGGAAGCCCTCAACTCCGGCTTCATCCGCAACCGCGGTTTTGAAGCCACGGTGAGCTACAACTTCAGCTTCGGCGACGACTGGCGCTGGCGCACCTCGCTCAACGCTTCGTACAACAAGAACAAGATTGTGAAAACCGTGCGCAACGACGACGGCACGGAAGCCCTCATCGCCACCGACGTGGCACAGGGCGCTGTGCGCGTGCGCTACAACGAAGGCGGAAAATACGGCGACATGTACGTGACCGACTTCAAGCGCTACACCGAAGATGCTCCCGACGGCAGCTACAAGAAAGGCTGGATTGTGACGAACGCCGACGGCACGCCCCGCATGGACGACACCATCGAGGGACGCTACGCCACCTACGCCGGCAACATGAACGCCGACTGGCAACTCGGCTGGAGCAACACCATCAGCTACAAGAACTTCCAGCTCTTCTTCCTCATCAACGGACGCATAGGCGGAAAGGTCGTTTCGCTCACCGAGTCGTATCTCGACAACCTCGGCGTGTCCGAGCGCGTGGGCAAGGCGCGCGACTACGCACAGGCCCACAACCTCTACATGCCCGACGGAAGCGAAGCCATGTATCTCCCCGACGGCAGCGGACGTCTCGTAGGCGTCAAGTCCTACTACAAGTCCACCAGCACCGTAGGTTCCGGACTCTATGCCCCGCAGTACATCTACAACGCCACCAACTTCCGCCTCCGCGAGCTCTCTCTCGGCTACACCTTCCGCAACCTCCTTGGCGAGAACAAAAACCTCACGCTCTCCTTCATCGGCCGCAACCTCTTCTTTATCTATAAGGATGCGCCCGTCGACCCCGACGTGTCGCTCTCTACAGCCAACGGACTCGGTGCCTTCGAAATATTCAACCTCCCCTCGGCACGTTCCTACGGATTCTCGCTCAAACTCAATTTCTAACCTCTTCTTCAGTACATCCACATGAAAACTCATGCCATCATAGCCTCGGCCCTCCTTGCCTTCTGCTCCGTGGGGCTCAGCTCCTGCCTCGACTACATTGAGCCGGGACGCCTCCTCAACCCCGATCAGAAGATGGGCGACGACGTCATCTATCAAGGCAACGCCGACAAACTCGACTACCGGCGCGAAATCAGCCAGGAAGGATTCGCCGCCGCACAGAAAGCCCTCAACGACAATCTCAAGCAAGCCCTCGGCGGCGAGTATGCCATGCGCGGCGGCAAGAACGGCGACGTGCCTGGCGAACATGCCTACCAGCGCATGTACTGCCTCGGCCCCGACCTCTACGCACAGTACTTCGTGGTGCCCCACCACGACTTCATGTACGGCACGCTCACTTCCACCTACGCCGTGAGCCGCGAGTTCAATCCCGGCCCCTTCTCGTCCTTCGAGATTGTGAAGGAAGCCATCGCGCCGCTCATCAACAATCCCGCTGCCGACTCCATTCCCGAACTCAAGGCCATCAACCTCCTCCTCTTCGACTTCACTTCGCAGGAGATGGCAGACCTCTACGGGCCGTTCCCCTATGTGGAATACAAGGACAACCGCCTGCAGAACCCCTATACCTACAACGACCTGCGCACCATCTACACCAACATTGAGGCAAACGTCGACAGCATAGTGGCCTGCCTGCGCTACTTCGAGACCGACCGCCCCGACTGGTACAAGGCTAACGTTAATGCCCTTCTCGCCGAGAACACCCGCATCACGCAAGACCAAATTAACGGCAAGGAAGGTTTCGACACGTGGATTCGCTTCGCCAACTCCCTCAAGCTCCGCATGGCCATGCACATGGTGAAGGTCGATCCGCAGCTTGCGCAGAAATGGGCAGAAGAAGCCGTGGCCGACGGAGTCATCGAGCAGGCCGACCAGCAGATTGTGCTCCAGCCCCTCATCGTAGGTTTCACCAATCCCCTCCTCGGCATTGCCAACTCATGGGGCGACATCCGCCTGAGCGCATCCTTCGAAAGTCTGCTTAAGAGCCTGAACCACCCCTACGCCGAATACATCTTCGACAAAAACAATGCGCCTCTCACCAACGCCGCCACGGGTGAAGTGACCCCCGCCGGCACCCGCGTGGCAGGCATGCGCTCCGGCGTGGCTACGGGCATCGGACAGAGTGCCGACAACAACCCGCAGATTGGCTACTCCAGCCTCGTGGCGGAAAACATTGCCATGGCTCCCCTCTTCATCATGAAGTGGAGCGAAGTGGACTTCCTCCGTGCCGAAGGCGCTCTCCGCGGATGGAACATGGGCGGCACGGCAGAGTACTTCTACAACCGCGGCATCGAGAACGGCGACCTTCAGGATCCCCTCCTCACCCAAGGCCAGAGCTGGTACCAACAAGCCATGCCCGACTACATGGCACAAGAGCAAGCTACCGACTACACCTACGTCGACGCACTCGGCTCTACGCCCGACATGCCCAGCGTGACGCGCATCGGCGTGAAGTGGAACGAAGGCGACAGCCGTGAAACGAAGCTCGAGAAAATCATCACGCAGAAATACATCGCCCTCTTCCCCTACAGCTACGAAGCTTGGGTGGACCTCCGCCGCACCGGCTATCCCCGCCTATTCCCCGTGCTCAACCCGCAGGACGGCGATGGCAGCCTCAAGGACGGCGACATCATACGCCGCATGCCCTTCCCCGGCACCGACGACGCTTCCCTCGTGGACATCCAGGAAACCGGACTCAACGCGCTCGGCGGACAGGACCTCCAAGGCACGCGCCTCTGGTGGGACGTGGATCAGGCCAATTTCTGACAAACAATGGAGGCGAAGGTACGCGCCCTCGCCTCCATGTAATCTACCGCATGCACATTCGCACAAAGAACATATTTCCTACAACCTAACCAAAATAATCATGAACAAAACTACGCTTGCCGCACTGGCACTTGTTTGCTCCGGTCCCATGATGATTCCCGCCACGCCCATGCTGGCGCAGGAAACGTCGCCCACAGCAACCACCGACGTCTATAATTTCGACAAATTCAGTCCCGTCACCCTCATGCACCTCTTCAAGAATGCACTCGACCAGGGACGCAAATATCCCACCGACGCAGAGTTCGAGGCTGAAGGCATTCTCCCCTCCGACATTGCCTTCATCCGTTCCCACGTGCGTAAGGGAACGCTCCTCGACAATGCCGACCGCCTCGTGCAGAGCACTTACGAAAGCCGCAACCTTTGGTGCAACCTCCCCATGGACATCGGTTCCGACGGACTCGCCGGCTACCCCGACGGCGACTTCGGTTCCGACGTGTTCTCCATGTGGCAGTACACCAACCTCTTCGGTTCGTGGAACCACGGCTTCTTCCAGGCTCCCGGCGCATGGGTCGACGCAGCCCATAAGAACGGTTCCGACATCATGTCCGGCATCATGTTCTTCGACACCACGGGAGGCCGCGGCGAAGGTTCCGACAACTGGGTGGACATCATCTCCAACAAAAACGCCGACGGCACTTTCACCTACGTGAAGCCTATCATCAACTGCCTCATGTACTTCGGCGCCGACGGCATCAACTACAACTGGGAAGCCTCCGGCTACAACAATGCCGACGTTATCGCTTTCCACAAAGCCCTCTACAAGGAAGCTGCCGCACAGGGCTTCGACAATTTCCACCTCGGCCTCTACACCTCCGTTTCCACCCTTACCACTTCCAACGCCAATTCGCTCTACGGCGACGCCACGGGTCAGACTGCCGACCTCATGCTCAACTATGCCAGCGGCGACTTCTCCTACGGCATAGCACCCTCGGTGAAAGCCGCCGAAGCAGCCACCGGATCAGCCGACCGCCTCTACACCGGCGTGTGGATCGTGGGCATGGACCGCGGATGGAACCGCCTCGACGTGGGCGACGCCCACCGCGCCGGCATTTGCCTTTGGGGCGAACACGGTCAGAGCCGTTTCATGAGCTACAACAAGGGCGCCGATGCGCTCGAAACGCAGGAAAACTACCAGCGCCTGCTCGAACGCGGATTCTCTGGCGGTAACCGCAACCCCGCCAGCCGTCCTGCCGTAAGCTCCACAGGCAACAACTGGGAAGAAACCAACGGCAAGGCTCCCCTTTCCACCTTCTGCGGCATCGCAGAGTTCATTCCCGAACGTTCCGCCATTCAGGGCAACCTCCCCTTTGCCACACACTTCAATCTCGGCAACGGCAACCGCTACAACTACAAGGGAAAGAAAACTGCCAGCCTTTGGTACAACATGGCCAACCAGGACGTAGTGCCCACCTACCGCTGGCTCGTCTACAATGCCGGCACCGAAACGGTAAGCACCGACGTGCAGCCCGAATTCTCCCACGCCGACGCCTACACGGGCGGCTCCTGCCTCTCCCTCACGGGTAAGGCAACCGCTGCGGGCACCGACATTGTTCTCTACAAGACCGCCCTCAAGGTGGCCGACGGCAATGCCAAGGTGAAGATAGCCGTGAAGAACGGCAAGGAAGGCACCAACGCCTCCTGCCTCAGCGTCATCGTGCGCAAGCAAGGTTCTTCTGCCTGGACGGAAGTGCCTGTGGGCAATGTGGAAGGTGCAACGTGGCAGGAGAAGACCCTCGACCTCAGCGCGCTCGCTGCCGGCGACGTCATCGACCGCATAGGCCTCCGCGTCAAGGGCGACGACGATGCCTACAGCCTCTATGTGGGCAAACTCGAAATCTCCGACAACACCAAGGCCACGCCCGCAAGCGTGAAGGATCTCGTGGCAGAGGTGAAGCAGGAAACGCGCGGCTCCATGTCGCTCAAGCTCAACTGGAAGGTCAATGCCACCGCTTCCGACCGCGCCGATTGGAATCTTGTTTACAACGATGAGGCCAACATCGACCACTTCGAAGTGCTCTACCGCAACGGCGAGAACGGCCGCGTGAGCGAAGTGGGCCGCACCACGCAGTGGGCCACCGTAGTGAGCAACATACTCTTCGACAGCGCCGACGACGATCCCTACATCGGCGTGCGCGCCGTGTCCACCGACCTCAAGACCTACTCTCCCGCCGAATGGATTCATGTGGCACGCGCCGACCAGTCCGCGCTCCCCGTCTACGATGCCAACACCTACGGCGTAAGCCAGATGGACCCCGCCTGTGAAGGTGCCGACATAGCCCGCCAGCAGCGCTACGTCACCGACGTCACCACCACCGGTGCCGAAAGCAACCTCGACTACCATGCCACTTCGCCCGTGGCCGACGGCACGCAGTATGCCAACGCCCTCGACCAAACGCTCAAGGTGAAGCAGGGTCAGAAGGTGGAACTCTACATCAAGTGTTTCGACACCACGAACAACCATCCGGGCACTTCCTCGGCCGACGGTCTGCGCTGGTGCTTCGCTGGCGGATGGATGGATCTCGACGGTAGCGGTACGTTCAACCCCGACGACATTTCCGACAATCCTGCCGAAGGCGAACGCCTCTTCTTCCTCGGCTCGCTGCGCGCCGGCACTCCCGCTTTCGAAACCGAAGGCATCCGCCACACGTTCACCGTGCCCGCCGATGCCCGCACCGGTCAGAGCCGTCTGCGCATTGTCTTCTCCGACGCTTGGTTTGAAGGCATGTTCCAGCCCACTGGCCTCCATGCCAAAGGCTTCACCATCGACTTCAACGTGGAGATTACGGGCGACAACGCCCAGCGTCCCGTGCCTGCCGACACCCACGATGCCGGCATAGCCGACGAACCCGAAGCGCTCGTCAACAATCCTGTGGGCATCGACCAGGCCACCAACGGCGAAATGTCCGCAGTGGACGTCAACGGCGGCGTGGTATCCTTCACCAACACCGACAAGGCATGGATCTACGGCAGCGACGGCAAGCTCGTACGCTTCGTGCAGAGCGCACAGGGCAGTGCCACCGGCCTCTTCCCCGGCACCTACGTGGTGAAGATGCAGCGCAACAACGTCATCCGCGCCCAGAAGCTCATCGTCCGCTAAGCAAGCCGGCGCCATAGCGCAAGGCAACATAACATAACATTTACACGGCCCGTGCAGCGATGGAAGTTCCATCCCGGCACGGGCCGTGAGTTCGTTGTGGAAATTGCCGTAGCCGAGTTTGGGAACCGCGCATGTGGGCGAAGCGCATGGGGGTCAAGACTCCAGTCTTGACAGTTTAGCGCGAAGAATATAAAGCGCAGCCACGCAAAAGCCTCCGTGAGGCTTTGCCCCCCCCCATGCGCTTCGCTCCACAGCATCGCTTATAATGCGCAATCAATTTCATCACAAGCTCTCCATGAACTGCCCCACGCAAAAACCGCTCAAATTTCTACATTTCCGCATTTATATCTACCTTTGTCCTCTATGAAGGGTATATGCAGACATAACGTCACGCTCTACACGGCATTGCCGAGGCTATTGCGTGCTGTGCGTCATAGACAAATGAAGGAAACACAAACTGGGCAACTCAATAATAGCCAAGTTGTTTCTCTCAAAATTACTTAGTCTCCCCGCTTCCCCTCCATCGAGGGGAAACCTTTTCCGAACCATACCACTATGCAAGAACATTTACGTCATGTGGCCGTAGTACTCGCCGGCGGAGTGGGCAGCCGCGCCGGCTTCGACAAACCCAAGCAATTCCTCGAACTGGCAGGCCGCACGATACTCGAACACAGCGTCGACGCCTTTGAGCGCAACGCCAACATAGAGGAAATCGTCATCGTGTCCAATCCGCAGTACGTCGACGAGGTGAAAGCCATTGCCCGGCGCAACCGCTGGACGAAGCTCGCCGCCATCCTCAAGGGCGGCAAGGAGCGCTACGACTCTTCCCTCGAGGCCATACGCTTCTGCCAGGAAGCCTGCGAGGACGCCAACCTCCTTTTCCACGACGCCGTGCGCCCGCTCGTCAGCCAGCGTATCATCAACGACGTGTGCCAGGCACTCCGTCTCCATAGCTCGGTAAACGTGAGCGTGCCCGTGACCGACACCCTCGTCATTCAGCGCCATGGCTACATCAAGTCCATCCCCGACCGCGCCCGATACCACCGCAGCCAGACCCCCCAGGCCTTCCGCCTCAGCATCATTGCCGACGCCTATCGCCGCGCCCTGCTCGACCCCAAGTTCAAGGCTACCGACGACTGCGGAGTGGTGATGAAATACCTGCCCGACGAACCCATCTTCCTCGTTGACGGCGACGAAACCAACATGAAGTTCACCTACCACCACGACATTCTCCTCCTCGAGCAACTGCTCAAGTTGCGCGGAGAGGAATAAGTAATGTGTAAAAAAAACTTGAGCAAGTTTGAGGCGAAGCGCATGGGGGTCAAGACTCCTGTCTTGACAGATTAGCGCGAAGAATATAAAGCGCAGCCACGCAAAAGCCTCCGTGAGCCCTTGCCCCCCATGCGCTTCGCTTCAAAAATCGCAAGAGCCGTGCAGAGCATCTCTTTCCCAAAACCGGCTCATTATTACATTGAACCATCATGGACATTTCCGTACTCATACTCTTCTTTAATCGGCCCGACACCCTGGCGAAGGTGTTCGAAGCCGTGCGCGCGGCACGCCCGGCGCGCCTTTTCCTCTACCAGGACGGACCGCGCGGCGAGCACGACCTTCCCGGCATAGAAGCCTGTCGCCGTGTGGTCGACAATGTGGACTGGCCCTGCGACGTCAAGCGCCTCTATCAGGAGCGCAACTACGGCTGCGACCCCTCCGGCTTCCTTTCCCATCGCTGGGCTTTCTCGCAGACCGACAAATGCATAGTGCTTGAAGACGACGTAGTGCCCTCGCCCTCCTTCTTCCCCTTCTGCAAGGAAATGCTCGACCGCTATGCCCACGACGAGCGCATAGGCATGATAGCCGGTTTCAACACCGACGAACGCACCACCGACTGCGGCACCGACTCCTACTTCTTCACCACCAACTTCAGCATTTGGGGCTGGGCGTCGTGGGCACGTGTGGTCAACGCCTGGGACGAACACTACTCCTGGCTCGACTCCCCCGAAGCCGTCAGCCGCATAGAAGCCCTCACCGCCGAGCGCCGGCTGCGCACCGACTTCCTCCCCATGTGTCGCGCCCACCGCGCCAGCGGAAAGCCCTACTTCGAAACCATCTTCCACTCGCGTCTGCTTCTCAACTCCCAGCTTGCCATTGTGCCCGCGGTGAACATGGTGTCAAACATCGGCGTGAGCACCGAATCCACCCACTTTGCCGGTTCCGTGCAGACGCTGCCGCGAGGCTACCGCCGCATTTTCACCATGGGGCGCCACGACCTCGAGTTTCCCCTCCGTCACCCCGCAGCCGTAGTGGACCATGTGGCATACCGCCGCCGCGTCTATCGCATCATGGGCTGGCGTCACCCCTTTGTGAAGATTTGCCGCAGCATCGAAGAGCTTGTCATCAATCTCCGCCACGGCCAGTGGAAGCGCATTTCCGACGCTCTTGCCAACCGCTGCGGCATCATCTTCCGCGGCCGCCGCTTCAGGTGAAGCGATGGCAAAGTGAAGCGAAAACTGACGTGCTTGGTTTTGAAGCGAAGCGCATGGGGGTCAAGACTCCAGTCTTGACGCTCTACACGGCCTCGCGGACTGTTTTGCGTGCTTCGCCTCAAAGCCCCGCGCTCAACAGTCAAGACTGGAGTCTTGACCCCCATGCGCTGGCGCCTCCATGTCAGCGCTTTCACAACGTTGCTTTTTGCCCTTTTGAGCCTCCGTCAATTGTTAATTCCGTGACTTTTTCTTGACAATCGACCCTCTCAAACTAGAAACGCCAAGCCGCCTTTTTGTCACCAAAAACCTCTTTCCAAAAACTCCAAGGCATCTTGTGAAAACTCCAAGGCATTCCCAAATTTTGGGCCTTAGGGGAGTTTTTGCTAGATGCCTTGGAATTTTTGCGAAAACAGGGTCCCATTTTGCCCCATTTAGCCTCGCGAAGCGGAGAAGCGTAAAACATATTCCAATAAAGCACAATACGTTTTCGAAAACTAAAATTCTCCGCGCGCTGAGAATCGCGTATTTCCGCACAAGTGTGTTGCCGGCGATTTCTACGCGCTTTTTGAGTGTTAAAATGCCCGCGCTCCATCCGCCGTCAAACCCCATGCGGCGCGAACGTTCTTGA
>CAVJJO010000069.1:0-15128 GCA_963649665.1 Bacteroidaceae bacterium | reverse complement strand
CACGTATGACGATGCTCCGCCCACTGATAGGCTTGCGCATCCGTGACTACTTCACTCATGTCTACTCAAAAGTATTCATAGTGGTAATATTCTCAGCCATACTGCCTGCAGTGGTCTACAACATGATGGACGACAGCGTCCTCCGCTTCTTCGTCGTAGGAATAGCCTGTGTCGTTTCCGTCTCCCTCGTTGCTTACAATCTCGGACTGACAGCAAACGAGAAGACATTTGTAATGGAAAAGCTAAAGAGCAAAATAGGTTCTTTTAAACATTGAAAAATATGCAAAACAAATTTATGAAAATCAGTAGTTTAATTACCCCCCCCACTAGCAATAAGAAAGCGATAGCGTGCATCTTCATTGGTGTCGCTGCAGGTATTGCCGTATCAATGGTATCACTTTTCCTGCTTGCCCGCCACTACCACGCCACCCCCGTAAACCTCATCAACAGCAACCCTTCATGGGCAGGATGGTCGGAAGAACGCTATAAGTTCGGTATGAACAAGCATGACGTGCCCGAACCTGTGAGGGTGAACTCTCCGCTCATCAGCGACGGTACAGTCATCATGGCTGGCAACCCCAAGAATATGCGCTGGGGCTTCCATGCTTTCGAGGGCTATGCCAAGGACGGCAAGAGCCGTATCACCATGCTCGTCAACAAGCATGAGGAGGAAGGACGTCCGCTTGCCGAACTCTACTACTACGGCACGGCATACAACCACCACAACGAGGCTTACAACTGGTTCAAGATGGGTAGCGACGTGAAGGAACACAGCTTCATGTTCGCCCGCGACAAAGCTATCTCCTTCGGCTCCCACGACTTCCGTAGCGTCATAGAACTCGCAGCCATCTCACCAAGCAAGGACGTGGACTCCCGATACAAGACAGTGGAAGAGATAGACTCCATCTTTGAGCCGGACTCCAAAGCGCACGAGAATGCTCGCTGCCTCCTCTATCTCGCACTAAGAGATGCAAGAGACGGAGCAATGTTCTACAACAAGGACAGCAAGCGCATCGTTTGCAAAGTGAACGGCAAGTGGCAGAACGTAGTGACAGAGGATGCCAACGTCGGATTCTAAAGAAATTAAAGTAGCCAAGGCTACACCATAATCATAATAAGAATATAACAAAACGATAATAGACCCGTGAGTATCAGTAAGTTGATAGGCGGATTCGCACTCGGGGGGGGGTAAATGTTGCGGTTGCACCGCGTGCGTGCAGCGGTGCCCCAAGCAGTGCATCGCCCTGAGTGAGGACAGCGAGGGATTTCTCTATCCCCAGGTAGACGAGAACGTCTGCATAGAGTGCGGACTGTGCGAGAAGGTGTGCCCCATCCTCAGTCCGCAGGACAAGATAGAGCCGCTCTCCGTCGTGGCGGCGAAGAACCGCAACGAGCAGGAGCGCATGGACAGCTCCTCGGGCGGCGTGTTCCTTCCCTTGGCAAGAGAGGTCATCGCGAAGGGCGGCGTCGTCTTCGGTGCCGTCTACGACGAGGCATGGGAGGTGCACCACGTATATACGGAAACCCTCGAGGGAGTCTATCCCATGATGGGCAGCAAATACCTGCAGAGCCGCATTGAGGACACCTACCGCGAGGCGGAGCAGTTCCTCAAGCAGGGCAGGGAGGTGATGTTCGCCGGCTCGCCATGCCAGATAGCAGGACTCCACGGATTCCTACGCCATAAGCAGTACCCCAACCTCCTCACGGTCGACTTCCTCTGCCACGGCGTGCCCAGCCCCGGAGTGTGGCGCAGATACCTCGCCGAGACATGGAGCGGCGAGGAACTGGCGAAACAAAGTCGCCGTAAGGCGACCGCTGGAAAAAATTCCGTTTTGTTTTCATCTCTAAATGCAAAGTCCCCCATAGGGGACATTAAATTTAGAGACAAAAGCGAGAGTGGCTGGAAAAAATACCGTTTTGTTGTCCGCCAAAAGTCCGCCTCTAAGGCGGACCAAAATACCGTTTTGTTGTCCGCTATACACTACGAGAATCCATTCATGCGCGGCTTCCTTTCCGACATCTACCTGCGCCCCTCGTGCTATGCCTGCAAGTGTAAGAACGGAGCGAGCCACAGCGACCTCACCATTGCCGACTTTTGGGGCATCCATCTCGTAGCCCCCGACTTCGACGACGACAAGGGCGTCGGTCTCATCCTCGTCAACACTCCCAAAGGCAACGACCGTTTCAGCCGCCTCGCGATGGACATCCTCCCGTCCACCCTGCACGTAGCTCACCAATACAATGGCGGTTTCAACGAGCATACCAAGGCGCATCCCAAGCGCGCTCGCTTTTTCTCCCTGATAGCCCAGGGCAAGACCATAGAGCAAGCCGTCCACGCCTGCTTCCACGTGCCCCTCTACCACCGCGCCATGGCGAAAGGCAAGAGAGAAGTAAAGAAAGCCTTCAAGTTGATGCTCGGCCGCACCGGTGTGCAGACCGTCAAGAAACTGCTGGGGAAGTGATGTGCCACGAAACCACATCATGTTTGAGAATATATTATGAAGATAGGAATATTGACGTTACCGCTTCACACCAACTATGGGGGAATACTGCAGGCATATGCTCTGCAAACTGTGTTGGAGAGGATGGGACATGAGGTGGTGGTGTTCGACACCCCTAACAAAGCCACTTACCCTCCACTATGGAAATTACCCCTAAGCTTTGGCAAGCGAATTCTGCTTAAGTGTATGGGGCGGGGAAACAGAATATTTCATGAAAGGTATTCTAATAAGGTGCGTAGCGTTGTAGCACGCTACATACAACAATTTGTTGATGATAAAATACATAGAAAGGTATTTATCAAATTCTCCCGTTTGAATGCCAACGATTACGATGCAATAGTTGTTGGAAGCGACCAAGTTTGGCGGATGATATATTTTGTTCCCATGTGGCGAATGCAGTCAATGGAAAACGCCTTTCTAGCTTTTACCCAAGGCTGGAATATAAAAAGAATATCTTATGCAGCCTCTTTTGGTACAGAAGAGTGGGAATACACAAAAGAGCAAACCCAACTTTGTAAAGAGGCACTTCAGAAGTTTGATGCCGTATCTGTAAGAGAAGAGAATGGCGTGAAGTTATGCAAGCAATATTTTGATGCAGATGCCTTACATGTGTTAGATCCAACGATGTTGCTCGCTGCCGAAGACTACATTGAACTGTTCAAGCAGAAGCAAACGCCCAAGAGCAATGGTACACTTCTAAATTACGTGTTGGACGAAACTGATGAAATCAATCAGTTAATCCAAAAGGTAGCATCCGAGAAAAAATTGAATCCGTTTGCTGTAAACAATCCCTTTGAATGTGATGAAAGCAAACCATTGAACCAAAGAATTAAGCAATCAGTAGAGGCATGGCTTCGTGGGTTTTACGATGCAGACTTTGTTATTACAGACTCCTTCCACGCATGCGTCTTCTCCATCATCTTCAAGAGGCAGTTTGTTGTGGTAGGAAACAAGTCGAGAGGAATGGCAAGGTTTGAGTCCCTCCTAAAGATGTTCTGCCTAGAAGACCGCCTTGTTGACGAAAAGACCGACATCGTCGCCCTGCAACCCATAGATTATGACAAAGTATACACCCTGTATGACAAGTGGAAAGAAAAGTCATTCCAGTTCTTGTCAGCCAATTTGAAATAGACCAATGGAAAATCCCAAGATAAGCATCATCGTCCCCGTCTACAACGTGGAGCAGTACCTGCCGCGTTGCATAGACAGCATCCTCGCCCAGACCTTCACCGACTTCGAGGTGCTCCTCGTTGACGATGGCAGCAAGGACAGGTCGGGGACGATATGCGACGAGTATGCCGCTAAGGACTACCGTGTCAGGGTGTTCCACAAGCCTAACGGCGGTGTTAGTTCGGCACGCAATGTGGGGCTGGAGAATGCTAAGGGCAAGTGGATAGGTTTTATAGACAGCGACGACATTATCCCTACGGATGGCTTCGACACGCTCGTAGGGCTCGCCTCCCCAGATGTAGACATGGTAATGGCTGGATATAGGAAAATCAACGAGAACAGGATGCTGGTGGAAGGACCTACACGCATTGTCAGCAAGACCGTGACGTGGGAACAGGCACTGACGGAAATGTTTAAGCCGACGGACTATGGCTATCAGGGATATTGCTTCTCGAAACTGTACAGAACCTCCGTCGTGAGGGACAACGCTATGACGTTCAACCAAAACATAAAGTTCAACGAAGACCGCCTCTTCGTGGTCGACTTTATATGTCGTAGCAAACGCCCAGTGGCATACACCACGAAACCGGTCTACACCTATCTGCTCAGAGAAGGAAACACCATGGGGTCTCTATCAAAGGGCTACAACCGCAACTTCGCTACTGACTTCGATGCCTTCATGCAGATGTGCGACATCGTAAAAGCCAGCACCAACGACGAGACCCTTAGACAGTACGTCAAGGCAGGACTGTGCGGCTCATATACCGCAAACCACAAGATGATGATAAATGGCAATGCCTACGACAAGGCGATACACACCCGTATGTTCCGTGGCCTAATGCGGAAAGGAGCACTGCTGCTCTACGTGAAGCAAGTGCTACGCCAATTCATAGGCAACATCGGTCTGCTGTTCTTCCCCCGTCTCATAGCCAAAATCTATTCGGGGGGGGTAAATAAGCCTCATTGTCAATACGTTAAGCTGACTGTCGTTGCCGCTCAGACAGAAAGGAGGGCGGCATGAGCACAGCGGAACTTACTTTCAGCTTCATAGTCCCCGTCTACAACGTGGAGCAGTATTTGGCACAGTGCATAGAGAGCGTCCTGTCCCAGACCTGTTCCGACTTTGAGCTGATATTGGTGGATGACGGCAGCACCGACTCATCGGGCGAGATATGCGACCGCTACAAGGCGGAAGACGCTCGCGTCCATGTAGTGCACAAGAAGAATGCAGGAGTCAGCGTAGCACGAAACGTGGGTATAGAGCAAGCCCAAGGTAAGTACGTCTGCTTTATAGATTCTGACGACTGGATAGAGAGTGACTACCTCGCAAAGATACTGACGGAAATTGCCGACTTTGACATCCTTTTCTTTGGCTGTGTTTGTCATTACGAGGATGGTTCGGTTCGTTCGCTATGTCCTTCTGCGGTAGAATGCCGAACGGATTTATACAAGGCTATATCTCATCTTCTTCAGAACGATATGAAGGTGAATTATTTTGGATTCACATGGAACAGTGTATTCCGCCGTGACATAATCAATCAGTTTGGCATCCGCTTCGTAGAGAAGTTGTCTGTCAGCGAGGACGAAGTCTTCACCTTGGCATATTGCAATCAAGCACACTCCTTGAAGGTCATGCCTTCACCCTTATATCACTATTTTTCGAAAGAGCAAGGGCTTACACAAAAGGAAAAATCGCCAGAGGAATGGACTTTACTGGCAGAGAGTTTCCAATGTCTCTTGGAAGGCATCGAAGATCCAAATCTTAAGTATAGTTACAAGGAGAGAATTGCCGGCTATTACAATATGGTGGCATGTTCAAGTACCAATCTCGTTGGATGCTTAAAGGGAGAATTGAAAATGATGAATTACTGTAGGGAGAATAATATTCGTTTTTCTATCAAGTCTGTATTGAGAGATCTGAAAAATAAAATGTTATGAGAATTGATAGAACGCTTCGTATTCTGAGAAATAAGGCTATGTCTTGTAAGTATGGGATACCCTTCTCAAAGCATACTTCCTTTGGTAAAAGAATACGCATAGTTAACCCTCAATATATTGAATGGGGAGAGCATATAGAACTTGATGATGACGCTGAGCTATGTATCAACAAAACAATGGATGGTATAATGCCACAGTTGATTATAGGTAATAGGGTGCACTTCGGTAAGATGAATCGTATCGGTTGTGACCATAAGATTATTATCGAAGACGATGTGCTTTTTGCACCGAATGTTCATATCTCAGACCGCAATCATGGGTTTGAGGATATTCATAAACCAATATCACGTCAGGAAATTACCAGCAAAGGACCTGTAGTAATAGGTGCAGAAACCTGGCTTGGCTTTGGTTGTCAAGTAATGTCTGGCGTAAAAATCGGAAGGCATTGTGTAATAGCTGCAGGAGCGGTTGTTGTGAAGGACATTCCTGATTACTGTATCGTAGGCGGCAATCCTGGAAGGATCTTGAAACAATACAATCCTACAACTAAAAAATGGGAAAGATATAATGACTAATCAAAAATACGACTACCTCATCGTGGGGTCAGGACTCTTTGGTGCTACTTTCGCCCATCTCGCACGTAAGCAAGGGAAGAGATGCCTGGTGATAGACAAACGCCCGCACCTGGGCGGTAACATCTATTGCGAGAATATAGAGGGCATCAACGTGCATAAGTATGGCGCACATATCTTTCATACCTCCAACAAACACGTGTGGGACTTCGTCAACTCCATCGTAGAGTTCAACCGCTATACAAACTCACCTGTCGCTAACTACAAAGGACACTTTTATAATTTGCCCTTCAACATGAACACTTTCTACCAGATGTGGGGTGTCACGACCCCCGAGGAGGCACAGGCGAAGATAGACGAGCAGAAGGCTGCCTATAGTGAAGAGTTAAGAGTGAAGAACGAAAAATTAGGATTAGCCAACGAGCCTCACAATCTAGAGGAACAGGCGATGCTCCTTGTTGGCAAGGACATCTACGAGTGCCTCATCAAGGGTTACACCGAGAAGCAGTGGGGACGCAAATGCACCGAGTTGCCCGCCTTTATCATCAAGCGACTCCCTGTTCGCCTTGTCTACGACAACAACTATTTCAACGATAAATACCAGGGTATCCCCGTGGGCGGGTACAACCGTCTCATAGACGGTCTCCTTGACGGCATAGAAACAAAGACTGGCATTGATTTCTTTACTGCCAGCCTTCATAGCCTATCGGGCGACATCGTCCGCTTGAAGACTAACTGGCAGCAGCTCGCTGACAAGCTTGTCTTCACGGGAAAGATAGATGAGTTCTACGACTACCAGTACGGCAAACTCAATTACCGCACCGTACGTTTTGAAAACGAGGTCATTGACAAACCCAACTACCAGGGCAATGCAGTGGTGAACTACACCGAGCGTGAGGTTCCCTATACCCGCATTATCGAGCACAAGCACTTTGAGAAGTTCGGCCAGGAGGTATACGACAGTCCCAAGACCGTCATCTCTCGCGAGTATTCCATCGAGTGGAAGGACGGCATGGAACCCTACTATCCCGTTAACGATGCTCAGAATACCGCCATTTATGCCCAATACAAGGAACAGGCAGACAAGGAACAGAATGTCATCTTCGGCGGCCGCTTGGCGGAATACAAGTACTATGACATGGCGCCGACAGTGGAGCGAGCCATGGCATGGTGGTGAAATTTCCGCGGTATCCTCTAAATATAATTGACAAACTAATTGCCTATATGGAAAAGACGTTAACGATAGTGATTCCTACGTACAACATGCAAGACTACCTTCACCGTTGTCTTGACAGCCTTATTGTACCGGAGGAACAGATGAAGCAACTGGAAGTGCTTGTCGTGAACGATGGAAGCAAGGACAATTCCTCTGCCATAGCCCATGAGTACCAGGATAAGTATCCTAATTCATTCAGAGTGATAGACAAGGAGAACGGTAACTATGGTTCTTGTGTGAATAGAGGACTGAAGGAAGCGACTGGCAAGTACATCAAAATACTGGATGCGGATGACTGGTTTGACACAGAAAATCTATCAGACTTTATTGGCAGATTGCAGGACACGGACGTGGATGTCGTTTTTACAGATTATAAAATCTACAAGCAGCATGAGATAGTAGAGCAACAAAATCTCATGGCCAAAACGGATTATGTATATTCTGTGGAAGAGGCGTTTGCAGAAAACCCTATGGGGATTATATTCTTGCAGATGCATATGGTAGCCTATAAACTCTCCTGCTTTGATGGTCTTGAATACCATCAGACGGAAGGCATCTCCTACACAGATCAGGAATGGGTCTTAATACCATGGGCAAATGTGCGTAATCTTTTGTATATCCCGCTCTCTGTATACCGATATAATTTGAGTCGTGAGGGACAAACCTGTGACATGAATGTGTTCTACAAGAAAATGCCTGAGCAGTTTATAGGTATCGGCAATACGATAGAGAAAGTTTGCGAATTGAAGCCAAGGATAGATGAGTTTCATAGAAAGCTATTGTTCGAGAAAATAGTGTATCGAGCAGAATGCCTATATCGTATACTGCTAGTAGAGCAAGCATTGAGTCCTGCTTTTCTTGTTGATTTTGACAAGAGGATAGTCGGGTTGTATGCAGACTATTCAAATGCATTGGCAGAAAAAGTATTGCATCCCTATTTCAAATATCATTACATCAGAAATTGGCGTAAGAATCAGTATAAAGCAATTCCCACAAGCGTCCTGCAACTGAACAAAGTTGCGATAAAAATCGAAACATGGTGTAAGCGATATTCCAAAGATTCAAAGGCTCGGAAACCAAAAGGCGGATGGTAATTTAGAGTCTGTCGTTTGTCTGCAAACCTCCATTATGTCTAACCAAATTGTTACGTTGCTGGCATGATGGAGAGAAATGTAAAAATAGATGCGTTTGTTGTAATATTCAATCGCAGTGAATCGCTCATTAACTGCCCGAACCCCAACCAAAAGAGATATACATATTATTCAAAGAAAGTTGTGGCCGTATTTTGAACTGTTTCTATGAAAGCTACTGTAAACCTCGCTTGCGGACTCGCAAACCGTATGTTCCAATATAGCTACTACCTTTGGCTTCGACAAAAAGGATGGGTGGCAGATGCCGATTTCTATACCGCTTCGAAGTTGGCGCACGAACAAGTGCCCTGGTCTAGAATCTTTCCCAACGCCACTTATCCGCAAGCGTCTAAATTTAGCGTGTTTCTGCGGGGCGGCGATGCTTCTTTCGTTTCGCGCTTTCGTCGAAAATTCTTGATGGCGACTACTAAGGTGGAGCAAATGCCTACAGCTTTTACCGCAAAAGAACCGACGGGCAACAAACACTATATGATAGGGGTGTTTCAAAATGCGCAAATGGTGGAAGAAGTAGCCGTTGAGGTGCGAAAAGCTTTTGCTTTCCAACCTTATACGGAAAACCCAGAACTTCTTGAAGCTATTCAAGCAGAGGGATCTATTGGCATTCACGTACGTAAGGGAAAGGACTATGCTAGCCGCATTTGGTATCAAAACACATGCAGCGTGGACTATTATCGTCGCGCAATAGAACACATGAAAGCGCATGTGAAAAGTCCGAAAATCTTCGTTTTTACGGATAATCCGGAATGGGTGAAAGAGCATTTTAAAGGGATGGACTACACCTTGGTAGAGGGACATCCTACAGCAGGCTATGGTTGCCATTATGATATGCAGCTGATGTCGCTTTGCCATCATCTAATCCTTTCAAATTCTACTTATAGTTGGTGGGGCGCATTCCTTAATGAACGTGCAGATAAGAACATCATTATTCCCACCGTTTGGTTCAATCCCGATAGTACTCCCGATTTTACTTCTGCTCCAATTCGTTGCAAGGGGTGGATAGGGTTGGAATAAAACTTTTTGCTATGCCAAAAGTATCAGTAATCATTCCGGTCTACAAGGTAGAAAACTATATATCACGGTGCGTCCGTTCGCTGATGGAGCAAACATTGCCCGACGTGGAGTATGTGTTTGTTGACGATGCCAGTCCCGACAAGAGCATTGACATCCTTGAAGATGTCCTGTCGGAATATCCGCAGCACGCAGAACGTGTTCGCATTTTGCACCACAACCAAAACAAAGGTTTACCAGCAGCCCGTAATACGGGACTTGCAGCTGCAACAGGTGAATATGTATTCCATTGCGACAGTGATGACTTCGTGGAGCTTAATGCACTAGAAAAGCTTTATAAAGCAGCACAGGAAAAGCATGCAGAGATTGTCTGGTGTGACTATTATATCACCTATCCCGACAAAGAACGCTATTTGTCGCAACCTTCTTACAGCACGCCATACGATGCATTGCACGGAATACTTTGCGGAAAATTGAAGTATAATGTGTGGAACAAGCTTGTGAAGCGTTCTCTCTATGTGGACAACCACATCACCTTTCCTGAGGGGAAAGCAATGGGAGAGGACATCACAATGATGAAACTTTTTCCTCACGCCACAAATGTGGCTTACGTTTCCCTACCACTTTATCACTACGAACAGGGAAATGTGTCGTCCATCACGCGTCACTTTACGTCCCAACATTTGGAATCGTTGAGAAGCAATTCCGAAGATTTGCTAGCCTATATGAAATCCCTGTATGGGGATAGCATAGACGTTCAGCTCTACTCGTTTATGCTCCTTATTAAATGGCCTTTCCTCTGTTCTTCCGATACAGAACTTTATAAGGAATGGAAAAAATGGTATCCCGAAGCCAATCCGTTTATATGGTCAGACCCGAACGTGAACAAACGTATCAAATTTGTAGAGTGGTTGGCTTCAAAAGGACAGTTCTGGGCAGTTTGGCTGCATTACGTAGTAGTAATAAAACTTCTATATTCTGTGATGTATAAGTAAATTGTCGCATCGTTTATTGTCAGAATAGATATGATAAAAGCTTTGGCTATATTGCTGACGGGAATCGTCACAAGTTTTTTCTTCTTCCCATTCGTATTTACATTCTTCACGGCTGCTAATACGAAAATGATGATGGCTGCGTGTGGACTTGTCGTATTTCTTATGCAGATGGCAAAAAATCGTCGTCCGCAAATGCGAAGTGACCTTTTCAACTTGTCGTTGATGGCGCTTGCCGTTTCGTTGGCAAGTTTTGCTACAATGGTCTACAATTCCACGCCAGACAATTCCTATTTGTCGTATATCGTTTCCATGTGGACTTGGCTCGGTGCCGGATACTTCGTAGTGCAGTGTATAAAATATGTACATGGTAGAGTTACGTATGGATTTATTGTAAGCTATTTGGTCGCTGTCTGCGTGTTTCAGTGTTTGTTGGCGATTGCAATAGACTCCAACGTCAATGTAAAAATGTTTGTTGATAGCATTTTGGACGGCGAAGGATTTATGGGAAAAAATCCAGGTCGCCTCTACGGATTGGGTTGCGCTCTCGATGTTGCAGGTGGACGTTTCAGTGCTGTGCTTGTACTTCTGGTGGGCTATCTTTGCCAATTGGTGAAGAGCGATGCACCAAAAACAAAGTATGGGATAGCCTTGCTCGTTATTTCTTATTTCTTGATAGCTCTTATTGGAAATATGATTGCCCGTACAACTATTCTTGGCGTTGGCTTATCGCTGATATATTTGTTTATTGCACTTCTTTTTTCTTTTGGAAAAAACCGACCGCAATTAGGATTCTTGCGTTGGTTCTTCGGTCTGTTCCTGGTTTGCGGTATAATTGTTGCGACCAATCTCTATCAAAACGATTCACGATGGCAACACAATATTAAGTTTGGATTTGAAGGCTTTTTCTCGCTTGTCGAAAAAGGAAAATGGGAAGTCTCGTCCAACGAGCAGTTGAAAGGTACGTTTATTACCCCCGATAACGCCCGTTGTTGGATAATAGGTGACGGACGTATGGCTTCAACCTCTATAGACCCATATTATGTGGGCAAAACCTACAAAGGCTTCTATATGATGACAGACGTGGGTTATTCGCGCTTCCTTTTCTATTTTGGCTTGATAGGCTTGACCTGCTTCTCTTTGTTTATCATCGTTACAGGAATGTGTTGTGCGAAGCGCTTACCTTCGGTAAGAATTCCCATTATGCTCGTTGTTCTTCTCAATTTCATAATTTGGTTCAAAGTTTCCACAGACATATTCCTTGTGTTCTGTCCTTTACTTTGCCTTCCAGATGAAAATGATGTTGAAGAGGATGACATAGAAGCAGAAGAAATGTGTAAATCCCAAGCTCTTCCTACAGCATGAAGATAGTTTACTGCATACATTCCCTTTACAATCCCGGCGGTATGGAGCGCGTGTTGCTCAACAAGGTGCGTTACCTCGTGGAGCAGAAAGGGTGGGAGATAGTCATCGTCACCACCGACCAGCACAATCGGTCAACGTTCTACCCCCTGCCCGATGGGGTGCGTATGGTAGATCTTGGCGTCAATTATTCCGACGACAACGCACGCTCACCGCTTGGCAAGATTGCCGGTTACCTTATGCGCCGCTGTCGCCATCGCCGTCGGCTTTCGGCTTTGCTCAATGCCGAACGCCCCGACATCACCGTAAGCCTCTTCCCCTGCGAGTCGTCGTTCATTCCTTCCCTCAAGGACGGCAGCAAGAAGGTGCTTGAGATACACTACAGCAAGTTCTTCCGTCTGCAGTACGGCCGTCACGGACTTCTTCGCCTCATTGACCGGATTCGCACGCGTACCGACGAACGCCTTGCACGGCGTTTCGACCGCTTCGTGGTGCTCACCCAGGAGGATCGCGGCTATTGGCCACGGATGGCAAACATAGAAGTCATCCCCAACGCCGCTCTTTTCCGTCCCGCCTCTACGGCCGACCTCACGGCAAAGCATGTGGTAGCCGTAGGACGCCTGGACCACCAGAAGGGTTTCGACCGCATGCTCAACGTGTGGGCAGAACTCATGCACACCCATCCCGACCTTTCCGACTGGACGCTCGACATCTACGGACAGGGCGAATGGCACGACCTCCTCTTGCAGCAAGCCGAACGCCTCGGCATCGCTTCTAGCGTGAAACTCCACGCTCCAGTGAAAGACATAGAAAAGGTATACACTTCAAGTGCTTTCCTTCTCATGACTTCACGTTACGAGGGTTTCCCCATGGTAATGATAGAAGCCATGGCTTGCGGACTTCCCGTCGTTTCCTACAACTTCAAGACCGGTCCGCGCGACATTATCCGTCCGGGCGAGAACGGTTACTTCGTTAAAGATGGCGACTCTGCCGCTCTCGTCACGGCCATGGCAAACGTGATGAACGATCTTCCCATGCGCCGCCGACTCGGCACGAACGCACTCCTCGTGCGCAACACGTTCTCTGAAGAACGCGTGATGGACATGTGGATTCGCCTCTTTGAAGATCTTGCAAAAGTTTAAATACCCCGAACATATATTCAAGTGGTATTTGCAAGCGAAGCGGGCATGGGGGCGCTCATGGGGGTCAAGTTTTCAACTTGACAGATGAGCGCAGCCTCACGGAGGCTTTTGCTTGGCTTCGCTTTGAATGGCCGTATAGAGCGTGACGTTTTGAAAACGTCACCCCCATGGGCGACAGTTGACACCCGTGTAGAGCAGTCAAGACTGGAGTCTTGACCTCCATGCGCTAGCGCCTCATGCGTTGTTTTGAGAAGCCGTGTAGAGCAGTTAAGGCTAGAGCCTTGACCTCCATGCGCTTCGCACCAGAATTGCGCGAGTCTTTTTTCGTTTATTTCTATAATCTCAAAATTCCAAACCGTTGCCACGTTTACTCCAAATCAATCCCGTTCTGCGCACCTCCACTTCCACGGGGCGCATCATGCAGGAAATAGGCGACTGCGCCATGGCTGCCGGATGGGACAGCTATGTGGCCTACAGCCGCGGACGCGACGGCGTGCGCCCTTGCACCTCGCACATCGTGCCAGTAGGAAACAAACTCGATGTGGCCATCCACGGCCTTCAAACCCGTTTCCTCGACCGCCACGGACTCGGGTCCACGTCCGCCACGCGTGCTTTCGTGCATCGGCTTGAGCAGTTAAAGCCCGACATCGTGCACATCCACAACATTCACGGCTATTTCCTCAACTATCCCATTCTCTTCCGCTATTTGCGTGAGAGCGGAGTGCCTGTGGTATGGACCGTTCACGACTGTTGGCTCTATACCGGCCACTGCTACTACTATACGTATGCCGGTTGCAACCGTTGGCAAACGGGGTGTCACAACTGTCCGCAACGTACGCTCTTTCCCAAAAGTTGGATGATGGATCGTTCACACCGCAACTATGCGGACAAACGCCGGGCTTTCACCTCTCTGCCTCCCGAACAACTCACCATAGTGCCCGTGTCGGAATGGATGGAAGGCGAACTCCGCAAGTCGTTCTTCAAGGACTATCCCATGCGCGTCATCCACAACGGCATAGACCTCAGCACCTTCCGGCCGCAACCCACGGACGACGTGGTGCAGCGCTATGGTCTTGAGGGACGCAGCGTGGTTCTCGGCCTTGCCAGCATATGGTGCAAGGAAAAAGGATGGGACGACCTCATGGCGCTCAGCCGCAAACTCCAGCGCGACGAAGTGCTCGTGATGGTAGGCGTCACCCCCGCTCAGCAACGTCTCCTCCCCGAAGGCGTCGTCGGCATACGCCGCACGGAGAACGTGGCACAACTTGCCGCCCTCTATGCCGCAGCCACCGCCTTCGTCAATCCTACGTGGCAGGACAACTATCCTACCGTCAACCTCGAAGCCATAGCCTGCGGCACACCTGTCGTCACTTATCGCACAGGAGGTAGCATAGAGTCCATCACCCCCGCCACGGGGCGCGTGGTGGAACAAGGCGACGTCGACGGACTTCTCCGTGCCGTGCGCGAGATTCGTTCGCTCGGTGCCGACCACTTCCGTCAGCCCTGCCGACAGTTCGCCGAAGCTAATTTTGAAAAGACGGAACGCTACGCCGACTACATAAAACTCTATCAGGAAATTATGGACCAACACAAAGCTTAGCAAGCGTTTAAAACAACTTTCGCCATTTTCGTGCGAAGCGCAAGGGGCGAAGCGCATGGGGGTCAAGACTCCAGTCTTGACTGATGAGCGCGAGGTTGTGAGGCGATGCGGGCATGGGAGCGCTCATGGGGGTCAAGTTTTCAACTTGACAGATGAGCGCGGCCTCACGGAGGCTTTTGCTTGGCTTCGCTTTGAATGGCCGTGTAGAGCGTGACGTTTTGAAAACGTCACCCCCATGGGCAGCTGCTAACGCCACCCATACGCTTCAGACCAATGCTAGACGCACGTACGTTCAATGGGCAATGCACGTACGTTCAATGGGCAATGCATGTACGTTCAATGGGCAATGTACGTATGTGCGTTCTCGGAATTCGGGAAACTTTCAAATTCTTCGGCTTGACTTGTCAAGCCTTCCTGTAATTCTATCTCTTCAACATATTGGGGAAATTCTTTAATTCTCTAATTCTTGACCTATT